>DASYVQ010000026.1:0-8595 GCA_035936875.1 Chthoniobacterales bacterium
CCTTTATCTCCGGCGCGATCCCTTTTCCATTGTCCCGCACAGTGATGACGACCCCGCTCGGGTGGCCGCGTTCGCGCACTGGCTTCGCGGCAAGAGAAATGCGGGGCTTACTCTGAACGGAACTCGCTTCGGCTGCATTGACTACAAGATGAGCAAAGGCCTCCGCCAAGGCTGTTTCGTCGCCGAGCACGCGTGGCAAATTGGCAGGCAAGGAAGTTTCCACTTCCACGCCGCCGTTCACGCCAAAGCGGGAGCGCGCGATTTCGACTGCCTTTTTCACGGGCGCGCGCAAATCAATTGATTTGAGCACGAGCTCCGGTGGGTGGGCAAAGCTGTTGATTTGGGTGATGATCTTGTCCAGGCGGTCGACCTCCTGGACGACGATCTCGTTGAATTCTTTTCGGAAATCCGCGTCATCAAAACGTTCGGGAAGAAGTTGCGCGAAAGTCTTGATGGCGACGAGCGGATTGCGAATCTCGTGCGACATGCTGGCTGCGAGATCGGTCCAAAATGCGGCCCGGTCGACCAACGCTTGCTTGTCGCGCAAATTTTCCTCGGCCGTGAGATCATTGATAACTGCGACGGCGCCGAGCTGCGTGTGTTGATCGGCCAGGCGGCGCGTTTCCACCGAAAGAGACCGACGCGTGTTGATGTCGATCCACGGCTGCGGCGGCAACGCCGCCTCTGAGTCGAGAGTCTCGCGCAACAAGCTCGCGAGTCTGGTGCCGACCGCTTCCACAGGTTTGTTCAGGACATCGGAACTGGATAGGCCGAGGATTTGCTCGGCCCTCGGATTGAACCAGCGAACAATCGCGTCCTCATCAATCGCGACGATACCGGGCGGAATCGATTTCAGGAGCGTTTCCGCCAAAGTTTTTTGCAGAGTCGCCTCTTCGTAAAGTAACGCGTTCTCGAGCACGGTGGAAACCTGCTCCGCCAGCATCATTAAATCTTCGAGATCCTGGTAATTGAAACCCTGTCCAGTGATGCGGTGCCCGAAAAACATCCAACCGATGATGCGGCCGCGCGCGTAAAGCGGCACGATCACTTCGGCGCCGAAAGCGTCGAGGGCGCGCCGCATGATCGCGCGCTGGCCTTGATCGCGTGCTTGTCCAAGGTTGGCGCGAGAAATCAAATGCGCGTGTAATTCAAACCAGCGCACGAGCGGTTCGCGCTCGCTAAATTCCAGTTCGTATGTCTCGGGCAAGCAACGGAGCCCGGCGCGCAGACGGTAGCCATCGCCCCGATGAACGCGCGAGAAAAGGCCAACGCGAGTTACGCGCGCGGCGTCGGCGACTCCCTCCACAATACTGGTGATTAACGCGTCCAAGTTGTCGAAGCGTCGAAACAGACGCGGGAATCGCATTAGCGACGATGACGGGCCGGCGTCATATCGCTCTGGCCCGGTCTCGGGCCGAACGGACGACTTTGCCACCTGAGGGCTTGTCGATGTTTCGCGTAAGTCGCGGTTATCTTGCAAGACTTTGAGATAATCGAAAGCGCGTGCGGTCAACGCCTGGAAACGGCGGCGATCGATTTCCAAGTCTTCGGCGGCGTAAATTCCAATTTGCTCGGTGTCCCGCAACGGCTCGGAGCGCGCCGTGCCGAGAGCAATGATTAAAACCTCGGGCCAGTCGTTTTGAATTTGATCGATGAGATCGCGGCATTCCTTGGCACGGAGATCCATGACAAGTAGGGCCGGGCTTGCCTGTTGCAGAACGGCATCAAGGCGGTCGGCATCGGTCACATGTCGAACTTGTGCGGTGGTGCGGACAAAGGCCTTTACTCGCCGCAGGAGTCCCGGGTCCTGCGTATATAAAATGCAGACCGGCGAAGGAGTCATGCCGCCACCACCTGGCTCTCGAGCCTGACCAGCGGGAGCAAGATATGGAAGGCGGTTCCCTTTTTCAGCTCGCTTTCGACTTCGACCTGACCGCCGTGCTCCTGAATGATTCCGTGCACTACCGACAAGCCCAGCCCGGTACCATAATCTTTTGTGCTAAAGAATGGATCGAAGACGTGTGGAATATCTTCACTGCGAATTCCCTCTCCGTTGTCACGGATGGTGATTCGGAGCGCTTCCCGCGTTTCCCCGTTGCTCTGGCTGAGGTTAGAGAGCCATGCTTCATCGTTGCGAATTTGGGTGCTGACGATGAGTTCACCGCCGTTTTTCATTGCATCGATGGCGTTGAGGAAAAAATTAAGAAAGACTTGCTCGAGCTGGTCGGAATCGGCCCGGATTGTATCAACATCCGCCTCCCAGGAACGAGTTAGTTTGATCTCCTTTTGATATAAACGGTGCCCAATGAGCAGAAGCGATTTTTCCAGAACTTCGTGCGCGTGCAGTTGTTTAAGGATCGGTTTAGTCGGTCGCGCGAAACGAAGCAGCTGGTTGACCAGAGAATCGATCCGATCGATTTCGTGCCCGATCAGGTTGGAAAAGGTTTCCCGAAAGTCAGAGTCCTGATAACGCTCCGGAAGCAATTGCGCGAAGGTCTTGATCGACACCAACGGGTTCTTGATTTCGTGCGCCATTCCGGCCGAGAGCGTGCCGAGACTGGCCAGTCGATCGCTGCGGCGTATTTGCAATTCCAAACGCTTGATCGCTGTGATGTCCGTCAGCACCATCAAGGCGCCGAGCACTTGTCCGCCTTCGCCATGAAAGATTTGTGTGCTCGTGCGCACAATCACGTCCTGATTGCCCACGCGCAGACTGATCTCGCCACTTTCCTGGCTTTCGCCTGTTCGCAATGTGTCGCGCAGCGGTGCACCCAGCTGATTCGGGAGATTATCCAACGAGCGATCCGGCATCGCCTCGGAATTGAGCCCGGTGATTAGCCCAGCCTCGTTGTTGAAGACGGTGATGCGTTCGTCGATCCCGGCGGCGATGACGCCGCTGGTGAGATTTTCCAGCAACGTTTCGTTGTAAATCTTCGCGTTCTGTACTTCGGTGAACAGTTCCGCGTTTTCAATGGCGACGGCGAGCTGGCCGCAAAGAACCTGGAGCGCGTTCTGTTCGGCGCTGCCGTAAATTCGCCCGGAAAGGCGCGGGCCGAGCAGCATCACTCCCTCGAGCTGGTCGCGCGCGAAAATTCCCATCACCACAGACACATTCAGATGGCGCATTTGGCTGACGACGCGGTGCAGCTCGGGCGTGGGCCGAATGCGATGCAGCTCATCAAGTACGATCGGCTGACCCGAAGTGCAGAGATAGGAAACAAGGGGGTGGTCTTTGGGAAGATCAATCCCGCTCTCGCGCGTAGGGGGCGGATGGTGTTGCGCGTAAACGTCCTTCTGCGCGAGCAAAATTAGGACCCGGTTCGTGTTTACTGCTTGCGCAATTGTCCCTGCGAAGCGTTCGAGCAGTTCACGCAGGGTCGTGACCGATTTCAGAATTGCCGCTGCTTGTTTCATCGTCGCGCCGAAGTCGAGTCTTTGCGTACTGATAAAAAGGCGTTCGGCCAGACGTTGTGAAATTCCTCGCGCCGGAGCCATCGCGAAGGCAATCACAATGGCCGCGGTGACATGGGCAATCGAATGAGCGTTGGCGACGGAATGTTGCAAAGCCGTTGTCGCCAACCACCAAACGATGGCGTAAAGAGCAAGAAGATATCCCGCCAGAAGGACGTATGAAATCACTCGTCGAATCAGCGTTCCGACATCCATGATCTTTCGTGTCGCGATGCCGTAGGCAATTACCACACTGATCACGACGACGCGGAACGGTGCGAACCAGAGTGACTTTGACTGACCAATTAAAGGATATAGGACGAACGTAAGCAGCAGCGCGATGGCGACTCCTGAGACGGCGCCAATCAGGATGAAAGCGAGTTCTGCGCGGTCACCGCCACTGGTATTTCTCAGATCGCGCCAATAATTGATGATGAGCGCGATGAAGCCGACGATGAAGAACGTTGCGTAGATATAAACGGCCTGTCCATAAACGGGATTGGGTGCGCCAGTTAAAGGGGCTATCTCTGCGCCTTTTAAAAAAGCTTTTGTCTGGCAGAGAATCACGATGCCGCCGGTAACGAGCAGCCAGATTCGAGAATCGCGAAGGATCGCGCGCCAACTATGGTGCTTTTGCGAGATGGAGAGACGCAAAAGATTCAACGTTGCCAGATATAGAGCGCCGGCAGCCGAAGCTTCCCGAATGGCAAAGTCCGCGACCTCAGCGCTATTGGCAGTGATGGCGAAGTAAAGGCTCGCGAGCCAAGCGTCGATTACTAGCGAAAGGAGCAAGAAGCATTGATTTGCCCGTCTGTGGCGATTCGCTTGGAATACCGCTAGACCGAGAGCTAGTTGAACTAACAGCGCTCCGACCGTTGGAATAGTGGCGCTTGTCATTTGGCGGTAACACCATTTAAACCGAAGCTGCGTGTCGCCTCCCTAGCGCTTCCGGTGAATATCTCAGTTGAAACCCTTTCTACCACCATACTGCTATTGCCGCCGCCCAAACCACGGACGTTGATCAGTGCACAATTCAGTCGTGCTTTTCGCGCCTTCCCTGGCACGAAATCAAGATCGCAGTCGAAATTTGGGACCTCGTGATTCGCGGTCGGAGGGATTAGGTTATCCCTGAAAGCCAGAGCGCAGCAGACTATCTGAAATGGTCCTGCAGCAGCCAACGGATTTCCGGTTACTCCTTTTATTGAACTCACTGGAACTTGGTCCGCGACCGAGCCGAAAACTCGGCGGATCATTCGTACTTCTGCGACATCGAGCAGCGGATGCCCCGGGCCGTATGAACAAATGTAGTCGATTTCCTCAACGCAGCGCGAAGCGTTTGCTAATGCGAGCCGCATCGTTGATTCAAGACCGTCGCATGGGTCATCCGGATCGTGATCCGTTTGCGCCGAATAGCCGGTGATCTCCAAGTACGGTGTTGCCCCCCGCGCAATTGCACGCTCGAGATTTTCCACGACGAGTATGCTCGCACCTTCGGAAATTACCCCTGAATCACTTGCGGCATCGTAGGGTCTGCTTGCATGAACCGGATCAGCATTCGCGAACGAACTTAGCCCGGCGGAAGCAAAAGATGCCATTGCCAACGGCGTTACGTGCGCGTCTGCCCCGCCGGCAATCGCGATGTCTGCATCTCCAGATTTGATGCGCGCTGCAGCTGAGGCGATCGCATCAATGCCAGAGGGGCATGCGGAAGAAACCGTTATCGTTTCAGTTTCGACCCCGAGTTTCTCCGCAATTAAGTGTGCCACAGCTTGCGGTTGGCAATTGCGCACAACTCCTGGATTCACTCCTCGCGGTCCCCGCTCCTCCAGCTCTCGGAATCCACGTTCGAGAACGTCCATTGCACTCGTGCTTACTCCCACACAAACGGGCAGCACTGCGCCAGATTTCTCGGCCTTTGGATCGAAATTTGCGTCCTTCAGAGCCATCTGTGTTGCGGCATACGCGAGTTGTGTATGTCGCGCCATTCGCCTTGGCTTCCATCCAGGATCCATGTATTCGAGTGGGTCGAAATCTTTTACCTCGCCGGCGATGCGGCTTTTGAATTCCGACGCATCGAATAATGTGATGGGTCCGATGCCGCTGCGGCCGGCAAGGATTGATTCCCAGAATGCTTCGATTCCGATTCCGTTCGGGGCCAAAATTCCCATACCGGTGATGACGACGCGATTCCGTTTCATCTTCCACCGCTCCTTTGGAGCGCGACGAATCCTTCGCGCAGATAATTATGCGAATTCGACTCTGCCGGTGGAGTAGTCGCGCGAGGTCTCAGAGATAAGAAGTACTTGTCGATCTTCGGAGCCACGAACAGGTCACCCCGCATTCTAAACGCTACATTAAACACAGTCATTATATTTTTTGCGGCCCGGCAGACGAAGTTATTGACCAATTTTGCAAGTTATTCACAAGTTGCACCTTGCGTGCCAGCGATTTCTGTTTCAACCTTCCGCAGCGTTTCCCATGGCTTTTCGGGACAATTTTCTTGCGTATCCGCCTCTTTGCGGCATGCCCCTAGCTCCTAGGCACCCCGACGCACTATGACCGCAGCGACCGATCAGCCCCAAGTTCTCGTCATTGACGATGAAATTGGTCCCCGGGAAAGTTTGCGGATGCTTTTGAAGCCGACTTATCAGGTCCACACCGCCGATTGTGTCGAGGCAGGCCTCAAACTTCTCAAGGAAAAACAGCCCGATACCATCGTCATGGATATTCGCATGCCAGGGATGACTGGCATCGAAGGCCTGCGCAGGATTCGCGAAATAGATCCTCATCTCTCCGTTATCATGCTGACCGGTTTCGGCGCACTCGATACCGCAAAAGAGGCTCTCCGGCTTGGCGCCAATGATTACATCAGCAAGCCGTTCGACGCCCACGAAATGCAGGAGGTGATCGGCCGCAATGTTGAACGGACCCGGGTTCATCGAACCACCGAGCACGCCGCCGCCGAGATCAAAGAATTAAATAATCGGTTGCTCCAACAACTCGCGCAGAAAGAGCGGCTTGCCGCGCTCGGTCAGGCCTCCGCCGAATTCGTGCATGATCTTGGTAATCCGCTCACGATCGTCTGGGGTTATGTCCAGCTGCTGGCCAAGCGGCTCGAGTCCGAAAAGCCGGAGAACGGTGCCGCTGGCGAAAACGCCACGTCTGTCAAAGAGCTCAACATTATCGAACAAAATGTTCGCCTTTGCCGCGAGCTGCTCACCATGTGGCAAAGTTATGGAAGCGTGGAAGCTTCACCGCCCAAACCGATCTCGATCTCGGCAATTCTCCGGGAAGTCGTTAAAGGCATCACTGGCATGGCTGCTCAAAGTGGCGTCGAGTTGAGCGCCACCATCTGCGACGACCCGTGCATACTTCTTGGCGATACAGTGCAAATCAACCGCGCCATCCAGAACGTGATTATCAATGCCGTTCAGGCCTCAGCGGAGAAAAAAGGCTCAGTTAAGATCACTTGCATGCAGAAAGATTTCTATGTCGATCTTGGCATCCAAGATACCGGCGCCGGAATTACTCCTGCGCAGGTAACGAAAATTTTCGATCCATATTTCACTACCAAACAGGCGAGGAACGGCATGGGCCTGGGACTTTATATCACCAAAAAAGTTGTCGAAGACCACAACGGCTCCATCAAAGTCGACAGCACGCCGAGCGCCGGCACCACTTTCACTATTCGCCTGCCGCTGCAAAATAGCTGAGCTGCTCGGAAAATTTTCCGGGTTTAACTTGTCAGTTCTCACGCGTTTGGTTTTGCTAAACGCGTGTCCTACCGCGTCGCGCCAATTTTTTTGATCCGCATTGCCGGTGTGCCATTCGAGCCGATTGAGCGACTCTCCACGCCAGGGACATCCGCAGCCGCTCGCGAATTACTCGTTCGGCAGGAAGAATTCGCAAGAGCAAAGTCAGAGGTCGAGCAAATTCTTCGTTCGCGGCGGCACGGTCTTTCCAAAGAAGTATTTCGCGCCTGGCATAAAGCGATTCGGTCCGGCACGGTGCCGCCGATAGCTGATCCGCCCTCCCGCGCATTCGCCATCTGCTGGGAGTGCGCGTCAAACCTGGCCGTCGCTGAAGCAAATTTTGACCAGGCACTTCAGCGCGAGCTCGAGATTGCGCGCGGGGCTCTTCTCGAAGCTGCTCGAACGATCTTGCCGGCTTACCTTGTCTTCGCCGCGGAAGGGTTGTACGAACGTCTGGCCAAGCAATTTTCTTCTACCGTTAGCGCTTTTCAGCCGCGCAACAAACAGGCGCGCGCCCACGAGCGGACGATGCTTTTGTATTTGCAGCGCATTTGCGCGAAGGACGATTCGTTGAGCGAATTCGGACCGGAAGGCTGGGGAACGGTCGAGCGGGGGATCTCCCGTTTAAAGTTTGCACCCGTTCCGGGTATCCCTAAACGGGAATCTTTTCTCGAGCGCTGGACTGCGCATGGCGTCGCGGCTGCACTGAATGCCGACTCGGACATTCGCCCTGAGCTCTCGCCCCGGCTCCATCCAAACGGTCGAATTGATGGCAATCGATTTGTCTTTACCGAGACCGGCGAAACCGCCCCGCTCGATCCTAAGACACTCAAGCTCCTCAGCCGCTGTGACGGTACAACGCCAGCCTACTCGTTAGGCGTCGAAATCGAATTACTCGAACAGCTGGCACAACAGAACATCATCCGCTGGGAAGTCGAAGTTCCCGCTCTCGAGCCGCATGCTTTTGACGTCTTAATCTCAGACATCTCGCGTTGGCGAGAGACTCCAGCCCGCGCACGATGGCTCGACTTGCTCCAGCCGATCGTGGCGTTGCCAGCCAAATTTGCTCAGGCAAAGGAAACGGCGTCCCGCATCGAAATCATGGATGAAGCGCGCGAGCGACTCGAGCAGCTCGGCACCCCGCGCAAGACTTCAGACCGCTTTCTTTATTCTGCCTTCAATCCAATCGGTGAAGAATGTTTTCGCGAATGCCGTTTTGCGATCGGCGAAAATTTAATCACCGAGGTTGCCAACGACGCCGCACCCTGGATCGATCTCTGGCGCGATTGTTACGCGTTCATCGCTGGCCAGGTTGCCTTGGGACTACGTGGACTGCTCGAGAAAGCCCCGCTTCAGAACGGCGCCATTCCTCTTCCGGCCTTTTTGCGTCACT
>DASYVQ010000027.1:0-33457 GCA_035936875.1 Chthoniobacterales bacterium
ATTCGCGTTTGCCGAACCCTCAGTTGCGCGATGGCCGGCAGTTATCGGATCATGGAAAAGTTCCGTGAAGAGGCCGGTGCTGATGAAAACTACAGCATCGAGTTTGTAGAATGTTTGGCCAGTTGCGGTACCGCACCGGTCTGCATGGTGAATGACGAACTACACGAAAACGTGCAGCCGGAAAATGCGATGTCGATCTTGTCGCAGGAACCGGTGAGACCGTACCTCAACCCGCCACATCCACTCGAGCATCGGCTGATTTTCAAAAATATCGGGCGCGACGACTGGAAGGTCGACATCAAAACCTACCTGCGCGATGGCGGTTACGAACAATTGAAAAAGGCGGTCACGATGTCGCGCACCGATATCGTCAATGAAGTAAAGACATCCGGCTTACGCGGCCGCGGCGGGGCGGGATTTCCCTGCGGCGTGAAGTGGGGTTTTATCAAGCAGGATGAGAAAAGGCCGGTTTACCTCATCTGCAACGCGGACGAATCCGAGCCGGGCACGTTCAAAGACCGCTACATCATTCACGAAGACCCGCATCAATTGCTCGAAGGAATCGCGATCTCCTGCTTCGCCCTTAACGCCAGGACAGCGTACATATATATAAGAGGCGAATTCCCCGAGGGCGCTAGGATCCTCGAGGGCGCGATCGAGGAAGCGCGCGAACACAAGTTCCTGGGTAAAAACATTCTCGGCTCCGGATTCGATGTCGATGTTTACATTCATCGCGGCGCGGGCGCTTACATCTGCGGCGAAGAAACCGGGCTGATTGAGTCTCTCGAAGGCAAGCGCGCCTACCCGCGCATCAAGCCGCCTTATTTCCCGGCTGTGCTCGGCCTCTACATGTGCCCGACGATCGTGAACAACGTCGAGACGCTCTGCCATGTGAAGCACATCATCGCGATGGGCGGCGCCAAATACGCGCAGCTTGGCCGTCCGAACAACACCGGCACCCGCATCGTTTGCGTCAGCGGGGACGTGCAGCGGCCGGGATATTTCGAGATCGACGTTGGCGCCGTAACGATGGGCCAACTCATTTACGACATGGCCGGCGGTTTGAAATGGGGGCGGCAACTCAAGGCTGTGATCCCCGGCGGAAGCTCCGCGAAAGTTTTGCGCGCAGACGAGCGATTTAAGCTGAAACAAAAACAATCCGATGGATCGACAATCGAACAGGAGATGTCGATCGACGAGATCCCAATGGATTTCGATTCGCTAGCCGCCGCGGGTTCAATGGCCGGGTCCGGTGGCGTGATCGTGCTGGACGATTCGCGCGACATGGTTTGGACACTCAACAACATCAACGAATTTTACGCGCACGAATCGTGCGGCCAGTGCACACCGTGCCGAGAAGGCTCCCTTTGGATGAAAAAAATTACCGACCGGATGTTGCGCGGCGGCGGCGTCACCGAAGATCCGCGCACGTTGAAAGCAATCGGCGATAACATTGCCGGCCGAACGATTTGCGCATTCGGGGAAGCCTGCGCCTGGCCGACTCAAAGTTTCGTTGAAAAATTTCCGGAAGAATTTGGCGCGCGCGCCGCGAAACCCGTGCCGCCGCCTCTGCCACCGGAATATACGCCGGAAGAATTGATCGAGCGCGAAACCATTCCAACCAGTCCCCTCGCCCGCGATCCCGGCTGGGAAAAAGCCGGCGCCGCCGGAACAATCTGAAGATGAATCTGGAAGCCAGGAAAACCAGAAATTTACAGATGAATCAGGAAAGCAGGAAAGCAGGAAGGTTGCGGAATCGGGAACTCACCGATCGAATTATAGCAGCGGCAATCCGCGTGCACCGCGAGCTGGGACCTGGCTTTCTTGAAAACATTTACGAGGAAGCATTGGCAGTTGAATTCGCTTTGAGCGGAATTCAATTCATTCGACAGAAACCGATCGCCCTGTTCTACAAAGACCATCAAATTGGCGAGCATCGACTCGATTTTTTGGTCGAAGACAAGATCATTGTGGAGCTGAAGGCGATCAGCGCGCTCGAAGACGTTCATTTCGCAATTGGTCGGAGCTACTTGAAGGCTACAAATCTTGAGGATGGTCTGCTTCTCAACTTCGCAACGGCACCGCTAACTATTAAACGCTTTTGTCGCGAGATTCCGGCTGAAACTGAGCTTAATGATGCTGTTCTATGATTCTTCTTTTTCCTTTTTTCCTGCTTTCCTGATTCGTTTTTAATGAGCGATCAATCACCCACTGCGCCGCCAATGTTCAACGTCCAGATCGATGGCGTGTGGCATCAATTTCCAAAAGGCACGCGCGTGATCGAAGCGTGCACACAAGCCGGTAGCTACGTGCCGCGTTATTGCTATCACAAAAAACTGAGCTCACCCGGTAATTGCCGAATGTGTTTGATTGAGATGGGCATGCCAAAACTGGGGCCGGATCGCAGGCCTGAGCTCGGCGCTGACGGCAAACCAATGATCAACTGGATGCCGCGTCCGCAAATTTCCTGCGCCCAGGACGTGGCCGAAGGAATGGGCGTGCGCACAAATTCGCCGCTGGTGAAAGAATGTCAGCGCGGGGTGATGGAGTTCCTGCTCATCAATCATCCGCTCGACTGCCCGATTTGCGACCAGGCCGGCGAATGCGAGCTGCAGGAATTCAGCGTCGAGTACGGCACGGCGTCGTCACGCTTTCTCGAGAACAAGGTCAAGAAGCCGAAAAATGTGGAGCTCGGTCCGCGCGTCACGCTCGACGATGAGCGCTGCATTCTTTGCTCGCGCTGCATTCGTTTTTGCCAGGAAATCGCAAACGACGACGTGCTCGGCTTCGTCGATCGCGGCAGTCACACGGTGCTCACGGCGCATCCCGGCAAGCGATTGGAAAATAATTATTCGCTCAACACCGTGGACATCTGCCCGGTCGGCGCGCTGACCTCAAGCGATTTTCGATTCAAGATGCGCGTCTGGTTTTTGAAAGAGACGAAAAGCATTTGCACAAGTTGCGCGACGGGCTGCAACACCATCATCGGTTCGCGCGAAGATATCGTTTACCGGCAGACACCGCGCGAGAACGATGCCGTCAACGCGTGCTGGATGTGCGATTACGGCCGGTTGAATTTCAATTATCTGGAATCGGAGAACCGCTTGCTCGAGCCGCGCATTCTCACAGGAAAAAATCTGGGTCCGGTTGATTGGAACGCCGCGATAATGCACGCCGCGGCGCACTTGAGACAATTTAGCGGCTCGGAAATCGCGATCGTCGCCTCCGGGCGCATGACTAATGAAGAACTTTGGTTGACGTCGCAGATTGCGAAATTGCTCGGCGTTCGCTACATCGACATTGTACCGCGCACCGGTCCGGGCGACGACATTTTGTTGAGCAAGGATCGCAATCCGAATACAAACGGCGCGAGCTTGCTGCTCGGATTGATTTCACAGCCCGGTCAAACCTTGCCCGCGATTGCTGAAGCGGTGAAATCGGGGGAAGTGAAAGTCCTCCTCATTCTCGGCGAAAATCCAATCGCCTTCGGCATTTCGACCGAACAGCTTTCGCAGCTGCGTGCGTTGATCGTCATGGATATTTTGTCGAACGATGCAACGGAACGCGCCACGGTCCTGCTTCCATCGTCCGGCTTCGCCGAAAAGCGCGGTTCGATGATCAATGGCAAAGGCCGATTACAGCGATTGAATCGCGCGGTGCGCCCGCCTGGAGATGCGCGCGACGACTGGGAGATTTTGCGCGACCTGCTCCAAGCGCTAACCGGCAGCAACGGAATTTATTCGATCGAGGACGTTTTCCGGCAAATGAGCGAAGGCGTTTCTGAATTTGCGGGATTAAGTCTAAGCAAGATTGGCGACCTCGGCGTGCCCGTGATGAACGTAGACGAATCGCCTACTCCGCCGGACGATCCAAAGCGTAGCGACATTGAAAAAGCGGAGGCTCAAAGACCACCAGGTCGCTAACGCAAGATCGACATGGATTCGTTTTTCATCGCAACGTCGCTGGCCAAGATCATCGGGATTCTCTTCGTTGTGATTTTACCGATGGTCGCCTACTCAGTTTACGCAGAGCGCCGCGTCAGTGCATTCATTCAGGATCGCCCTGGGCCGAACCGTGTCGGACCGGCAGGATTGTTTCAACCAATCGCGGACATTTCCAAGTTGTTGTTCAAAGAAGATTTCACGCCGCGAAACGTGAACACTTTTTATTATTGGCTCGCCCCATGTCTCGCCATGGTGCCGGCGATTATCACCATCGCGGTCGTCCCGTTCGGCAGCACGCTACTCGGCGTTCCGATGGTGATCGCCGACATCAACGTTGGCATTCTTTACGTCTTCGCCATCGCGTCACTCGGCGTTTACGGAATTGTCCTTGCCGGTTGGGCCTCGAACTCAAAATATCCGTTTCTTGGCGGCGTCCGCTCGAGTTCGCAGATGATTTCCTACGAGCTCTCGCTCGGCCTCTCGGTCATTCCTATTTTTCTGGTCGTCGGCCAGCTCCGCCTAACCGAAGTCGTTCGTTATCAAATCGAGCACGGTTGGATGATCGCGCCGTTCGTTGGGGACTGGACTAATCCGGCCAAATGGTTGCTCGCCATTCCCATGATCATTTCATTTTTTGTTTTCATGATCGCCATCTTCGCTGAGACCAATCGATTGCCCTTCGATTTGCCGGAAGCCGAACAGGAACTCGCCGGGGGTTATCACACCGAATATTCTTCGATGAAGTTCGCGCTCTTCTTTCTAGGCGAATACGCGGCCATGATCACTGGGTCGGCCGTCATCGTTACTCTGTTCCTGGGCGGGTGGCATTTTCCCGGAATTCCCGATGGCTCGCATGGATGGATCTTCGGCTTGATCAACATCGCGGTCTTTTTCGCCAAAGTCGCCGCGCTCCTTTTCGTGTTCATGTGGGTGCGCTGGACCCTGCCCCGTTTCCGCTTCGATCAGCTCATGCGGCTGGGCTGGCTTTTCTTTTTCGAAATCGCGCTGGTCAATATCTTCCTCGCCGCCATCATCGTCGCCTGTTTCCATTTCTAGAAATGGCCTACACCGTTCCACGTCCGAAGCTCAATTGGCGCGAGCGAATGTATCTGCCGGCGATCGTCGCCGGCATGGCGATCACGATCAAACATTTCAAGAATATGATTTTGGGTCGCACCAAAGTGACGATGCAATACCCGGAGGAAAAATGGGACAGCAGCTTGCCCGATCATTATCGCGGCGCTCCCGCGCTGGTGCGCGACGCGGACGGACGCGTGCGCTGTGTTGCTTGCCAGCTCTGCGAATTCATTTGCCCGCCGCGCGCCATCAAAATCATTCCGGGCGAAATTCCAGTGACCGACCGGTTCGCCAAGGTCGAGAAATATCCCGAGGAATTCGATATCGACATGATTCGCTGCATCTTCTGCGGCATGTGCGAGGAAGTTTGTCCGGAACAGGCAATTTATCTGCGCAAAGATTACGCCATCACCGGCTTCACGCGCGAAGACATGATGCATCACAAGGACAAACTGCTCCAGATCGGCGGCGTGATGCACGGCGTGGTGTTGAAATGGAACGAGAAGAAATGAGAATCCATTTCAAATTTCAGATTTCAGATTTCAGATTTTGCTGCAACGGTCGCGGCTTTTGCTTTCAATCTGCAATCTACAATCTGCAATCTGCAATTTTCTGATGCCAGCATTCCTCTTTTGGATCTTCGCGCTTCTGATGCTGGTCTTCGGCGCAGCCGTCGTCATCAATCGCAATCCAATCGCGAGCGCGCTTAATCTCGTAGTTTCGTTTCTCGGTCTGGCCGCGCTCTTCATCTCGCTCGACGCTTATTTCATCGGCATCATTCAAGTGCTCGTCTACGCCGGCGCGATCATGGTGCTGTTCCTTTTCATCATCATGCTGCTCGATTTGCGCGTCGAGAAGCTGCGCAAAATCAATTGGGTGGCCTCAGCCGGTGGAATAGTCGTCGCGTTTGCGTTGCTCGTGCAGATTTTTTATGTGGTCGGGCGCTTCAAACCCGCCCGGCAAACTTTTCCTCGGATGCCAGGATCGACAGTCGACGATGTCCACAGCATCGGGTTGCTGCTTTTCGGAAACTTCAATCTGCCATTTCAAATCATTGGCGTGGTCATCCTGGTTGCAACCATCGGCGTGATTGTTTTGAGCCGGCGCGAGCTCCGCTAGCATGAAGTACCAGGCCCACGAAAAACACGAATGACGCGAAAGAGACAATCATGGAGTTGATTTACAGGGATGAGAGCTACGCCATCGTCGGTGCCTGTATGAACGTTTACAAAGAGAAGGGCTGTGGATTTTTGGAGCCGGTTTACCACGAATGCTTAGAAATCGAGTTTTCATTCCAGCAAATTCCGTTTCTCTCGTCTCCTCGCAAACTTCGGCCATTATCCAGGAATCGAATACGAACGTCTTCTTCCGAGGAAACAAGAACCTGTCGATGGGCATCTCTGAAATTTTCGCGTCTTTTCGTGTGTTTCGTGGGCAACAATAAATGATCACACTCGGCGATTACCTCATTGTCAGCGGCATCCTGTTCACGATCGGTTTTGCCGGCGTAATGCTGCGCCGCAACATCATCATCATTTTCATGTCGCTGGAACTGATGTTGAACGCGGCCAACCTGTCGCTGGTCGCGTTCTCGAGATTCCATATCGATCCAGCCGGCGCGCCGAATTACAACGCACAGGTTTTTGTCTTTTTCATCATTACGATCGCCGCGGCTGAGGTCGCGGTCGGCCTCGCCATCATCGTCGCGCTCTTTCGCGCCCGCCAAACCACCCATGTCGAAGACATCACGAGTTTGAAGTTTTGAACCCGCGAATGACGCGAATCAACGCCAATAAAGATGACCGAAATTATCTACAAGACCGAGAGCTACGCGATCATGGGCGCCTGTTTGGAGGTATACAACGCGAAGGGTTGCGGTTTTCTCGAGCCGGTCTATCACGAATGTCTGGCAATTGAATTCGAGCATCAACGAATTCCGGCAATCTCCAAGCCAGCGCTCACACTGAGCTATCGTGGCCGGACCCTACTGCAGACATACCAGCCCGACTTCATCTGCTTCGAAAAAATTATCCTCGAATTGAAAACCGCCTCCGCATTAGCGGACGAGTACCGCGCGCAGTTACTCAATTACCTGCATGCAACCGGTTTTGACCTTGGCTTGTTGGTCAACTTCGGGCACTACCCGAAACTCGAATACGAGCGCATTGCGAAAACTCAACGTGCAAACGCAAAGGACGATTCCTCAAATGTCTCCTTCTGATTATTCGCGTCCATTCGCGTAATTCGCGGGCTGATCCAATGAATTTCACGATCAACACTCCAGTCCCCTGGTGCGCTTTGCTCCTGCCATTGATCGCGGCCGGCGCGATCACTTTGTTCGCGCGACGATCGAAGAAACTTAGCAGTTTCATTTCGATCGCGGCTGTCTTCGGAAGTTTCGTTTGCGCTTGTTTGATTTTCCTCCAAACGAACATCTCGGCGACAGAAATGACGTGGATCGACATTCACGGAGTCTTCACCGTCCCGCTCGCTTTCGTTCTCGATGACCTGAGCAAAACGATGCTGGTGCTCGTGTCCGGCGTCGGTTTGCTCATTCACATTTATTCGCTCGGCTACATGCGGGACGACGCCGGCAAGTCACGCTACTTCGCCGCGCTGTCGCTTTTCATGTTCGCCATGTTCGGGATCGTGCTCGCGAACAACTTCGTGATGTTGTTCATTTTTTGGGAGCTGGTCGGGTTCACTTCCTACGTGCTCATCGGCCATTGGTTCGAACGCGACGCCGCGGCCGAGGCGGCCAAGAAGGCGTTTCTCACCAATCGCATCGGCGATTTCGGTTTCATGCTCGGAATCTTGATGGTCTGGACTGCCACCGGATCGATCGTGTTCGACGACATCGTTCCCCAGATGTCGAAGATCACGAGCAACCCTGGTTACCTGACCGTGACCGCGCTTTTGATTTTCTGCGGCGCCGTCGGAAAATCCGCGCAATTTCCGCTGCACGTCTGGTTACCGGACGCGATGGAAGGTCCGACGCCGGTTTCGGCGCTGATCCACGCCGCCACCATGGTTGCGGCTGGCGTTTACATGCTGGTCCGCGTCGCGTTTATCATTCAGGCATCGCAGACCGCGCTCATCGTCATTGCCTGGATCGGAACGATCACCGCCGTCATGGCCGCGTTGATGGCCACCCAACAAAACGACATCAAACGCATCCTCGCCTACTCCACTCTCTCGCAGCTCGGTTACATGGTCATGGCGGTCGGTCTGGCATCGAACGAAGCCGCCATGTTTCATTTGTTTACCCACGCATTTTTCAAAGCACTGCTCTTCCTCGCCGCTGGTTCCATCATCATCATGCTTCACCACGAGCAGGACATTTGGAAAATGGGCGGCCTCGCCAAAAATCTCCCAATCACGTTCTTCACTTTCACGATCGGCGCGCTAGCTCTAATCGGTTGTCCGCCTTTCAGCGGATTTTTTAGCAAGGACGCAATCCTCGCACTGGCCTACGAGCACAACATGTCGATCTTCGTGGTCGGGCTCGTGACCGCTTTCCTCACCGCGTTTTATATTCTGCGTTTGTTGGTGGTCGTGTTTTTTGGAAAGGCGCGAAGCGATCTCGCTCGCGCCGGCGAGGAAGCACCGCGCGTAATGACCGGCCCGCTAATTCTGCTCGCGCTGCTCGCGTTCGTCGGCGGTTTTCCTCTCTTCGCTCAAAAGTTTCTCGTCGTTCCACACGAAAAGGAAATGGTCGCCATCGTTCCGGCGCTGGCAATAGTTGCGATGCTCCTGGGCGCGGGCCTGGCGATCTGGCTTTATCGAAAACGAGCGAGCGATCCGATCAATGTCGATCTTTTCCGGCGCCGTTTTTACATCGACGAATTTTACGGTTGGCTGATCGACTGGACGCAGGAGCTGCTTGCCCGCGTCTCGGCATTTTTCGATCGCTGGATCATCGATGCCGGCGTGGTCCGCGGTGCGAGCGGCGGCACATGGGGATTCGGCGCGCTCCTGCGTTTGCTCCAGGTGGGCAACCTGCAGGCCTATTCGTTTTTATTCGGGCTCGGAATTGTTGCCATCATCTATTTCGCCGTTTTCCACTGACGCCAGAGCAGAAATCTTAGCCTACGAAACACGCCAAATGACACGAAAAGAAGAGAACGCAGAACAGATTTACAAGGATGAAACCCGCCGACCTCCGGCTTTGAAAATTTTAGCGTCTTTTCGTGTGTTTCGTGGGCAAACAGCTCTTTAATTTGGTTCATTTTCCGCTGATGCTTTTATTCCTTGTTCTCTGCCCGATCGTCGCCGCGATCCTGATCCTCGCCGGCGCGCCGGCCCGATTGACCGCGCTTCTCGCCGCCGGCGCAAACCTTCTCGTTGCCGTTCTCGCTTTCAGCTTTTTCGAATGGTGGGAACACGGATTTCAATTTGTCAGTTCGTTTCTCGTTTCTGCGGATTGGCGAATTCATTTCGCGCTTGGGCTCGACGGCCTGAGCCTCGTTTTGGTTTTGCTTGCCGTCATCGTGACGCTGGCGGCGGTCTGGTTCACCGGCAAGATCGACAACTATGAGCAGGCGTTCTACGCGTGCCTTCTCTTCATCTCCAGCGGCGCGCTCGGCGCATTCGCTTCGCTCGATTTATTTTTCTTTTACGCATTTCACGAGCTCGCCTTGATCCCGACGTTTCTGCTCATCGGAATTTGGGGAACCGGCAATCGCAGCGCGGCCGCGTGGAAGATCACGATTTATCTCACGCTCGGAAGTTTCATCGTCCTCATCGGTCTGATCTTGCTTTACCAAAGCGTCCCGGTGGCTTCGCGCAGTTTTGATATTCGCGCGTTACAAGAAGCAGCCGTGACCCATCAGATTGCGCCCGAAGCGCAGCGCAACATTTACCTGCTCCTTCTGCTCGGCTTCGGCATTCTCGTTTCTCTTTTTCCATTTCACACCTGGGCGCCTGAAGCTTACGCGTCCGCTCCCGCGCCGGCCGCGATGCTACACGCCGGCGTAATCAAGAAATTTGGGCTCTACGGTTTGCTGAGGCTGGCGATTCCGTTGCTTCCGGAAGGCGCCCACTATTGGGCTCACCTGCTCGTCGTGCTTTTGCTCGGCAACATCATCTACATCGGTTTGGTCACGATCGCGCAGAAGCGGCTCGATTGGATGCTGGGTTATTCGAGCGTGATGCACATGGGTTACATTTTTCTTGGCATCGCCAGCGGCAACATTCTCGGCACGACCGGCGCGGCCGGGCTGATGTTTGCCCACGGACTTTCCATCGCGTTGCTCTTTGCCATCGCCGGTGAAGTGCGCAGCCGCACCGGCACCCTGGCTTTCGACGATCTCGGTGGTCTCGCCAAAGTGATGCCGTTCGCCGGGCTCGCGTTCGGCTTCGCCGCATTCGCTGCCATCGGTCTTCCTGGCTTCGCCAATTTCGCCGCCGAGATCATGATTTTTTTCGGCGCGTTCCAAAATGGCTGGGACATGTCGCGCTTCCACATTTTTCAAGTCGCGACCGCGCTTGCTCTTTGGGGCGTCGTCATCTCCGCGGTTTACATGTTGCGCGCCTATCGCAAAACGTTCATGGGCACGATGGCTGAGCGCTGGACTAACATTGTCGATCTTCGCCCGGCTCTGCGCGTCCCGATCACATTGCTCATCGGCGTGCTGATTTGGTACGGGTTTTTTCCAAACACATTTGTGCGAATCATCTCGCCGGCGTTTCGCAATTATCTCACCGCCACCAAGTAGCCATGATCACCGCGCCGCGCCTCGAGATTGCCGTGCTCGTCCTCGGGATGATCATCCTGATGTTAGAAGCGTTCGCCCCTAAGATCGACAAGAAGGTCTTCGCGTTTATCGGAATCGCCGGACTCGCAGCAGTATTGATCGGCACTTTCTTTCTCACTCCGAGCGCGCCGACTGATCAAGCGACCGGCTTCTGGAGTTTTTACACAGCCGACCCGTTGTCGATCTTCTTCAAACGATTTTCGCTGCTCACCACCATCCTCGTGCTCGTCATGATGATTGATTACGCGCCAGTCGTCCGCGCGAGTGATGGCACGGCTTCATCAAGCCTTGGTGAGTTTTTTGCGCTGCCCGTTCTCACTTGCGCCGGTCTCATGTACACGGTCTCGGCCATCGATTTCGTGTCCATCTTCGTTTCGATCGAGCTCGTCACCGTCTCTTTCTTTGTGCTCGTCAGTTTCACGAGAAGGAATCCGGCCACGCTTGAAGCGGGCGTGAAATACTTGATCCTCGGCGCGCTTTCCACGGCGTTCCTGGTTTACGGAATCACCTGGATTTTTGGCGTGACCGGCGAAACAAATTTACAACGCATCACGGCTGCGTTCGCGAACCCGAACATCGACAAGAACGCCGCGCTCTTCGGCGCGGTGCTCGTTCTGGTCGGCCTCGGCTTTAAAATCGCGGCTGTGCCGTTCCAAATTTGGGTGCCCGATGTTTATCAAGGCGCGCCCACACCGGTGACTGCCTATTTGTCCGTCGGTTCAAAAGCGGTCGGGTTTGTCGTGCTTCTGCGGGTATTGCGGCCGTTCATGATGCTGCCAAAAATGGAACGCCTTCTTGTTTTGATCGCGCTGCTCACAGTTCTCTACGGAAATCTCGCGGCGCTTCCGCAAAACAATCTCAAGCGGCTTCTCGCTTACTCAAGCATTGCCCACGCGGGCTACTTGCTCATCGGCGTCGCCTGCATCAACGGCCCCGCTGTCACGTTCTATCTCGTCGCTTATTTGCTGATGACATTGCTCAGCTTCGCCGTTTTGATCATCGTCGCTCAGCAAACCGGCGAAGAGATCTCAGACTTCGACGGACTGGCCAAACGTTCGCCGTTTCTCGCGTTTGCCATGTTGATCGCGATGGTCTCGCTGGCCGGTGTCCCGTTTACCGCCGGGTTTTTCGGGAAGTTTTTCATTTTTTACGCGGCGATCGACCAACACCAAACTGCGCTCGTCGTCGTTGGCGTGATTACGGTCGCCTGTGGATTTTATTATTATCTCAAAGTAATCCGCGCCATGTACTGGCAACCGTCGGCCAGGATCGACAATATCCCCGTGAGCGGCTTGTCACGTCTCGCGATGACCGCGCTGATCGTTGCGATCATCTGGCTCGGAATTTACCCGACGCCGATCTTGGATGCGTTGAAGCGTTAACCGCGGATTACCGATGAGCTCGCACAAAGAACACAACGGTCACAACGTCTTATCTTGCCCCGCTAATTCTGCGGCCTTTGTGTCCTTTGCGTCCGTTGTGCGATACAATCAGTCGCTCAGTTCCACGTTCCAGTCCAAACTCTTGGCTTCGTGGTTTCCAGATAGGAATTCTTCTCTTTCACTATCCGTTTAAATCCGCTGCCTGCCCGCCGTGGCGGGTAATCCGCGGTTCGCCGGTGCCTTTCCTGTTTTCCTGCTTTCCTGATTAGAATCCTGCTTTGCTTTCTGATCCGTTTAAATCCGCGTAATCCGCGGTTAAACGTTTGCGCTGATTAGTCGCTTAGCTCGACGTTCCAGTAAGCAAGATCGACAAAGTGTCGCCAGCTTTCGTGCTGCGGCGCCGCAAACGTGACGTGCACGAACGGCCGCCACTTTGGCCGCTTCGGTTTGCGAATGAGACCCATCTGCGCTTCCTGCGGAAGCCGGTTGCCTTTGCGGGTGTTGCACGGGATGCACGAGCAAACCACGTTCTCCCACGTCGTCGTCCCGCCGCGGTCGCGCGGCACGACGTGATCGAGATTCAAATCGTTCCGGTCGAAATTTTCTCCGCAATACTGGCAGGTGTTCTTGTCGCGCTCGAAAACGTTGTGGCGGGTAAACTTCACTTCTTTCTTCGGCAGCCGATCGAAAAAGAGCAGCACGATCACGCGAGGCACGCGGATCTTCCAGGAAATGGTTGTGACCAGCTCGTGGTCCGGCGCAGTCGTTGAAAAATCGCGCCAGCTTTCGAAATCGTGCGTCAGAAAATTGTTCGTGTCGTCCGACGAAACGACGTGGGCGTGACCGGCATAGACCAGCGCAAACGCGCGGCGCGCCGTGCAGATGTTGACCGCCTGCCACAGGCGATTCAGCACCAAAACCTGACTGTTTAACAACGTATGCAAATCTTTCTGATTAACTGCGTTGCAACCCTAAACCCTGGGCGACATCTCGCCTAGAGTCGGCGAAAGTATCATCCGCGTTTTCCCTTGTCAACGAAGGGGACGGCTCACGCCGCCTGACTTGCAAGAGAATCCAAAACCTGACATGATCGCGACCGAATGCGGTGTTTCTCCCCCTCCCTCCCAGTAAAGCTCCGGATTAGGCCGGAAAAACCCGTAATTAAAGACGGGATTTTCCCGCCCACTTCTAGTTAGGCCTATGCCGCTCGTTGCCTGCGCAGACTGTGGACGCCCAATTTCAACCGCAGCGGCCGCATGCCCGCATTGCGGCCGTCCGGTTAAGACGTCGGTTCCACCGCCCTTGCCTTCGAGGATGGATGCCCCGGCTCGTCCGAAGCGCACGTTCTTCTTCAGAGTACCCAAAACGGTGTTAGTGATATGTGCAGCGGCTGTGCCGGGATTTTTTGTCGGCCTGTTCGTGGATGAAAAGACCATTACCGATCCGCTGCTGAATTCGTTAATGAACGGGCTTATCGGTGCGCTAGGTTACTCTGTCTGCGCCGCATACATCGCGGCTCTCATCTTTTCTTGGATGAAGGGCAAGCGTGTTTTTGCAGTTATTGGCGTCATCATGCTTTTTATCCCCGGCATGTCCCTATTGCCTGTCATTGGTGCTATTCGTGTGGCGAGACCCAATTCGACATGGGCCCGCAAATATTACGGACCAGAGAAGATGCAAATTGCTCGCAAACGATTTCCGAAAGATCATTGACCTACCCTGCACAGCGCGAGAGTGACAACACCGACGAAACAATCAAAATGGCAAGCACAGTAAACAAACAGATGGATTTTGCGGCATACGTTGCCAAAGCTCTCTTTACCTGAGTGTCCAAGCTTGGCACCTCGTCTTTCAGCGTGAAGAACGTGTCTATTCTTAAGTTGGTGTCCTCTGCATGGGCATTCGTCTTTTTCAGCTGTTCGTTCAGTGATGTAAGTCTGATCGTAAACCTGAGCAGAGGTACTGATCCAATTTCGTGGGCCACCTTTTCGAGAGAACACAAAAGCAGCGGCTCAATCAAAGGATATCCAGCGGTACTCGAATGACTCTTGATCTCCTCGACAGACTTCGCTGCCCATTTGAGCAAGTCGTGGACGTATTGATAGCGCGCCATCATGTTCGGCGCGATACTCAGCAGAAGCTTCTCCATTCCGGCGACAATTTGCAGCACTGTATCCTATGGTGCAATTGGTCTAACCATGCGCTCCAGCCAACCGCTTCACGGCGCGAATAATTTCCACATGACCACTTCAACATTGAAATCCGTAGCAAAGCTCGCTGTCATCAGCGGTGGCTGAGCTTGTTCTCGTTAGGGCTAAGACGCAATGTCGATACCACCGCTTCCTGATCTTAAGAAAGCTTCGGACTTCGCAAAGAATCTGGCTGGCCATTTGCATACGAACGGTCCGTTGTTGATTGCGCTGACGATTGCGTCCGTCGCAGGAGTCTTCGGCTCAGCGAAACTGCGTCCAGAATGGACGCTTGCCTTTTCGATATTGGCTATTTTCTTCATCTCTTACTTGGCATCTCTATGCTGGTTTCTCAGTCGGCCCATTCGTCTCGCCAAGCGGGATCTCAAGGATCTTGGAGTTGAAGAGAAGTCAATTCTTCAAAGCTTTTTGGTCCAAAACAAACGTACCGCACACCTCAATGCGCTTTATGCCCCGTCGGCCAGTTTGATCGCCAAGGGCATCCTGACGTACGCGAGCTCAACGTTTCCAGCGCTCGAAGCACCGGTGGTGATTCAACGATACGCCTGGAACTACCTTCGCAAGCATCCGGAGACCGTCGATTTGACAAAAGCCGACATCGGCAAGGCAAAGTACGAAGATGATAGCGCTTATCTCACGAAGCCCTAACCAAACGCCGCAGCAGTACCAGAGATCAGATGTCAGACGTCAGAGATCAGCTTCGAAATGTCACTCGTCCTGCCAGCTTGTCCGCAGGAGTTGCGTGGGCGGAAGCCGTGGCTGAGCTCGCTTTCGTTAGCCCGTTTAAACGACTACCGTTCCGATGACACTACAATAAAGGAAAATACCAAATGAAATACATGCTCACCTGGTCCGAACGCCCGCAAGGTTCACCGATAGAATACGAGAATGCGCAGAAACGGATTCTGGAGGTTTTTACCCAATGGAAGGCGCCCGCCAATTTCAAGATCGAGTTGTTCGTAATACGAGTGGGTGACTGGGGCGGATATATGATGTTGGATTGCGACGACCCGTTGGCGGTTCACAAGTTCTGCTCGATGCTGCCTGCTTTTGTATTCGAGGCGCGCCCCGTGGTTCCCGTCATGGACGCTGTCCGCGTGGAACAGGAAGCGATCGCCTTTCGTGATGGACTCAAACGCAAGTAGGGGAAGTTGAGATGTTGATTTGTTGAGCTGTTGAGATGGAAAATGTCGCTGTAGTTTACCCGCCGCGGCGGGCCACCGGTGGCTGAGCTTGCTCTCGTTAGGCTAATGCACCGACATCGTTTTAAGTATGCCTAACCGCGCGATCTATCTGCTGGTCGTCGAAGGGTTCGCTGACTGGGAACCGGCGCATGCCGTGGCCGAGCTCCGGCGGCATGGAGGCTACCGAGTGGAAACGGTCGGCCTTAATCGTGATCCGGTCATCTCCATGGGAGGTCTGCGAATTACACCGTCACGCACGATTGATGAGTTAGACATAAACGATGTGGCCGCTTTCATTTTGCCCGGCGGCGATCGCTGGGAAAATATGCCGATGGAGGCCGAGCTTGAATCAGCACTGAAGCAGTTGGATGCGCGCAAGGTTCCAATCGCGGCCATCTGCGCTGCAACCGTAGCGATCTCGCGGGTCGGCCTCTTGCGTGGCCGCCAACATACAAGTAATGGCCTCAGTTATTTGCAGTCGCACGTGCCCGATTACAATGAGTCGCAGAATTATGTAGAGGCCCCAGCGGTGCGGGATCGCGGCCTCATCACAGCCAGTGGACTCGGGGACATTGAGTTTGCGCGCGAACTCTTCGAGGAGTTGAATGTGCTTTCAGCGGGCGATCGGGAGCTTTGGGCCAGGATGTTTCGGACAGCCCAGTTGCCGAAAGAAGGAGGAGCCTAACCAGACGATGCAGCCGTAGGGGAAGTTGAGATGTTGATTTGTTGAGCTGTGGAGAGGGCAAGGGGTCAAATCTAAACATTTGACATTCGATGCACGCAGTCGGTCGTGAACGAAGGTAACGACAACTATCGTCGCGGCGGGCGTGAGCCGACTTTCTTGCCGAAGTTCCCGGGCGCACGAGATCAACTAAATGCAGGAACAAGGCGGCTAAATGTTGTGCCTGATTGTCAAATCGGGGCAACTCACCGACGTTCAGCCATGCACAAACCACGCAAACATGACTTCACTAGCAGGACCTCGTTCGGAAAGCCGAAGCGTGACACATCACGACTGGAAGACGCTTCTGCGAAACAGCGCAAACAACATGCTCACAAGGCCCCCGTACGACGTGCCGCGAGCAAATTTCGCGGATAATCACAGCATAACGGTTTGCGACTCCCGCGAGCTCGATTCTCGGTAGGCGGCTGGTCCGTTGCCTATCCATGAACGCAAAGCAAGCTTTAGCGTGGATCAAAAAATGTGGGATAGCGGTCGAGTCGGCACGCGCCAGCGTTCCCAGTCTCGCACAGGTGGTAGCAGGCGAACCAGTGAGGGGTAGTTGGTGGGCGCATCCGAAGGGAAGCGAGATATTCCGGCTCTCGCGAGCGATTCGCAGTTCTCCCGACGTTTTGGTGTGCCGATTGGTAGATGGAAAAATTACCTACATCCATCGGCGTCTGTGGCCCGCCCTTGTCAGGTTGGCCGGCCGGTTTTCCAAGCACAAGCTTGCTGCTGTTAAGGAAGTGCACACGCGTGCGGGCAAGCACAAACTGCTGGTCACTCCATTTCCCAAGTGGGTGCCGAACGAAGCCCTGAGAGCCGCGCAGAAGCTCACCGAGAAAGAGGCCGCTTCACAATTGGCGTTCCTTCTAAGAAAGTAGAAAGTAGAACGGAGCGAATGGGATGAGCGACATAGAAGGGTCCGAGCCGGACTCGCATTAGCTGCGATGGAAGCAGCGAGCGAACGTGGGCAGTAAGCGAGTTTCAAAGTAGAAAGTGTTACAAATGTCCACATCTACTCGCGTCCGATTACTTAGAGGAAGCGGGTTGCTGCTTTTGTTGCTCGGGACCGTGCATTTGGTGGCGACGCCCCACATCGCCGCCCTCATTCGACACAGCGTTTCTCAGAGTACGGCCGACAATCTCATTCCGCCGATGCTTCTGAATCATATTTTGGTCGGCGTGCTACTGCTTCCTCTCGGCTTTCTGACCTTTTATGCCGCGCCATATCCGGATCGTTGGGCCCAGGTGATCGTTCGGACAACGGCTCTCACGGTTGCAACACTCCCTCTGACGCTGCTTTGGCTTATGGGCCTACGCTATTTCGACGCGCCGCTCTTCGTTGTCGGTTTCCTCCTGGTAGTTGCCGCGTCTGTGACGTTGCTGTTGGCTGCGTTTACCAAACCCCGCACAAACGGTTCTGCCGAGACCGCGCGTAGCTGACGACAATTATCGTCGGGGACGGCGCCGGCGGCACGATGCGGGCGAAGTTAGTTTCTTCGCGCGGACTAGAATTTATACATGATGGCGAAGCTGGCGTTGTGCTCGGTCAGCTCCGCATGATGGTGAGAGGGCGAGTCGATGAAACTAAAATTGCTATCAAAATTAATATCTCCCAAGTCAATGTATTGGTATTGAGCTCTCAAGCTCCAATGATCAGTCAGAGCGTATTGCAAGCCTCCGCCCACCATCCAACCGACGTTAGTTTGAGTTTTGCGTCCGCCTTCTCCGCTGCCCGGCCCGTCGCCAATAAAGTCAATCCTCTGTTCCAACTCCAGATCGCCAACGGCTAGACCGCCCGTAACATAAGGAAGCCATCGACCGAGGGCATAACCAATTCGCGGAGCAACCGTGAAAAGGTAATGCGTCTGAAAAGCATTGCGAATGTGAACCAGGCCAATGTCATCAGGAGGAACAAGGGTTCCTGAATCCCTTGAGTCCCGCGCCCAAAGATAACCGCCATCAGCCTCAAGACCTAGCACCCAGCAGTTCCACTGAAAATTGTACCCGATGAGACCGCCCGCTTCGCCGCCGCTGTTATCCAAATCTCGCGATCCCTCCGATTCAAACAAATCGCGGCTACCGGGAATGTTGTTCCAGCCTCCGCTTAGATCTAGATTGAGATCAACGTTGCTGAACTTGTAGCCGCCAAAGCCACCGACGTAAAAGCCGCTCCAATTAAAACACGCCGGCGCCGGGGCCGGAGCGACTTGCTTCATTTCTTTGCCGGAAAATGCTTCCGGGCCGGCGTACATCAGCGCGCTAACCGCAAACAAAATGGTTAAGGTCAAGGTTGTCTTTCTCATGGCAGCCCGATTTTCACGCACGTGGTTCCAGTTGACAATCAATTCGCAAATAAAACTATGTCAGGTAACGCCTTACGATAATTGTCATCAATTACCGTCGCGTCGTGCGCGATCCGATTTTTTTGACGAAGTTGCCCGGTTGACGCTTCTCGTCATCGGGGACAGCGCCGGCGGCATTGCCGAGGCTTTGCTCTTCGGCCGGCAGAAACGGTTTGAAGCGATTCTTGTCGATCGCTTTCATGAAAGCTTCGTGCGGTGTGACGATGCCTTTTTGCAAGAGCCTCGAAATGGCGTCGTCCATAAATTGCATCCCCTGCCCTTTTCCAGAAACGATCACGTCCTGAAGTTTTTGGGTCGCGCCTTCACGAATGATGGCCGAGACGGCGGCGTTCGCGATCAGGATTTCGTTTACGGCGACGCGTCCGGAGCCGTCCGCTTTTTTCAAAAGCAATTGGGCCAGCACGCCGCGAAGCGAATTGGCCAGCATCGCGCGGGCTTGCGCCTGACGCGGCGCCTCGAAAACATCGACCATTCGATCGACTGTTTTGCGCGCGTTGTTCGTGTGGAGTGTGCCAAAAACAAGCACGCCAGTTTCAGCCGCGGTGAGCGCGAGCGAGATTGTTTCGAGATCGCGCATTTCACCAACGAGTACGATGTCGACGTCCTCGCGCAACGCGGCCTTGAGCGCGACGGGGAACGACTCCGAATCACCCGGCACTTCGCGCTGGGTAATGATGCTGCGTTTGTTGTCGTGCACGAACTCGATCGGTTCCTCGATCGTAACGATGTGCCGCGAGAAGTTTTGGTTAATGTAATCGACCAGCGCCGCCAGCGTGGTTGATTTGCCGGAACCGGTCGGTCCGGTGACGAGAACCAAACCGCCGCGCAAATTGCCGAACTCTTTCACCACCGCCGGGATACCCAGCTCTTCCAGCGTCGCGATCTTTGTCGGGATCAAACGAAAGACCGCGCCGTATCCGTTTGTTTGCTTCAAATAATTGCAGCGGAAGCGCGAGTGCCGATCCATCTCGTAGGCGAAATCGAGGTCGCCGCGTTCCTCGAAAATTTTCCAATTCCGCGCGCCGCAAACTTCGCTCAACATCGACATCGCTTCATCGCGCGTGACCGGTTTCTCACGAATCGGGCCGACGTCGCCGTGCTTGCGCATCTTTGGCGGTTGACCTTCACCGATGTGCAGATCGGACCCGCCTTGATCGACAATCACTTTTAGAAATTGATCCAGTTTAGCCATTTGAACCACGGATTACACGGATGTCACGGATTTGAATCTCAGACATGGAGATCAGGAGCTTCTTGCTCGCCTTCACGCGGGCGCAAGACTCGTTTCCATTCCAGGCGTGAATTCTTGAAATTCAGGAGCAGCGCGAGATCTAGCCCGGTGATGTTTAGATAACCGATCATTTGAGCGATGTGCGCTTCGGTAAAACAAGTGACGACCTTCGGGTCGACAATTACCACGTCGCCGACAATCAAATCAGGAACTAAATTGCCAATCAGTTCGCCACGGTAGGAAACCGGAAAAGAGCTCTGCACTGAAACGCGATGGCCCCGCCTTTGTAACTCGATGGTCATCGCACGCTCATACAATTTCTCATCGAGTCCCGGTTTCAATTCATTGAGGACTTCCATGGCGATACCGATGATAACTCCGCTCAGCTCTTCATGAATTATTTTCCTCATCCGTTTTATCCGTGTAATCCGTGGTCAAATCTGTTTCAGCGTTTGGTGAATCAACTTGCTCATCCGTCTAAATCAGTGTAATCCGCGGTTAAATTTTCAAGTGTGTCCGCATTTCCTGTTTTTGGTCGGCGCGCGCGTAAGCTTCTTCGGCGCTGATGAGCCCGCGTTTGTAAAGATCGATAAGTGCGTCGTCCATCAGTTGCATGCCTTGTTTTTTGCCGGTCTGAATAATTCCCGGCAGCATGAATGTTTTTGCCTCGCGGATCACGTTGGCGACGGCCGGCGTGTTGGTGAGCGTTTCGAGCGCAAGCACCCGGCCTTGGCCGTCCACCCGCGGGATCAGTTGCTGACTAATCACGCCACGCAGCGATTCGCTCACCATGATCCGAATTTGTTCCTGTTGATCGGGCGGAAAGACGTCGAGCAAGCGGTCGAGCGTGCGCGAAGCGTTCCCCGTGTGCAGCGTTCCCAAAACGAGATGCCCGGTCTCAGCGGCAGTGATGGCGAGAGAAATCGTTTCCAAGTCGCGCATCTCGCCGACCATGATCACGTCCGGGTCCTCTCGGAGCGCGCCGCGCAATGCGGCCGCGAACGAGCGCGTGTGCGTGTGCACTTCGCGTTGCGTGATGTGGCAACCTTTCGGCTCGAGCACGTATTCGATCGGATCTTCGAGCGTAATAATGTGCTCGCGGCGTTCCATGTTCACCTGCTCGACCAGCGCGGCCAGCGTGGTTGATTTGCCACTGCCGACTGAGCCGGTCACGAGAATCAATCCGTTTTGATAGCGCGTCAGCAATTTGAGATGTTCGGGCAACCCGAGATCATCCATCGTGCGCACCTTGGTGTTGATGATCCGGAAGACAAGATCGACACCGAGCCGCTGGCGCACGACGCTCGTGCGGAAACGGCCGAACTTATTGGCGTAGACGAAATCGGCGTCACCGCGCTCGTTCAGCTGCGTCTTCTGCAAATCGGACAGGAATTTTTCCGCGAGCGCGAGTGTATCGTCAGAAGTAAGACGTGGAGCGTCTGGCCAGATCGGTTGCAAGGTTCCGTGCAATCGCCAGAGCGGCGGCGCGTTTACGCCGAGATGAACGTCCGAGGCGCCACCGCGCAGCCCAAACGCCAGATATTCATCGACATGGGACAGCGGATGCGAACGAGGAGGATCTTGCGTCGGTTCTGGGGGCATGGCGCGCCGAGATTGTTATGCGGCGCACTGGCGGGCGTAAACTTAAATCACCACTTCTTCGCCGGGCGCGCGCCGCTGGCGTAGCCGTGCATTTTCCGTTCGACAAATTTTAGGATCACGGGCTTGAGCAACGTCGCGGCGATTCGCAATGCTCCTAAAACGAATCCGACTTCGAGAAGTTTCTTGCCCGATTTGCTCGCCTTTACTGCATCGACATAAACTTTTTTCTTCCGGGTGAAGCTCAGCACCAGGAAAAGACCGGCCACCGCGGTCACGACGATCCAGGGAACCGGTTGCCGTCGAAAGGATCTCCGAATTCTTTTCGGAAAATCCAATTCATCGCGCAGACCGCGAAGGTCGCGCGTCACACGGGCACGGGATCGCGCGATCTCTTCCTTCAGTTCGGAGTTGTTTCGTCCAGATTCTCTAGCCATTCCCGATCCTTCTTCAGTTCCTCAATCGTCGCGCGAAAAAGCGGTCTCCTCATTTTCAGCTGCGCGATCAGCAACAAAATCAACGCGAAAACAAAATGCACGGCGGCCGCGACAAGCGCGATCAAAATCCATGAGACGTGCGTAACCGTCGCGATTCCAAACACCGCGGCTGCGACGAGAAAAATATACCCGAATGCAAAGAACATGACCGCCTCGATCACGCACGCGGCGATCACCACCAATTGAACCAGCGCCGTCTTCGACTCCCTGGAAAAGAGCGCGGCGCGGCTTTCGAAAAAAGCGGCCAACGCGCTCCCCAGCGCGAACAAATTATTAAGCAGACCGGCGTGTCCTGCAGGATCGCGGGACCGCGTGGTTTCGCCAGCCATTCGGCGGAGCGCGATTAACGCCGGAAGATCAGGCCCAGCACAAACCCGACTCCGAGCGCGGTGAAAATCGCTTTCGTCGGATTTTCGCGCACGTATTGCTCGGCGTCGTCCTGGAAGGTGCGGGCACGAGTTCTGGCATCGCCCCAAGCATGCTCCGCCTTGTCTCGCGCTTCGTCCCAGGCGTGCTCGGCTTTGCCGCGATATTCGCCGGCGATCGCTCCTGCGGCGGAGCGCAGATCTTCGGCGGCCTTGCGCGCGTGAGTTTTGCTGCTCTCGAATTTATTTTGGGCATCGGCCATCCCAGACGGTCGATGTGTTTTATTTTCTTCAGCCATGGTGTTCTCCAGTTAAATTTCGCTCCAAATATCCGCGCGCTTCCGATTTTGAGCAAACGCCGGGCCAACAAATCTTTCTTTACCGAAAAACGTAATTGGAGGGCGTTATGCGCGTGTTTCCCCTCTCGAATTGTAGCGGCGCTCGCCGCGGCGAGCGCCTACCTATTGCTCGCGGAAGATGATCCGCGCCTTGGTAAGATCGTACGGCGAAAGCTCCACCGAGACTTTGTCTCCAGGAACAATGCGGATGAAATGCTTGCGCATTTTGCCGGAGATATGTGCGAGTACATTGCGCTGACCGGCAAGATCGACACGAAACATCGTGCCCGGCAACACCTGCGTCACCGTGCCTTCCATCACGATCTGCTCTTCCTTCGGCATCGAGGGAAATATAGTCGCGACGACGGCCCTCTCAACCGTTTGCGGCGATGTCGATCTTAGCGGACATCTTCGAGCGAGACCGATCGCAAATACTCGCCCAGCTCCTGCCGTTTCCACCATGCGCCGGTTTGCCGATGTTCGGCGGTGGTGGTGAAACGATAGCGATAAAATCTGGCGCGAACGTAACGCGGCGGCACCTGCGGGAACGGATTTCGCTCAAAAAGTTGTGTAACCTCCGGCTTTCCGTGCAAAAGACAGATGACGAGCCGGACGAACCAGGGGTTTTGCCGATAAGATCCAAGCGCGGCGAACCACATTTGCCAATCGAGCCGCGGCTGATGCGGCGCGCACCAACCGGGCGCGCGCATCACGTCCCCCGGTTTCCATTTGAATTCGTACGGCTGCCAATCGATTCCATTAGCGCTGCCTTCGATCACGATTTCGCGCCGGTCTTTGGTCATGACGCGGAAGAGACCGTAGCCGTTGACAATCCGGAACATCTCAAGCCGCGGATAAACAAAAGCGAGAGCGCGTGGCCACGTCGCTTCCGGTTTGAACGCTCTGAAAATAAGCAATGCGTTTACTGGCAAGGTCACGATGACCGCAGCGACCGCGCCGTACATCGACAAGCGATGACCGAAATAATGGGACACGACGGCGCGTGTCCCTCCATTTGCTTGGAGGGCGCCGCGCTGTCGGCGCCAAACAGCGTCATCAATCAGCAACAAGCAGAGCGCGATCGTGATTAGATTGAAGAAGCAATAATTGCCGGTGAGACCGATGACGATTTGCAAAAAGACCAACAGACCGCAGGCAACTAACCGCGGTCGTCGTGGCGCCCAAATAAAAATTGGGACGACGATTTCAACGACCAGGCAAAATGCGACCGAAAATTTCTTGAACCACTCCGGATGTTGATCAGCCCACCAGCCGAAAATTGTCGGCAACGGCTGCGACCAATAGTGATAGTCGAGCGCGGTCAAATTGAACCAGCAATCGTCGCCGCTGGTCAGTTTCACGACGCCGGACATCACCATCAGTTTGAAAAGGAGCAGCTTGAGCAGGAAAAGCGCGGCCCGTGAGACGGGAGGTTCGCGTCCGCGTTTCGGCCAAAGCTGCGGCGGCGCGAGAAAGATCGACAGGAAACCGGCCTCGAGCAGCAGAATGTCCCACTGAAAACTGAGAAACGTTTGGCCTGCGATGGCGAGCGACAGATAAAAAACGAACAACGCGATGAGCGATAGCACCGGCGCGATCCCGAAAATGAGCAGCAACGAAAAAACAACACCCGCGCCACAGAGAAAATGAAGAAACGCGTCGCTCGAGCTGAGCCAGCATAACGTCGGCAGAACCGACCAGGCGTGTGTCCCGAGTTGATCGCCGGCTGCGGGAAGAAATTCGCTGGCGGGCGTAATTCCGTTGGAGCCGATCAGGCCGTCGATCTGCACCCAAAGCGAAACAAACGCGATCAGATAAATGACGCCGAGCGCGCGAAGAAACCAGCGGCGCGCGAAGAAATAAGTTGGCGGCCGCACATCCCCGCCCCAGAGCAATCGAGTGATTGTCGAGCCGAACTTTCGATTGCCGGCAATGATCTTGTAAGCCAACTCGGAAACTGGCGCGAATCCCGGAACGTGGTCATAACTCCACGCCACCCATTTTCGGGAAGATCGACAACTCAGCGACCGGTAAACGGCTTCCGCTGCAAAGAAAACTTCGCCATTCTTGTCGATGTAAACGACGGACTTCTGAAATTGTTCCCGCGGAATTTCAGGAAATCGATCCGCGGCCTCTTGATACGTAGCGTATTCGACTTCACCGCCGGTGATTTCGCGCCAACGTTCGATCCAACGGCGACAAAAATGACAGTCCCCGTCCCAAATCATGAGCGGCTTGGGCGGCGGGCTGGAAACGCGTAAATGTTCGCTTCGCTTCACAGACGCTCAACGTTTAACGTTCCAGCGCTCAACGTCGAATCAAAATCGCGGGGGATGTGTAGAGGCGCGTGTCCTCACGCGCATATCTCGGTTTGCGGCTGAGACAGCCGCCACTACACCTCGAATTCTGCCCAAACCGGGGCGTGATCGGAAGGTTCTTTGCCTTTACGCATGTCGCGGTCGATCCCCGCGCCGGTGCATTTCTTAGCCAGAGCTTCACTGGCCAGGATTGCGTCGATGCGCAGCCCGCGGTTTTTCGGGAAGGAAAGCATTCGGTAGTCCCACCAACTGAAAAGACCGCCCTCTTGATGATGAAGCCGCAAAGTATCGCGCAAGCCCATTTCGCACAGTTGCCGGAACGCCGCTCGCTCGCCATCGGAACACATGATCGCGCCGCGCCAGAGCTCCGGATCGTAAATGTCTCGATCTTCCGGCGCGACATTGAAGTCGCCACAGACAATCACGTCCGGACTTTTTTCTTTTGCGATGCACTCACGCAATCGCGCATACCAACTCAATTTGTAATCGTAGGCGGGCGATCCCACAGCCTGTCCGTTCGGCGCGTAGATAGAGAAGACTCGCATGTTTGCGATGGTCGCGGCGATCACGCGCGCCTGCGGATCGACAACTTCATCGCAAAGCGACGCCCGCACGTCGCGCGGCTCAGTATTCGAAAGAATCGCGACGCCGTTGTACGATTTTTCGCCGTGATAAGCGGAGCGATAACCAACCGATTGCAAAGCGAGAGCCGGAAATTGTTCGTCGGGACATTTGGTTTCCTGCAAACAAACAACGTCCGGCCTGGTGGTCTCGAGCCAGGCGAAGAGACGGTCCTGGCGTTTGCGCAATGAATTAATATTCCAGGAGGCGACTCTCATTGTCGATCTTACGAGATGTCGATCTTCACAATTCGATCTCCACGCCCGGCGTCGGCACGATGATTTCCGAATTCGGCAAGTTCAGGCTGAGAATTGCGCGCGTCCATTCCGCCGCCAGCGGGTCGCCGTGCACAATCAACACTTTTTTGGGCGCGAGCCTGGTCACGTATTGCACAATCGATTCGCGCGACGCGTGCGCGCTGAATTGAAACTGATCGATGTGACAACGCACTCGTTGCGCTGGTCCGTCCGGATCGATCGTAACCTGCTCGTTGGTCAGCGCGTTCTTCAAAATTCCGGCGGCCGATTCCGGATCGGCGTAACCGACGAAAAAGATGGAGTGTCGCGGATTCTCGACAACGCGCTGCGCAAAAATGTTTGAGAGGGTTTTGGGCGTCATCATTCCGCTGGAAAGGGCGTAGACGTGGCCCGCGCGCGTGCGCGCGTCACGGATTGTTTCCGCGTTCAAGACGTAGGGGCGCAACTCATCGAGCAGTTGCAATCGCGGCAACTGCCGGCGGCCCATCCGCGCGCGCCGGTCGTAGATTTCGCTGATCTTCGAACTTAAGCCGCCGATATAGATCGGGAAATCGCCCAGTAATTTCTCGCGGCGAAATTTGTAGAGCATCGCCAGGATCTCCTGGGTTTTGCCGATCGCGAATACCGGAATGAGAACGCAACCGCCGCGAGCGAACGCCTGCTCAATTGCCTGAGCGAGACGGCGCTCTTCGCCGGCGCGCGTCCATGCCGGTGGCACTGGATTATCGCCTCGGGTGCACTCGGTAATGAGGACGTCGATCTTTTCTTCGGGAAAAATCGCCGCCTGAGCAATGGTTTGGTCATCGAAATTTACATCACCGGTGTAGAAAATCGCGCGGCCCTCGGCGCGGAGCAGAATTCCGGCGGAGCCAAGCACATGTCCGGCTTCAAAAAATTCAAAAGTCGGCGAATCGCTATCCCGCGGCGAGGTGCGTTCCCCCGTCAGCGTATAAGTCTGACGCATCGGACACGTTTGCCATCGATCGGCCACACGATCAGTTTCGCGGTGCGTGAAGAGCGGATACAAAGTCGTGCCGAGCTCTTCGCGCTGTCGCGTCATCACGTTGACTGAGTTGTGCAACAAGACGCTCCCGATTTCCGCGGTCGCCTCCGTCATAAATACGCGCGCGTTTGGCTGCCGCCGCATTAACACCGGCAGCGTGCCGATGTGGTCCTGATGCGAATGCGAAACGATGATGGCGTCGAGTTGTCGATCCGCGATCGCTTTGAAGTTCGGGAGCGCCTCTTCGCCCTCGAACTTCGGATGCATCCCGCAATCCATCACCAGGCGATGGCCACCCGCTTCTATATAATATGAGTTCGCGCCGATCTCAGTGCGGCGCGTGAGGTTAGTGAATTTCAAATCCGGTTTTACTCCTGCTCATTCGTCTCATGTAACCAGAATGGTGGTGGAGCGGTCTAGAGAAAGAGGACTAAGAACACTTTCGCGAATGCGCAACTGTAACCTGACAAACTAGTTCAATCAGTATGCTCGCGCCGCTGCCAGCTCAAAAATGGAATAACGCGACCGCGGCACACCTTCTAAACCGGGCGGCGTTCGGCGGCACGCCGGCCGAGATCGAAGCGGTACGTAACAGAGGCCTTACCGAGACCGTGCGCGACTTTGTCGAAGTTAGCGGCGACGCGGCAAATGTGCCGCCGCCGGCGTGGGCGAAGCCCCGCAACATTCGCGAGGTGCGGATGGGGATCAAAGCCGCGAGAGATCGCGGGGAAAATTTCCAACAAAAGGCGCGGCAGGTTCGCATGATGGAGGGCGAAGAAATTGTCGATCTTCGCCGTTGGTGGCTCGACCGCATGATGAACGGCCCGGCGCCACTGCTGGAAAAAATGACGCTCTTCTGGCACGGTCATTTTGCGACCAGCGTCCAAAAGGTCAAAGACGGCTACTTTATGTGGCTACAAAACGACATGTTGCGCCGCAACGCGCTTGGGAATTTCGGCGCGCTCGTCAAGAAAATTTCACGCGATCCCGCAATGATGATCTATCTCGATCTTCAGCAGAGTCGCAGGGAACATCCAAACGAAAATTGGGCTCGCGAACTGATGGAGCTTTTCACCGTCGGCATCGGCAATTACAGCGAGCAGGACATTCGCGAAGCGGCGCAGGCTTTTACCGGCTACCGGATCGACATGACGACACAGCAATTCCGTTCCGCGCCGTTTCAACAAGATCATGGCACAAAAACTTTCATGGGACGGACCGGCGCGCTGAATGGCGACGACATCATCGATATTCTCGTGAAGAAGCCGGCGTGCGCGCAATTTATTGGACGGAAACTCTGGCGCTATTTTGTCGAGGACGATCCTTCGCCTCAAGTTGTCGATCTGATTGCCGAACGAATTCGGGCTCACAACTTCGAAATGAGACCAGTGCTGAAAGAATTGTTTAGCTCGGCGGAATTTTATTCCGCGCGCGCGATGCAGTCGCAAATCAAAAGCCCGGTGCAGTACATCGTTCAGACATCCAAACTGCTCGAGACGCAATTGCCTTCGCCCATCGTCGCGCAGAACGCGATGCGCCAAATGGGCCAGATCCTTTTCGCACCGCCCAATGTGAAAGGCTGGGACGGCGGCAAAGCCTGGATCAGCACGTCGACATTGTTATTTCGCTATAACTTTGCGAATTACCTGATCAACGGCGACGCAATCCTGCCGCCGGGCGCCGCTGCAGCTCGGGCAAAAAATGCTGGTCCAGGTTTTCAGCGGCCGCTCCAGAACCTGGCCGACCAAATTCGCCGCGATCCGATCGATATTAGCAAACTCGCGCCGCCCGAACTCCGCGAAAGACCGAAGGAGCTTGTCGATCTTTTAAGCACGAGGCTGTTTCAAGCCCGGCCGCCGGAAAAGGAAACGGACACGTTCGTTAAGTACCTCGAGGCGCGAAAGCCGGACACGAGCGATGAAACAATGCGCGGACTCGTCCATCTGATGATGAGCACTCCTCAATTTCAAATGGCCTGATGAACTTATGAAGACAACTCTGCAAACACGCCGACGATTTCTCCGCACTTCCATGCTCGGCGCGGCGGCGACCTGGACGCTCCCGATTTTTCTCGAGAAAACATTCTTCGCCCTCGACGCGATGGCGGCAGATGGGCTAACGCAAACCGTTACCGGGAAGGACGGCACCATTCTGGTCGTTCTCCAAATGGCAGGCGGAAATGACGGACTGAACATGGTCGTGCCTTATGCAGACGATGCTTATCATCGCGCCCGTCCGCGGCTCGGACTCGCTGCGGAGAAAATTCTCAGGATCGACAATTACGCCGGGCTGAATCCGAAGCTCGCCGGACTAAAATCGCTCTACGACGAAGGCCATCTCGCGATTATTCAGGGTGTCGGTTATCCGAACCCGAATCGATCGCATTTTCGCTCGACGGAGATTTGGCAGACAGCTTCTGATGCGGACCGCACTTTGAGCGACGGCTGGCTCGGGCGGTACTTTGATAATTGTTGCTCGGGCGCCGACCCGACTGTGGGCGTGGCGATCGGGGAAGAAACACCGCAGGCTTTCGCAGCGAAAACGCCGAGCGGCATCACGTTCTCGCGGCCAGAACAATTTCAATGGCGGACATCCGATCCAAAACAGGGCCGCATGAGCGCGGAAGAAATGTTTTTTCGTCAACTCAACGAATCCGGTGCGGGCGACGAAGGTCCGGCCGCAGCAACCGACGGCGCTTCTATTGGAGCGATTCCGGGGAAGACGAAAAGCGATCTCAGTACCATGGATTTCTTGCAACGCACGGCGCTGGATGCGCAAATGAGCTCGGACAAAATTCTCGCGATCGCGCGCAAATATAAATCGACCGTGCCCTACCCGCAGGGCCAACTAGCCGCGAGCCTGAACATCATCGCGCGCATGATCGCCGGCGGATTGGCGACGCGCGTCTACTACGCGAGCCAGGGAGGCTTCGATACGCACGCCGGACAGATCAACGCGCACGAGCGGTTGATGGGCGAATTCAACGATGCGGTTGCAGCGTTCGTTGCTGACTTAAAGCAGCAGGGAAATCTTGAGCGCGTGTTGCTGATGACGTTCAGCGAATTCGGGCGGCGCGTTCAGGAGAACGCCAATGGCGGCACCGATCATGGTGCAGCCGCGCCGATGTTTGTGCTCGGCGGCGCGGTAAAGCCTGGCCTGTTCGGAAAATATCCGAGCCTGACTGATCTCGATCACGGTGATTTGAAATTCAATACCGATTTCCGCAGCGTCTACGGAACGGTATTGGACAAGTGGCTCAAAGCGCCCAGTCAGGTCGTGCTCGGCCGTAAGTTTCCGACAATTGCGATTGTCTAGCCATTGCAGAGGCGTTGACGAACCTGGGTCCGATATGAACGGACAGTTTTCGCGTACGGTCTAAGTTTCGAATCGCATTCATAACATCCCGGACATGGAAATTGACCAAAACAACCATCTTGAGCAGGACATCTGCATCCATATTTTCACGGTCTCTTCCGCAATGGTGGGCGTTTGCCTGACCGTGATCGGGCTCATCCGCGTGGTCATCACGCTCGGAAAAGCGGACACCATCACGGACGATTGCTTGGCAATAGACGCATTGATGTTTCTGACCTCGTGTCTTCTTTCTTACTGGGCGCTCCGCTCACGAGGGCTGCGACGGATGCACCGAGTTGAACAAATAGCGGACGTTGTATTTATCCTCGCGATGATAGGAATGGTGGCGATCTGTGCGCTGATCACCTACACGATTGCTCTCCCCGGCCGATGAGGCCCGCCCGCTAAAGCAACTCCTTAAAAATCCGCATCCAGTTTCCGCGCAGGATTTTTTCGATGTCGTCATCGCCAAATCCGCGCTCGATCAGTTTGCGGGTAAAATTTCGCGCGTGGGAATGGTTCGTTAGATCAGGAACAAAATGGAAGTCGGTATATTTCTTGTGAAACTGCCGCTGCACCTCCTCCGACCATTGCCGGTAGATGAACTCGAAAAAATCGAAACCGACCGCTACGCAATCGATCCCGATCAGATCAATGATGTGTTCGAAGTGATCGACGTATCGATCAATCGTGGCCTCTTTCTTGTGCAGACTTACCAGAACTGAATTGACGCCGATCACGCCCCGCCGCGCGCCAATCGTTTTGATTTGCTCGTCGGTGACATTGCGCTCCACGTCGTAATATTTTCTCGCGTTGGTGTGCGAAACGATCAGCGGCTTCGTCGTAAGATCGACAATCTCGTCGAAGCCCACCGGATTGATGTGGGCAAGATCGACAATCACGCCGAGCGCCTCGCATTCTCGAACGAGTTCGCGGCCGAAGGCAGTCAACCCATCGCGCGATGAGCCGCTCACAGCAAAAACGCCGCCGTTACCAGCAGCGTTGCGCCGCGCATGAGTCAACCCGATCGAACGGACGCCGAGTTCGTAAAAAACCCGGAGAAGATCGAGGTCCGCGCCGAGCGGCTCCACTCCTTCCATCGTGATCAACAGCGCGATCTTGCCACCGTCACGGGCACGAACGATTTCCGAGTGACTTTTACAAATGGCGAAACGGTCGCACGTTTGCACTTCGGCGTAGAGCCGCGCGATCTGATCGAGCCCGACCCGTAAACCCATTTCGGGAAGATAACGGTCCTCGATGTAAATCGCTGCGCCCAGACAACCGATATTTCCCGCTTCGAGCTCCGGTAAAAAATCGTCGACCAGAACATTCTTGCGGTCACGTCTTTCGTACAAATCCATCGGCAGGTCGAAATGAAGATCGACAATTCCATTCGCGTGCAGGCGATTGATCCGCTCCTCAACTGAATTTGCCGGCACCATCGCGTTACGATTTGGTCAGGGCGACGGCGGGGGCGAGGCGATCGAGACCGTTCGGGGTGCGCCTTTCGGTTTCGGCAAAACTACCGCAAACACTACCGATATCCAGGCGGCACCAAGCGGCAGCCATCCTGGCAGCCAGATCGACCAGCGCGACAGAATTACAAGCGCGAGCAAACAATAAGCGGCCGAAAAAGCGATCGCGCCCAGAGCCAAATCGACCCGAGAAAATCTGCGCAAGACACCGCTCAAAGCCGTGGCGACTAAGAGCATGATGCAATCGAAAATCCAACTCACACGCCGGACGAACGAATTTGTCTGGATCGCGCCCACCACCGCCGCGAAAACATCGGGTGAACTCGATTCCGTGCGCGCAAGAACAAGTTGGGTCCGCATGTCTTCGAGACGAACAGTTGTCGACGTGCCGCTGGTCTCGTGCTGTTGCGCGGCGAGCAGGAGTTCATTCACGGTAATGTGACGCGCGCGCATTGCGACGCCCGGATCAATCAACATCGTTCCATCGGACCTGATCGGAATGTTGGTCCCGTTCGGGAGCGAAATGCGCGATCCAATCTCGATCTTCACTTCGCTCGGTGTTATCCGCAGCCAAAGAAGCGCTGCTTGCAAAGCGAAGGATGGAATCACTTCCCCGCGATATTGATAGAGCAGCGGCACATGCATCTCGTCTGAGATTTCATCGGGAAGATTAACGAAGCCTAGCGTGGAAATAACGCGCAGGTCTTCGCTGGGCTGACGCTCAATCCCGGAAAACGAAACCAGATCGCCGCGCCGGCCGGTCACATGCGGGAACCCGCTAAGTTCTGTCACCGGCGCGTCGGGATCGGGAGCGGCCGTGAGCTCGGCGCCGAGCAACAACTTCGGTACGCGCATCGCCTGATCGATGAAAATCTGTTCCTGATCTTTGTTGCGCTCGCCCCATCGCAAGACCGCCTCAATCGCCACCACAGTGGGTTTGAATTCAAGCGCTCCCTGCAAAAAAAGCGCCGACTCGAGCGGCGAAATCGCGCCGTTACGCCCAACATCCACGATCGTGAGCGGTGCCGGTTTGGCGCTCGACTGCGAATTTCTCAACAACCAGCGCAGGAAAATTTCTTCGGAGCGCTGGAAGCGCGGTTCGCGCAAAAACAAAATTCCCAGCAGCAAAACTACGAGCAGCACCCAGATAGACGGCCGTTCCATCGCACAGGAGTGAAAAGTGACGAGTCACAAGTGACAAGACTAATCCTGTCCTTTCTCGTATCTCAGCTCGATTGCCGCGTTAGCGGCTCAATTCGAGCATGCGTAGAATCGGCGCCTCGGCTCGTTTGCGTATCGGCTCCGGCAAAATGATTTCCGGCTCCATGTTCAGGAGTGCGTCGTAGGCTTTCTCCAGCGTGTTCATTTTCATGAACCGGCATTCGCCACAGAAACAATTGTCCGTCGGACCAGGAATGAATGTTTTGCCCGGAATTTCTTTTTTCAGCCTATGCAGCAATCCCGCCTCTGTTACGACGATGATCTCGTGCGCCGGCGATTCTCTGCAGAACGCCACCATTTTTTCCGTCGAACAAACTTCGTCGGCCAGCATGCGCACGGCGTAAGTACATTCCGGATGCGCGACCACCGGCGCGTTCGGATATTCTTCTCGAATCTTATTGATGCTGCGGGCGGTGAACTCCACGTGCACGTAACAAGTCCCCTGCCATAAATCCATTTTGCGTCCGGTGCGTTCCATCACCCACGCGCCCAAGTTTTGATCGGGCACAAAAAGAATATGTCGATCTTTCGG
>DASYVQ010000028.1:0-12565 GCA_035936875.1 Chthoniobacterales bacterium
AGAGAAATCCACGTCCAGTCCATTTCGTGAAGCACCGGCGACTGATGTCGAGCCTTCCTCCCATTCGAAAGTCAGCGCGCGTTCAACGAGCGGAAGTGAACTCAACGCTCGAATTGAATAGACTCGGCTCGTGCTTAAGAGCACAAGACCAGCTTTAATCCGCTTGCAATACTCGAGCATGTTGAGCGTGCCTTGAAGATTGTGTTCGACGAGTTGGCGGGAACTCGTGCGGTCATCGGCTCCCGCGAGTACGCTTGGGTTGGCCGCCGCGTCAATCACCCAATCCACTTTGGGAAGATTTTCAAAGTCGGAGGCATTCCGAACGTCGCCGTGATGCACGGCGACTCCCAAGAATTTTAATGTCATCCGATTCGTTTCGCTACCGGGTCGGATGAAATTATCGATACCTACGAGTTCAAAAGACGGCTTGTGCTGACGAAACCAAGTGGCCAGACCGCTACCGACAAAGCCACATACTCCTGTAATTAGCAGCCGCATAGAATTCTTTGACGCACAATCCGAGTCTTGCCCGAGTGGTTTGTAAACCTCGTGGATGCCGCGCTTAAGATCGACATGTGGTGATGCCGAGCATAGCGCATTTGCTCGGCGAGTTCATCATTTCCGCGCTTGTGCGAAGCGCATGGACGATGCCGATCTTGTCAGTAGCTTCGTAATTTCCGCGCACCCTCGATTAGGTAAAATTGTATTTCACAATGCACTTGAGCGCGCTCAGTCCATCGCGCCAGCCGACTTTCTTCCCTTGTGCGTAAGTGCGCCCGCTGTAGGAAATGGCTACTTCGTAAATGGGCACGCCGAGACGCGCCACTTTTGCCGTGATCTCCGGTTCGAATCCGAACGCATTCTCTCGCAGCTCGATTTTTTGGAAAACTTCGCGCCGGAAAGCTTTAAAGCCGCATTCCATATCGGTGAGGTTCAGATTCGTGGCCATGTTGCTAAGCAGCGTTAGGAAGCGATTGCCCACCGCATGCCAGAAGTAGAGCACGCGATGCATTTCCGATCCGATAAACCGCGACCCGAACACTACCACCGCCCTTCCATCCAGAATCGGCTGCAGCATTTTCTGATATTCCGCCGGGTCGTACTCCAAATCTGCGTCTTGAATGAGAACGATCGGCGATGTCGCCATCGATATGCCGCTGCGAACGGCCGCGCCTTTCCCGCGATTCGTTTCATGCCGATGCAAAACCATGCGCGGGTTTTCCGCCCGGAGACTGTTGAGCAACTCCCAAGTGCCGTCGCGAGAGCCGTCATCAACAACGACAAGCTCCGCCACCATCGGTTGCGCCACGACCGCGTTGACGATTTGGCGGATCGTTGCCGCTTCATTGTAAACCGGCATCACGACGGAGAGACAACGATTGTCGATGTTAGGTTGGGAGAGGTTCAATGGGCCGGGCGATTCCGTCATGCTTAACGCTCCAAACTCTTAGCTGGCACGATTCCTTTCGGCATCGGATTGGAGTCGCTTGAGCACATTCCGTACTTCCAGAAACGTTGGAATATAATTTGCAACCAGAAACGCAATTACCGTTCCGGCGATTACGCCAGCCACCCCGTAGATTCGCACGAACCAGATCGACAATAACAGATTCAAAATCGCAGTGACGCTTCCGTAAATAGTCATCCCGCGCAAATGTCCGGTGGCGTTGAGCAAACAGCTCGCCATGTAAAGATTGGAAAGCATCAGGTTCCAAAGCGCCATCCAAACGATCACTGAGAACGATGGCACGGCACCGGGGCCGGCCCAAAGCCGAATGATCTCGCGTCCGAAAATCACCAGCACGGCCAGAATGACCAATGTGACAATGAAACTGAACATGAAACTTGAGCGGAAGGCGCGCCGGATCCAGACGAAATCTTTTCGCGCGAACGCGTTGGTGTAAGCCGGCCAGAGCGACGGATAAGCCAGCGTTTGCAGCATCGTTGCGATTGCGAACAGGCGAAACGTCACGCTGTAAGGCGTTACTTGGTTCGCCCCGAGGAAATGCGCGATGACGATATTATCGGTTTGCGAATTGATCATCCATCCCACGCCGATCAGGAAAAATTTCCAACCATCAGAAAGGAGATTTTTTGCGAACGAAAGATCGATATCGGAGAAGCGAGGCCGCAGCCAGGATTTGCGAAAACCAAAAAGCCAAAGCGCGCTCGTGATATTGGTGAGCAATCCCAAACCCGAGCAACCAAGCACCAGCCAGGGCAGTCCGCCGCGAAATGAAATTACGGCAAGGATGGCCACGAGATTGGCGAGACTGCCGGCCATGTTCCAGAGATTGGCGAGGGCGTTTTCCTGGTGCGCCGCCAGCACGCGGTTGGTGATGAGCAGCGGAAAATTCAAAGCGAAGATCGCCAACGAAATCAGAAGCGCGGGCACGATCTCGGCGCGTGCGAGCGACGACTGAATGTTTGGAAACAAAAACGTGGCCAGGCGCGGCGCGAGCGCGATTCCCACAGCGAGCGTGAAAAGCGCGACCAGGGATAGAACAATGAACGCGGTGGAAACGTAGCGGCGGCCGGCGTCGCGCGCGTCGGCCGCTTGTGCTTTACCCAGCGCATTCGTTAGGCTGTTCGCCAGTCCGAAGTCGGTGAAGCTCAGAAACGCGAGGAAACTGCTGATCGTCACCCAAACGCCGTAGCGTTCGCCGCCGAGATATCTCACGGTGAGCGGGACCGAGACAATGGTCACAATAAACGCGAGACCACTCTTGCCGATCGCGGAAACGGTCCCGTGCAAAATGCCGCGCGAGCGGCGAGCCCGCTCGTCTTCCGGCGATGCTCGGCTGGTTCCAGCGTTAATCCAACGTCGTAAACTTTGAATCAAGGAGGCGGATTATAGCAGAAGTTGAGTTGTTGAGGCGTTGAGAAGTTGAGGAAGAGTTGGGGATGAACTCCAGACAAGAATATTCATTTGAAAAGTTGCGTGTATGGCAAGCCGCACGGGTATTGGCGAAAGAGATATACCTGGCGACATCAAAGTTTCCAGAACACGAGACCTACGGATTGACCAGCCAATGCAATCGAGCTGCTATTTCTGTGGCGGCGAACTTAGCGGAAGGCAGTTCGCGTCAAAGCCGTAAAGATCAAGCGCACTTTTCCGAAATCGCATATGGATCGCTCATGGAATTGGCCTGTCTGCTTATTCTTTCCAAAGACGTCAGCATTCTCTCAGAGGATTCTGAAAAGAGTTTACGGCGGTCGATCGAAGAAGTATCTGCGCAGTTAAACGCACTTCACCGCAGCCAGCGCGCCCGCATTTGAGTCACCTCAACCTCTCAACTTCTCCACTGCTCATCTCAACCCCTCAACTGTTCCTTCACCTCAACTTCTCAACGCCTCAACCTCTCAACTTCCTGAATGCTTGCTTTCATGATTAATTCGATGCGATGAATCGCGAGAAAACTGCATTGATTACCGGCATCACCGGCCAGGACGGCTCGTATCTGACCGAATTGCTGCTGCAAAAGGGTTATGCCGTGCACGGCGTTGTCCGGCGCACGAGTAATCTGCTTCGCTCGCGCATTGAACATTTGCGGCGGGACGAGAAGATTTACGGCAAAAGTTTGTTTCTTCATTACGGCGATCTCTCCGACGGAACCACTCTCCGCCGCATTTTTCGCGAAGTCGGTCCCACGGAGCTTTATCATCTGGCTGGTCAAAGCCACGTCGGGTTGAGCTTCGAACTTCCGGAATCGACTTGCGATGAGGCGGGAATGGCGACGCTGCGCTTGCTCGAGATTGTGCGCGATCAATCGCAGCCGGTCCGGTTTTATCACGCATCGAGCTCGGAAATTTTCGGGAACGCTACGGAGACTCCGCAAACGGAGAACACGCCGATGTGGCCGGCCAGTCCCTACGGTTGCGCCAAAGCTTTCGCTACGCAGTTAGTGCGGGTTTACCGGCAATCGTACGGGCTATTTGTTTGCAACGGAATTCTCTACAATCACGAATCGCCGCGGCGCGGGGAAAATTTTGTCACGCGCAAGATCGCGCGTGGCGCCGCTCGCATCGCGCGAGGTCTCGATGTCGATCTTGTTCTCGGCAATCTGGAAAGCCAGCGGGACTGGGGCCGCGCCCAGGATTATGTCCGCGCCATGTGGATGATGTTGCAGCATCAAACCGCGGATGATTACGTGGTGGCGACAGGAGAAACCCATTCGGTGCACGAATTTGTCGAAGCTGCTTTCGCGGTGGTTAATCTTCCATGGGAAAAATACGTCAAGCACGACACCTCATTTGAGCGACCGGCCGAACCGGCCCGTCTGGTTGGTTGCGCAGACAAAATCCGCAAAACGCTCGGCTGGAAACCGACTGGAACTTTTCGGGAGCTCGTGCGCGAAATGGTGGAAGCGGAGATGAGAATGTTGAGCAGTTGAGGTCCGAGCCGGACGGGCATTATTCAGCAGTTGAGGAGTTGAGAAGTTGAGAAGTTGAGAGCTGGCAAGTTAGAAACGTGGGGGCTCCGCATCATATATCGAGGAGCACGGTGAGTCTTGGCAGTTTGAGTCCTGATGGTTGGTCACTCGCTCTCCCGAGCTCATGCCAGCTACCCTAGCTGCGTTACCGCCTACCCGAAATCCGCCCAGATTTCGTGTTGAGAAGTGGAGAAGGATGAATACAAGACCGCTCAACGATTTAGTGATTTAGCGATTTACGTTTTGATGCGGGCAGCTAGTTTGGCGCGGTGAAAAAAATTGAAGCCATCGTCAAGCCGTTCAAGACCGAGGCGGTCAAGGATGCGCTGGCCGAAGTCGGCGTCGAAGGGATGACGTTGAGCGAAGTGAAAGGGTTTGGCCGGCAAAAAGGCCATAGCGAAATTTATCGGGGCAGCGAATACACCGTGGATTTCCTGCCCAAAGTGAAATTTGAAATCGTAGTTTCGGACGACCGCGCGCAACGCGTGGTCGAAGCGATTCTTAGCTCGGCTAGAACCGGAAAGATCGGTGATGGAAAAGTTTTCGTCACGGAAGTGGAGCAGGCCATTCGCATTCGCACCGATGAACAAGGGGCGGAAGCAGTCTCATGAACGATTTAGTTATCAGCGAATGAAGAAGAAAACGCCGAACGCTCAACGCTCAACGTCGAACATCGAATGGAACCGGAGCGGCCCTCGAACCAGAGAATCGGCGGATGAGGAGTACAACGGTCGCCGACGGTATGACCTCGAAGATAGGCTGCTGGAATTTGCGGCGAATATTGTTCAGTTAGTCGATTCACTGCCCAACACTAAAGCTGGGAATCATATCGCTGGTCAGCTACTTCGTTGCGGAACTTCACCTCTTTCTAATCACGGCGAAGTCGAGGCCGCTGAATCGCGGAAGGACTTTCTTCACAAACTTCGCATTTGCCTTAAGGAATTGCGGGAGACCAAGCGATGGTTGCGTCTGGTCGGCCGTCTGAAGTTGTCTCAAACATCAGATCTTGGCGCGTGCCTTGAAGAAACTGAGGAGCTAATCAGGATCTTCGTGGCCAGTGCTCGAACCGCTGAAAGAAACGCGAAATGATTTACCGAATCGCTGAATTCAAAATTGGGCGTTCGGCGTTGGACGTTCGATGTTTGCTTGTTGACCTATGAATGATTTCTTATTGTCGATCGTGCTCGGTGTCGTCGAAGGGCTCACCGAGTTCCTGCCGGTTAGTTCGACCGGACACCTGCGCATCGTCGAGGCATTTTTGAATGTCGATCTTCACAGCGGGTATTGGAAAATGTACACGATCGTCATTCAACTCGGCGCCATCCTCGCCCTGCCGGTTTATTTTTGGGGACGGATCATAAAGTTCATCGGCACATTTCCGAAAGGTGAGCGCGGCGATCGTAATCTTCTTACTCATCCCCTCAGCCTGACGATGATCGCGTTCGTGATCACGGCGCTGCCATCGTGGGCGCTTAAAAAACAAATCGGCGAAAATCTTGAGAACCTTCACATCATTGCGTGGGCGCTGCTCATTGGCGGCATTGTCATGTGGATTGTCGATGCAACTTTTACGCGGCCGAGTGTGACTCACATGGAGGAAATGAGTTTGCCGCAGGCGGCCTGGATCGGCGCGGTTCAAATTCTATCCGCGGTTTTTCCCGGCACATCGCGGTCGATGTGCACCATCGCGGCTGGCCAAGTGGCCAGTCTCTCGCGGCCGGCCGCGCTCGAATTTTCTTTTTTTCTTTCCATGCCAACGATGGTGGTGGCCACTTTGTACGATCTTTACAAAACGCTCGCGCCCAATCGCCACACTGCGCTCGAAGGTAATCTGGCCCCGCTCGCGGTGGACGCGCACCAATGGATCGTGCTCGCAATTGGTTTTGTTGTCTCATTCATCGTGGCGCTCGTCGTAGTCGCCTGGTTTATGCGCTGGGTGCGCGCGCGTGGATTCGCGCCATTCGCCATTTATCGAATCGCACTTGGCCTTGTCCTCCTGGCGCTTCTCGCGTTGAGTCGCATCTAGATCGATTGTCGATGCAAACGACCGAAGTGATTCTGCCCGACCTGCAAAGCTGCGTGCTCTGCGAAGATGTCCGGTGCGAATTCAACGGTATGCAAACTCTTGTCGGCGTTCTTAACGTCGTGGCGGCGCCAGGCCTTCCGATCAATTATTTGCGGCTGTGCATCTGGACACGCTGGTGCAGTGGCGCGGGCAAGTTCCGGCAAAAGTCGCGAATCGTCGGAGCAGACGAACAGAATGTGCTCGCCCAAGCCGAGGTGGACTTTGAGTTGAAGGAAATGGAAGGGCACGCCACCAACGTTCATTATTTTGGCGGCGTGCAGTTTCAGCAGTTCGGGCTGCATCACGTGGAAATTTATCTCGGCAACGAGTTACGGTTGCGCTTTCCGTTACCGGTCATGCGAATTACCTCGAAGTAGGCGGTGGAAATCACGCCGTTTGCCCCTGTGAATAACTGCTTGCCAGGGCGAATGAATTTGTTTATGACGGACGCTTTCGATGCGGAAACAAGTCCTTACCAGCATTTTTTGCGGACTTGTTGTCGTCACGCAAATTCACGGACAGCAGGTCGAGATTCCTCGAGATAAGAGCAGCAAGATCGGGGAGCAGCAGAAACACGTCGCCAAGCAACCAATCGTTGAGACCCGGGGACAACAGGCGGTCAACGCACAGCCCGCAAAATCCCTGTCAGCAGCGCTTACGGTTGATGAAATGCGACAAGCGGGCAGGCTGGCGGCCGAGCGAATGAAAGAGGAAATCCACGAAATCGAACCGAGTGCCACTGTTCCAGCGCGAGTTCCGCAAACGAACAAACAAGCTTCGTCGACCGCGTCTCGTCTGGTTGATCGACAATCGCGAGAGGTGGAACCAACGCTTCCTCAGACCGTTAGTTTTTCAGGGCAGACAGCTTTCGTTAAATTGGCTGACGGATTCGATTTGCCCGTTGGTAAACCGGACGCGCAAGGTTATTACAAAGCGCGCGGTTTTCGCTCGAATGGACATCTTGGCGAGGATTGGGACGGAGTCCGCGGTGGCGATACTGATCTAGGTGATCCTGTTTATTGTATCGGTGACGGCGCAGTCGTATTTGCGCGAGATTGTCACATGGGATGGGGGAACGTCGTGATCGTGCGCCATTCTTACCGCGAAGGCGGCGCGGTCCGAACTATCGATTCGCTCTACGGACACCTGCAGAAAATCCTTGTGCACCGCGGTCAGGCGGTGAAGCGCGGACAGCAAATTGCCACCCTGGGCAACGCTCATGGCCTTTACGATGCGCATTTGCATCTCGAGATCCGTAAGAACATCGCGATCGGAATGAGCCGGGATAAATTCGCGAAGGACATGGGCAATTACTACGATCCTTCGCAATTTATCCTTTCGCATCGACATCTGCAAAGCAGCGGAGCCAGCTATCGCGTGGCGATGAATACTTTCATTTACGATGCGAAGATTCCCTGGGATAAATTGCGCAATTATTCGCACGCCCACACTGGCGGCGGGTCAAGCGAATCGGCTTACGCGCTGAAGAAAGCGGTCGCGTCGCAGAGCAGTGCTGCGCGCTGAAATCTCTTGCAGCGCCTCGAGCGCTTCCTATCGTTCGTCGGCAAGTCCCGACCGCGTCTTGCCGATGCATCGGGACAATTTATTGCCTGACTCAAAATGGCGAACACGATCCTAGTTGGCGCGCAATGGGGCGATGAAGGGAAGGGGAAGATCATCGATGTGCTCACGGCCAAGGCCGACATCGTCGTGCGCAGTCAGGGCGGCAAAACGCCGGCCACACCGTTATTCACGACGGAGTCACCTACGTTTTGCACCTGATTCCTTCAGGGATTTTGCGGCGCGGAAAAGTTTGCGTCATCGGCAACGGCGTCGTTGTCGATCCAATCGCGCTCCTTTCGGAGATCGAGGAATTGCGCAAAGTCGGGGTCAAGATCGACAACAAGAATTTGCTCATCAGCGACTGCGCCCATTTGGTTTTGCCGTATCATCGTTTGCTCGACGAACAGCGCGAGCTTCGCAAAGGCCGCGCCAAAATCGGAACAACCAAGCGCGGTATCGGTCCGGCCTACGGCGATAAAGCAGCCCGGACCGGGCTGCGCATTTCCGATTTGATGCAGGCGATTGTGTTCTCGAAAAAACTGCAGGCCAAAATTCGGGAGAACAACAGCATTCTGGAGGCGCTCGGAGCGAAGCCGATTAATTACCGCGATGTGAACGAAAGTTACCTGGCCGCGGGAAAAAAATTACGGCCGTTTGTCGCCAACACCGTCGTTTTTCTGCACCGGGCGCTGCAGCGCGGGAAGGAAATTCTTTTTGAAGGCGCGCAAGGCACGTTCCTCGACATCGATCACGGCACCTATCCGTATGTGACTTCGTCGAACACGACGGCAGGCGGCGCCTGCACTGGCACAGGTGTGCCTCCGCATCGAATGGATCGCGTTCTCGGCGTCATGAAAGCCTACACGACGCGAGTTGGGGAAGGGGCTCTGCCAACCGAAGATCGACAATTAGCGAACATGCTCCACCAATTGGGACGTGAGTTTGGCGCGACGACCGGTCGGGCCCGGCGCTGCGGCTGGTTCGATGCCGTGGCCACGCATTACGCCACGATGATCAACGGCATCGACGAGTTGGCTGTTACTAATTTAGACGGCCTCGATCATGTCGACTCAATCAAGGTTTGCGTTGGCTACCGTTTAAACGGCAAACGTTTGGAGGTGCCGCCGTGTGATGCACTTCAACTCGATAATTGCGAACCGATTTACGAAGAGATGCGCGGTTGGAATCAATCGACCAGTGCGGCAAGGAAACTTTCACAACTTCCGCTCGCGGCCAGAAATTATGTGAATCGAATCGCCCAGCTCACCGGAGCGAAGTTATCCATGGTCAGCGTCGGTCCCATGCGCGCACAGACCATTTTTCTGTAAACATCAGCGATGTCTTCCGGCGGCAAAGCGGTCCCGCGACATATCGCCATCATCATGGACGGTAACGGCCGCTGGGCCAAAGCGCGCGGTCTTCCGCGAATCAAAGGGCATGAGGAAGGCGCTAAAGCTGTGCGCGAATGTGTCGAAGGCTGCGGCGACCTGAAGGTAGAATATCTGACGCTCTACGCATTTTCGGCGGAAAATTGGAGCCGGCCCAAGAGCGAAGTCTTCGCCTTGATGAAGTTGTTGGAAAAATTCCTGAAAGAGAAAACTCCCGAGTTGATCGAGAAAAATGTTCGACTCCAGGCGATCGGTCGATTGACCGACTTGCCGGAGAGTTGCCAGAAGCAACTGCATAGCACGATTGAGAAAACCGCCGGCAACAATGGTCTGACTTTAATTCTCGCGCTGAGCTACGGCGCGCGTTTGGAGATCATCGATGGAATCAAGAGTTTGTTGCGCGCGGTCGAGCTCGGCCACATCGACAAGGCGATGATCGATGTCGAGATGTTCAGCAAACATCTTTACACCCGCTATTATCCCGATCCGGACTTGCTCATCCGCACTTCGGGCGAAATGCGATTGTCGAACTTTCTTCTTTGGCAGCTTTCCTACACTGAGATGTACGTCACGCCGAAGCTTTGGCCCGATTTCAGGAAAGAGGACCTTCTTGCCGCGGTCGAGGAATTCGGACAACGGCAGCGCCGCTACGGGGCGGTCGAATAATTCACACTAACGCTTCCGCTACGGAATCGGCCAGTGCTTTGCCGCTGCGCGTAAGCATAAAAGTGCCGTTCGATCGTCGAAGTAAACCGAGCCTGACAAACTCGCGGGTCTGATTTCGAAACGGCTCGAGCAAATCAGCGGAAACGCCATCGCGTGTTCGCAGCGAGAGCGCGATTTTTTCGGTCCGCTTCATTTCCGGCGTTAAGTTTTCTTTCGGTCCGATCGGCGACTGATCCGACAGAACGCGGTCGGCGTATTGGCGATAATCGGAAATATTTTGCCAGCGCTGCATTTCGACGGTGGAAAATGCGCTCGGCCCGATCCCCAAATAATTTTCGCCCGTCCAGTAGGCTCGATTATGGGCCGAGGAAAAATTGGGTCGCGCGTAATTCGAGATTTCGTAATGCTGGTAGCCGGCCGATTCCAAGATCGACATCGTCATTTCGAAAAGCTCCGCATCCGCGTCGGGATTTTCTCGAAACTCGCCCCGCGATTGCCGCAGGAAAAACTCCGTGTCTTCTTCGTAGGTCAGGCAATAGGTGGAGATGTGCTCGGGTTGAAGTGAGATCGTTTTTTTTAATGTCGCTTGCCACTGCTGGATCGTTTGACCGGGCAATCCAAACATAAGATCGACATTGATATTGCAGAATCCGGCTGCGCGCAGAATCCGGAATGATTGCTCCGCTTGTCGGGCGTCATGTTCGCGACCGAGCAATTTGAGTAACTCGTCGTCCCATGATTGGACGCCGAGACTGATTCGATTGACTCCGAGCTTTCTGAGCGCGTCGGCTTTTCTCGCAGAAACGCTTCCCGGATTGGCTTCCATCGTCCACTCAATCAATTGCGACAAATCGATCTGGTCGTGAAATGCGCGTAACACGGATTCGAGTTGTTCGATCGTCAATGCGGTCGGCGTGCCGCCGCCAAAATAAATTGTCGATGGACGAAGATGTCGATCTTCGGCGTGTTGCTGGACTTCGCGCACAATCGCCTGGCAAAATCGGTTCGTTTGCGAGCGATCGAGCAGCTCCTTGTAAAAAGCGCAATACGGGCAGATGCGCGCGCAGAACGGAATGTGCACATAAAGATGGCGGACCACGCTGGAGTTGTGATTCGCGGGCTTGCTCATAAAGTCCGTTGGCAGTTGCTCAAATTACCTTGTCCATTCAAAAAGTAGCTCTTGTTTTCTTTTGCGCCATTGGCTCTGCCTTGGCGCAGGCTCCCCGTCCCGCACCAACGCCATCGAGTGTTTATGTGGCGCATAACCCGGACGCAATCCAGGATTACAAGACCAATGCGCGCGCGGTGCATGCGATGGTTGATCGTCTCGTGCTGGCGGCGACCGGCCAACCTGACATTGCTAAAGCGTGGGCCTCGCTGGTTGCGCCGAACGATAAAATTGGAATCAAAATTTCCGCGGCGGGCGGCGAACTTTTCACCACGCACCATGACGTGGTGAGCGCCATCGTCGACGGACTGGTGGCGGCGGGGCATCCACGCAGCAGCATCGTTGTTTGGGACCGTTCCATCTCCGGAATCAAAGGCGCCGGTTACAAGCCGGGTGCCGAGGGTTATCAATTAAGAGCAATCGCGCCTCGCGATGGTTACGACGCGAAAGCTGTATTCTCCGCGCCGTTGCTCGGGAAATTGATTTGGGGCGATCTCGATTACAAAAACGACAAAGGGAAAATGCCGATGCTCCCAGACACGGAAAACACAAGCAACGTGAGCCACTTTTCAAAAATTTTGGCGAACGACGTAACAAAAATCATCAACGTCCCGGTGATGAGCAACAGCACCACAAACGGGATCGCTGGCTGTCTTTACAATGTCACGATTCCAAATATCGACAATTGGCGCCGCTTCGCGCAAGGCAGCGGTTTTGGCGCAGAGAGTGTCGCGCTCATTTATAGCAATCCAATGGTTGCGCCGAAAGTTGTTTTTAATTTAATGGACGGCCTGCTCGCGCAATATGGCGGCGGGCCGCAATCGCAGCCGAACTTTGCCATTCATCACGCCACGCTTTACGCCAGCAAAGATCCGGTGGCGCTCGATGCCGTTGCTCTGAAACGGCTCGGGGAATGGCGCGCGCACGCAAGTTTTCCGCCGATTGGCCCATTGGCCGGTTACGTGCAAGTGGCCGGCCAACTCGGCCTGGGCAATTCCGACACTAGTCGAATAGAGGTCAGGAACGTGAGCCACTGACCAGTCGTTAGGCGAAAACTTGTGAACACGACAGCCGCAGATTCTGTTCGACAATTGCGCGGTTCTATTCTGCGCTCAGTCTCGCGCACGTTTTATCTCTCGGTCCGGATTTCACCGAAACGATTGCGCGAGCCAGTGGCGCTTGCCTACCTGCTCGCGCGCGCGTCGGACACGGTTGCCGATACAACCGACCTTCCGGCGGAGTTGCGCGCTGAAAAACTGCGCGTGCTGGCTCGCGGAATCCA
>DASYVQ010000029.1:0-25039 GCA_035936875.1 Chthoniobacterales bacterium
AAAAATTCCGCCGCCTGTTCCGGTCAAGCCGGAAAGAAACCCGAGGCCCGCACCGATGCCGATCGCATTCGGGACGGAGGGTGGTTCAACGTTCGGCGGGTCTTCGCGGCGAAAGATCAAACGCGCAGCGGAGAAAAGCAGGACCAGGCCGATCATGATTCTTAAGATCGAAGCCGACGGTTGCAGATAACCACCAAGGTAAGCGGCCGGAATTGAGAGCAACGCGAATGGCCAAAATAATTTCCAGGAAAAATGTCCAGCGCGCCAAAACTGAAACGCACCGATCGAGGCGACCAGAATATTGAGGACGAGCGCAGTAGGCCGGATGACTGTCGGCGCGAGTCCGAATAGCGTCATCGTTGCGATGTAACCCGACGCGCCGGCATGACCGACCGACGAGTAGAGAAATGCGATCAGGCCGACCGCCAGAAAAAGAAAAATGAACTCCACGTTATCCATTTCGATTTAAGCAAAGGCGATCGTCATCCTGAACGGAGTGAAGGATCTCTCAAAGACTTATTGATCACACTAAGTGGTATGGTGCCGAACGCTTCGTTTGTGAGATTCCTCGCTCCGCTCGGAATGACAAGGAAGGCACTCAACGTTAACGTGTCGAGTGACTCCGACTCACATCGCGGCTGAACCTGCGCCAGGGGTGTTCCAACACACCAACAGACTCGCGAAGGAGAAGTCGCCTTATCTTCTCCAGCACGCGCACAATCCGGTTGATTGGTATCCGTGGGGCGAGGAAGCGTTCGCGAAAGCGCGTCACGAGAATAAACCTATCTTTCTCTCGATCGGCTATTCGACTTGTCACTGGTGCCACGTCATGGCGCACGAGTCGTTCGAGAACGAAGAGACCGCTGCGATCATGAATCGCGAGTTTGTGAACATCAAAGTCGATCGCGAGGAACGGCCCGATGTCGATCGTGTTTACATGACGTTCGTGCAGGCGACCACCGGCGGCGGCGGCTGGCCGATGAGTGTGTGGCTGACGCCCGATCTAAAACCGTTCGTCGGCGGAACCTATTTCCCGTCGGAAGATCGCTATGGTCAGCCCGCGTTTAAAAAAGTTTTGGAACGAATCGCAGCGGCCTGGAAGCAAGATCACGAAAAGATTGTCGATCAAAGTTCGAAGATCATCGACGCGCTGCGCGAATCGCAAACGGCGCAGCCAACTGCCGCGGGCAAGATCGACATCAACGTTTTGCAGGCCGCTTACGACCAATTCGCGCGCAGTTTCGACGAGAAAGAAGGCGGCTTCGGGACCGCGCCGAAGTTTCCGCGACCGGTGACTCTCAATTTTCTAACCAGATTTTACGTTCGCGATCCGAAGAGCGAATCCGGTAGACGCGCGCTCGAGATGGATTTGTTCACGCTGCGCAAAATGGCGGCTGGCGGAATGCACGATCATGTAGGCGGCGGTTTTCACCGCTATTCGGTCGATCGTTATTGGCACGTGCCGCACTTCGAGAAAATGCTTTACGATCAAGCGCAGCTAGCGCTCGCCTACCTCGACGCATTCCAAGTCGTTCAAGATCGACAATATGCGGATGTTGCGCGTGACATTCTCGATTACGTCGCGCGCGATATGACCGCAAAAGATGGCGGATTTTTTTCCGCCGAGGACGCGGACAGTCTTCTTGAGCACGGCAAACCGGAACACGCCGAGGGCGCGTTTTACGTCTGGACCAAGAACGAAATCGACTCAGCACTCGGCGACGCCGCTGAGATTTTCGATTTCCACTACGGAGTGCAATCGCACGGCAACGCGCCGGAGGGGAGCGATCCGCAGGATGAATTTCGCGGCAAGAATATTTTGACAGAGCGACACACGATTGCGGAGACGGCCAAGCATTTCAAAAAGAGCGAAGACGAAGTTCGACAATTGCTCGCGCGCGGCCGCGAAAAGTTATTGTCGATCCGTGCAAAACGGCCACGACCACATCTCGACGACAAAATCATTTCCGCCTGGAACGGGTTGATGATCTCGGCCTACGCGCGCGGGGCGCAGGTTTTGGACGAGCCGCGTTATCTCGAAGCTGCAAGACGCGCGGCCCAGTTTCTCCGCACGCATCTGTATGAAGAAAAGAGCAAATCGGTCTTTCGGAATTACCGTCAGGGCCGCAGCGACATCGAAGGCTTTGCCGACGATTACGCGTTTGTCATCCAGGGGCTTCTCAATCTTTACGAGGCTTCATTCGACATCGAGTGGCTGAAGTTTGCGGTCGAATTACAGAAAACGCAGGACCGCTCCTTTTTCGACGAGAAGAACGGCGGTTACTTCAGCACGACAACAAAAGAGTCGAACGTGCCGCTCCGGATGAAAGACGATAACGACAGCGCCGAGCCGGCCGCGAGCTCAATCGCTGCGCTGAACCTTTTGCGATTGGCACAGTTTCGCGACGACAAACAACTTGAGGAACGTGCGAAGAAAACGATCGACGCGTTTGCGCTGACGCTTTCCCACTTCGCCAGCGCCATGCCACAAATGCTGGTCGCGCTCGACTTTAGTTTGAGCAAGCCGCGGCAAATTGTGATCGCCGGGAAGATCGACAATGAAGGAACAAAAGCGCTGCTCAAGGAAGTGCATGGACATTTTCTGCCGAACAAAATTTTGATTCTCGCCGACGGCGCGGGAGCTCAAAAATATCTCGGCGAAAAAAACGAAGCCATTCGTGCGATGTCGATGATCGACGGCAAATCGGCCGTTTACGTCTGCGAAAATTTCACCTGCAAAGCCCCCGTGACCGATCCGAAGCAGCTGGGTGAATTACTATCGAAATAGATGCGCGCTGTTGTGGCGATATTTTCAGGGGCAGGTGGAGCGATTCCTATCTTCCTGATGTTTTTCTATCCAAGAGCGCTGCCGCCTTGCACCGAATATCTATGGCCCAGTTATATTCTTCTCGGCGCTACGATCGGTCGTGAATGGAGTTTCAGCTCAGAATTGATTGTTGCAGTCTCTATCATTCTCAACATGGCGGTCTACGCAGCGGTCGGTTTGGTTGCATTTGGAGTTATAAAATTTCTCAGGCACGCGTTCTGGTCGCACTAAACGCCTTCGACTAGGAGCATTCTTGTTTTGGCGGTCGCGTGGCGCATTTTGCGCGGCTCGCGGTATTCCTCGCAGTTGAGCCATTCCTTGGCGCGCTGCATCGATTTGAATTCGAGAATCACGATGCGCTTCGGATTCCAATCGCCTTCAAGCACTTCAGTCTTTCCGCCGCGCACAATGTATCTGCCGCCGTGTTTGTGAACGGTCTCGGCGGCTTGCTTCTTGTATTCTTCGTAGCCGACAGGATCGACAACCTCGATTTCAACAATCACGTAGGCGGACACATCTACACTCCTTCAACGAGGATCATTTTCGTTTTGGCAGTTCGGTCGCGGATTTTGCGCGGCTCACGGTATTCCTCGCAATTGAGCCAGTCCTTGGCGCGCTGCATTGATTCGAATTCCAGTACGACGATTCGCTTTGGTTTCCAATCGCCTTCGAGCGTTTCGATCTGACCGCCAGCGACGATGTATTCTCCGCCGTACTTCTCGACCAGCGGGACGACACGCTTCTTGTATTCCTCGAAGCCGGTTGGATCGACAATTTCAAGATCGACAATCACGTAGGCGGACACAGAAGAAGTTTAATCAGGAAAGCAGGAACCCAGGAAAGCAGAATCCAAACGGATCCGCAGATTTTCGCAGATGGGAATTTCTGTAGGGGAAGCAGTTTGCTTCCCAACTAGAAATTAACCGGGACGGTAACAGCGTCCCCGACAGTAGCTCTGTTCAACAACGACAATAACGTAAGCAGACATGTCGCAGAAAGTAGGAGGTAGAGATTAGAAAGTAGAAGTCAAAGATCAGCGGCCATTGTGGCTCGCGTCTTTTGCAGCTAGCTCTGGAATTTTTTTACGGCGGCGGAGGCGTAGCCAATTGTTCCAGGTTTTGCGGAGACTATCGCGCGGGGTCAGGTATTTTTGGTTGAGCTCGTTGCTCTTCAAAATCTGCGCGAGAATTCCTTTCACAGAAAAATCGTGCGTGTTCAGAATCGTGTAGGCCGTTCCAACTGCTGCGGCGTGATGCGCGTCACTGGCCGCGACCATGGGCAGCGCGCGAATCTGCGCATATTTGAAGGCATAGCGGTTGTAGCGACGCAGCGTGGTCGCGGCATTGAAAACTTCGATGGCATCAACGGGCAACGTTTCGAGAGTGGAAAAACGGATGCCGGCGCGAAACAAATCGTAAGGATGCGGGGGTATGGCGAGGCCGCCGCGCTCGTGAATCATGTCGCACACTTCCCGGGCCGGTTTCCCTTTGAGATAGGGAAGGGTCGCGCCGATGCAAAGCAGATGTCCGTCCGAAGTCGTGATTTCAACGCCGGGCAAGATCAAAAAATTATCAACCGGCAAGCCGTCGAGCCGCATCAAACCTTTCTCGAGCAGATAAGTCACCGCGTCGCAGGTGTTATGATCGGTAATTGCAATTCCGTTTAAACCCTTGGCGCGCGCGGCAGCGATCAAATCTTCCGGACTGGAAACGCCGTCGCCGGAGAAAAATGAATGGGTATGCAGATCAAAATTTAGCGGCATTGGGGAGAGGCGATTGTCGATCTTGCGGCTGCGTAGTTCGTAGAAGAATTGTTAAACCAGCTCTTCGACGAGGACGCCGTGCTCAGCTGTGCCTTCTTCGCTGCGCTGATTGAACTGCAAATCGTAAAGCCGGCGGTAGTAGCCGGATTTTTCGAGTAACTCCGCATGTGTACCGATTTCTTTGATGTGGCCCTGATCCATCACCACGATTTGGTCGGCGGACAAAATAGTGGAGAGACGATGTGCGATGGCGATGACGGTGCGGCCGGCGGCGAGTTTTTCGAGCGCCTGTTGAATTTGCTTTTCCGATTCGGAATCGAGCGATGAGGTCGCTTCATCAAGCAGCAGGATGGGCGCGTTTTTCAAAAGCGCGCGGGCAATGGCCAACCGCTGCTGTTGGCCGCCGGAGATCAGGCAACCTTTGTCGCCAATGACTGTTTCGTAGCCGTCCGGCTGCGCCATGATGAAATCGTGCGCGTAAGCGGTGCGTGCTGCGGCGTAAACTTCTTCGGGCGTCGCGTCGAGCCGGCCGAACTGAATGTTTCTGGAAATCGTATCGTGAAACAAGAATGTTTCCTGGGTGACGAGACCGATCTGTTCGCGCAAAGATTTTTGGGTCAGCGTGCGCAAGTCGCGATCGTCGATTTTTACCGTGCCCGCTGTCGGATCGTACAAGCGCAAAATGAGCGACAGGATGGTGCTCTTGCCCGCGCCGCTAGCTCCGACCAGCGCATAGGTCTTGCCCGGCTCGATGTGCAAGTTCAGATCGCGCACGGCGTCAGTGACGCCAGTGGAATAGCGAAAGGTTACATTTTCGAAATCGATCCGGCCTTTGGATGAGATTAACTGAGCGGCATTTGGCGCGTCTTGAACTGCGGGCACGGAATCGAGAATTGAAAAAATCTGGGTCGTCGCACCAAGCGAGCGCTGCATCACGATGTGAAGCTTGCTCAGGGTCTTGATCGGCTCGTAGAGGATAAAAATGCCTGAGATGAGTCCGAAGAACCTGCCGACGGTTAGATGGGCGGCGTAAACATACAACAGCGCAAGACCGATGCCGATGGAGGCAATGATTTCGACGAGCGGGCCCACAGCTTCGGTTGCCTTCACCATTCGCATCGTATGTGAGAAGGATTGTTGCGCGCCCCGCCGAAATACTTTTTCCTGCTGCTCCTCGCGTGCGAACGATTTGATGACTCGGATTCCGGCGAAGCTTTCCTGCATCGTTACCGACATTAACACCCCTCCTTTTTGCTCACGCTGCACCGCTTCGCGCGCACGCCGGCCGAAGACGCGGATCGGCAGAAGGCAAATGGGAAAGAGGACCAGGCTCACCAGCGTAAACTTCCAATCCATTAAGAGCAGCACGACCACGGCGCCGACGATGGTGATGGGTTGTTTGAAAACGTCGCTGCTCACGCTGGCCAGCGCTTGCTGCATGTTGCGCGTGTCATTGGCGATCCGCGACATGAGAAACCCGGTTTGCATCCGATTGAAGAAATCCATCGAGTGGTGCATGATCTTGCCAAAGAGTTCGTTGCGAACATCGTTTACCACCTTGTTGCTGACCCAGTTCATGTAGTAAGCGTTGCCGTAGGAGCAGAGGCTGCGCACGGCCATCAGCAGCGGGATCGCGAGACAAATCCAAACGATTGAATCGATCTTCGGTCCGAAATTCAAAATTTCGCGATGCGTGATCACCGCTCGCGGATTTGGCGCCGTGCCGTGGAAAACGAAGCTTGAGACTTGAAAAACCGTGATTGGGAAAAGCGAGGTGACGGCGCCGTAAGCGACACCGAAGGCGAGGCCCACCGCAAAACGCCATTTGTAGGGCACGGCATAGCCGTAGAGACGCCGGTACGGTTTCCATGCCGTACGCAGCGTCTCCCCAAACGAGAGTTTTACTTTCGCGCCTTCAGGATTTCTCATAAAGATGGCGGCGCTGTCGGGCCCGACAACAGCGTCTCCATAGCATCGATAACCGCTTGCGTCGAGATTTGGTTCATTGGCAGGCGTGGCTGCTTCGGGACGAAGTGTGCGACCGGAGATGTCGATGGTCCCTGCAAAATCAACACAGGACTCTGGCGCGGCCGCCAATGAAATGGATTCGTCGGGCCAAAAAGGATTACTTGTGGTGTGCGCGTCGCCGCCGCCAAATGCATCGGCGCTGAATCGACTGTGATCAGCAACTGCGCTTCTGCGACCACAGCGGCTAGCGTAAGTAAGCTAGTCCTGCCGGAAAGATCGATAACCGGCTGCTGCAATTTCGATTTGATCTCGCGAATATGATTCTGCTCAAGTGGCGACGTCCCGCCGGTCAGTACAACATCGGCATCGTGTTCTTCCCGCGCGTGATTGACGACTTCGGCCCACCGTTCCGGCTCCCAAAATTTCTCGGCTCGCGCTGAGCCTGGATGAACCACAATGAATCGATCCCGGATCTTGCCCTCCTGTCGCAGCCGCGAGGCGTTTTCGCGCGCAGTCGCCGGTAACGGCAAATTGATCGCGCTCGACGCGTTCGAAATTCCAAGAGGCTCGAGCAACGCAAGATGGTAATCGACCGTGTGCATGTCGCGCATCCGGTGCTCGACAAATTCATTGTAAAATCGCGTCCGAAATTTGGAGCGAACTTTGATTCGAAACGACACGATTCGTTTTTGCGCGCGCGACAGAAAGACAAGAAACGCGGAGCGGTCATTGCGCGTGAAGTCGATGCAATAATCGAAATTGCCCCGCGCGATCTCCAGCCATGTTCGCGCCGCACTCGAGAGGAGTCGATTGTCGACGTCCGGAATCGCGGGAAGCAATTCCGCACATTGGGGCGAAACGACCAGCGTTAGTTTTGCATCCGGGAATTTTTCGCGGAGCGCGACAATCGCCGGCGTGGTCAAAACCAGATCGCCGATTCGTTTGAGCTGAATCAGGAGGATGTTCACGAGTGTAGCGGCGCTCTATGAGCGTCGGTCGAATTGAAGAATAATGCGACGGTCGCAGACCGCCGCTACAGTAGAATTATAGCGCCATTCGCATCGCAGCTTCGTACGCGCCTAACAAACGCGTCCGATAATGGTCCCAAGTAAAATTCTCCACCACGCGCCGGCGGGCCGCGTTGCTCATGCGCTCCACGATTTCCGGATGGCGATACAAATGTTCCAGCCCCGCTGCGATTGCATCGACGTCTCCCGGTTGCACGATGATTCCTTCGACACCGTCGCGCACGACGTCGCCGGCCTCGCGCGTCGTAAGAATCGGTAATCCGCAGGCGGCCGCTTCATAGACGACTTTCGCGCTCCCTTCCCATTGAGACGGGAAAACGTAAATCGTACCCTGGTTGAGATAATTTTCCGGATCGCGCACAAAACCAAATGTCTTAATGTTTTCGCACCGGAATTTTTTCAAGTGCGGCTTCGCCTCCTCATGCACGGAACCGAGCAGCCACAGTTCTGCGTCCCGCAAGTTCAGCCGATGCCATGCTTCCAGTAAATGATGGATGCCTTTGCGCTCGATCAACGCGCCGGAGAAAATGGCGCGAAAGATCGGCGGCCGCGTGCCTGGCTTAAATCGCTCCACATCGACTCCGCGCGGGAGATAAAACAATTTCTCTTCCGGAAAACCGCGGGCGCGAAATGTCTCCGCCGCCTTTTCGGAAAGAACGGCGATCAGCTCGGCGAGTTCGTATTCTTCAATGAATCGCTCGCGTTCCAGCAACAAATTCGATTTCCATTTTTGGAAGAGCGAAGATGTCGATGTTGCAGGCGGCTGGCCGACTTTTCCTGCCGCGCGATCGCGATGCCAGGTTGGAATTTCAATGAGCGACGGAATTTTTTTCTTTTTGGCGACGCGCAACGTCTGCAAACAGTCTCCTGACCAGCTGTGAAAGAAATCGTAGCGCCCCGTTGCCAAATGGCGCGAAGCGATCCAATCCAGATATTTCTTTTTCGCACCATAGTAGTAAGGCCGATCGAGAAAGGAGATGAGGCGCACGGGGTGCCAGCGCAGCGAATGAATGAAGCGGGCCGGAATTTCGCGTTGCCGGTTATCGTAAGCGACTGCTTTGCGAAGAAATCCCCCGCGATATGACGCGCGCAAAGCTTCAAACGAATCCGTGTCGAGACCCGGTCCCCCGATGCGCGCGAAGATCGAGTAAAGCAAATGCTTCGGCAGAATTCGCGTTGTTTGCGCGGGCGACTGCACTTTCGAGGGAGCGTTTAAGGTTTCACCGAGCATGGCTTACAATTATTCTGGCGAAAGCGAGCAATGTCGAACTGCAAACTTACCATCGGTTTTGTGCGGCGCGGTTATTCCGCCAGCGGCGGCGCGGAGTCTTATTTAAAGCGGCTCGCCCGCGGGATTGTCGATCTTGGCCACTCCGTTCAACTCTTCACCACGAACGAATGGCCGCCTAACGAATGGCCGTTCGGATCGATGACGCACTTGCGGGCAAGATCGACGATCGGATTTGCAGACGAATTGAAACAGGTGCGTCCGCAATCTCGCTGCGATGTTCTGATGAGCCTGGAGCGCGTTTGGTCCTGCGATGTTTATCGTGCCGGCGACGGTGTGCATCGGGCCTGGCTCGAGCGGAGGAAGAATTTCGCCACCTCGGTCGAAAACCTTTTTCGCGCTTTTAATCGCAAGCACACCGAAATCCTGCGTCTGGAGAAAGCGCTTCTGGCTGATCGCGGCGCGAGGCGCGTGATCGTTAACTCGCAGATGGTCAAAGACGAGATTGTCGATCTTTATGATTATCTCGCGGACAACATCGACATCGTCCGCAACGGCGTTCCTCTGGATCAATTTCGTTTTGAACCCGAGGTCCGCGCGAAAGCGCGCGCCGATTTGAAGTTGGAACCGGACGAAATCGCGGTCCTCTTTGCCGGCTCGGGTTGGGAACGAAAGGGATTGCGTTTTGCCATCGACGCGGTGGAGGCGTGCAGGAATCCCAAGATTCGCTTGCTCATTGCCGGCCGCGGCAATCAGCGAAAGTTCAGATCATCGCGCGCGGAATTTCTTGGCGAGCTTGCCGATCTTGCGCCGGTTTACGCAGCGTCAGACATTTTCATTCTTCCGACGATTTACGATCCGTTTTCGAACGCCTGTCTCGAAGCGCTCGCCTCGGGGATTCCCGTGATCTCGACGCGGGCCAATGGTTTCAGCGAAGTCATCGAGCATGGCGTTCATGGGTCGATTGTCGATGGAGCCGGCGACATCGCGAGTTTGCGCGAAGCGATCCAATTTTGGTCGGATCCCTCCCGTCGATCCGCGGCAAGATCGACAATTGTCGAGCGCGCTTCAGGATTCGACATTTCAAAGAATGTCGAGCAAACGCTGGCGATTCTGCTTCAAGTTGCAGCCATGGCCGCGTCCACGTGAGGAAAAATCAAAAAGAATTGATCGAGTCGCGCCATTTCGAAAATCGATCGCACGTTCTCATTCACTCCCGCCAGCGTGAGCTTGCCGCCGTACTCTTCCACGTTTTGCATTGCTTCGATCAAAACGGCCAGGCCGGAGCTGTCGATGTAAGTAACGCGGGAAAGGTCAACTACCAGACGCGCGGGGTGAGACGCGACCATTTGAGCAAGCGACGCTGCGATAGAGGGGGAGATGTGAAGATCAATTTCACCTTCGAGTGAGAGAACATTTGGCCAACTAGGTACGTCCATTTCGGTCCCATTTTCGAGCAGATTTCGTTCCGTCGCGACAGCAAAGTTCTGCCGGCTTTGGAGATTTGTTCAAGCCGCGGCAAGTGCCGCGTCCACCGTTGGAAAAATTTGGAAGACCTGGTCGAGGCGCGCGAGCTCAAAGATGGAGCGCACGGTTTCCTGTAAACCGGCGAGCGCGAATTTACCGCCGTATTCCTCGACGTTTTGCATGCCCTCGATCAGAACCGCGAGGCCAGAACTGTCCACGTAAATGACCCGGGATAGATCGACAACCACTTGTTTGGGCTTTTTCTCAGTCATGGCGCGAAGCGATTCGGCAATGCCTGGGGAGACATGCAGATCAATCTCGCCTTCAAGCGGCAGAACATTTGGTTGTTCTTTTCGTGGCATAGGACGCGAAATTGGCGCTGTCTTTCTCATTTCTCCCAAGCATCGCTGGTGGATCACCAACCGAGCGTATTTATTAGACGGTCAACATCGGAGAGATCATCGATTAAAAAATCGGGTCCATGTTTCGCAAGCCTATCGCGGCTCCAGGTGCCGGTCGCGACAGCGATGGTGCGCGCCCCGAGAGCTTTCCCGCAGGCGATGTCTCGCGGCGTATCGCCGATTACGTCAATTTCCGCAGCGGAGAATTCGCGTCCGTGTTTTTCTTTCGCTCGAGCGCGCGCGAACGGCCCGAGTTGATTGCGATCCTGGTGATCGTCAGCGAAAGCGCCGAATTCAAAAAAATGCCACACGCCGTAGTGCTCGAGCTTCAACTGCGCGCCGCGAGAAACGTTCCCGGTGAGAAGCGCGAGCACCAAATGTTTCCTCGATTTTAGTTTCTCGAGCAACTCAAGGACGCCGGGAAGCAACGTGCCTTTGCGCCTCGGCAACTCGAGCGACAGGTAATGCACATAACTGTCCAGGAAGGCGGTGATGTTTTCGTGCGTCGCCGGAATTTTGTGTTTGTTGAGAATACTGACGACGATACCGGAATCGGTTACGCCCGCGATTTCGATGTCGCTCAAGTCGTCCTGAATTCCGAAGCGTTCCGCGAGCGTTGATTTAAGCGCCTGCACGCCGGCGCCGGCCGAATTGATAAGTGTGCCGTCGATGTCGAAGAGAAGAAGGCGCTTCGGCATTTTGGATTTTAGATTTTTAATTGCCGATTGCAATCCGAGGTTGCGTTGTAGGGCAACCAATCCGGTTGCCGAAGCTGACATGGCAGGCGGAGCGACTGCCCTACAATTTTCTTCGGACACGACGGCGCGTGTCCCGCCAATCACGGCGTCGGCGTGTGCATCAAGAGCACAGCGATCATGCTGCCGAGGAAAGTTAGGAACGCAACCCCTGCGGCCGCGAGCACGGCCGTACGCGTAGGATCTCGATCTTTCCTTTTCTCTCGAAACGGCGAAGCATTGGCAAAATCGACCGGAGCCGCGCTAGACTCCGCCAGTTTTGCTTCGATTTCTTCAAGCACAGGCAGTGGCTGCGTTCCGCGCATGTCCGCCTCAAAGCGCGCTTCGACCGCGCCGAAGCGGATTCGGTCTTCGAAACGCAGCGTCGTTTCCGTGATCGGGATGCCATTGACTCGCGTGCCGTTGGTCGACTCGAGGTCTTTGATCCGATAAACTTCGCCGCTCAACTCCAATTGCGCATGCCGGATCGATACCGACGGATCATCGGCCACGATCATGTTGTCGGGCGCGCGTCCGACGGTGATTAAGTCCTCGGTGAATTCGTAGGCGACTTTGCCCTGGGCTTCAGTGGTAAGAATCAGTTTCGGCATATTGAATATTGTAGGGCGGCCGTGTCAGCCGCCAACAGAGAAAACATCGTTTCACAGAAACGCCCTACAATTGACCAGCCATGCGCCGACCCGCATAGTGCGGCTTTCATGGCAATCGAGCGGACTCGCAATTTTTGCATCATCGCGCACATCGATCACGGCAAAACGACATTGTCGGATCGATTGCTCGAGACCACAGGGACGATCCACGAGCGCGACAAGCAGGATCAATTGCTCGATTCCATGGATCTCGAGCGCGAGCGCGGGATCACAATCAAAGCGCATCCGGTAGCGATGCGTTACACGAGCAAATCGGGCGAAACATATCGCCTGAACCTGCTCGACACGCCGGGGCATGTCGATTTTGCCTACGAGGTTTCGCGAAGTCTGGCCGCGTGCGAAGGCGCGTTGCTGATTGTCGATGCCGCGCAGGGGGTCGAGGCGCAAACAGTGGCGAACGTGCACCTCGCGCACAAACAAGGCCTGACGATTGTGCCGGTCATCAACAAGATCGATCTGCCGAACGCCGACGTCGCGGGCGTAGATCGACAATTGGAAGAAATTCTCGCGATCCCGTCGGAGGAAGCGATTCATGCCAGCGCCAAGATGGGAATCGGAATCGAGGAGATCCTGGAAGCAATCGTGCACCGGATCCCGGCGCCGCAGAAACCGAAGGACGAAACTTTGCGCGCGCTGGTGTTCGATTCGGTGTTCGATGTTTATCGCGGCGTCATTGGCCACGTGCGGGTGGTGTCGGGCAAAATGGCACCGGGCCAGGCGATCAGGATGATGAGCAACGACGGACGCTATGAAATCAAGGAAGTCGGCGTGTTCACGCCGAAGATGTTTATGCAACCGGGGCTAAGCGCAGGCGACGTCGGTTATTTTATCGCGAACGTCAAAACCATTGCCGATATGAAGATCGGCGACACGATTACGGACCAGCGTAATCCCGCGCGCGAGCCGCTGCCGGGATTCCAAGAAATTCATCCAATGGTGTTCAGCGGGATCTATCCGATCAACACCGGTGACTTCGAACATTTGAAAACCGCGATTGGAAAACTGCGCTTGAACGATTCAGCGTTCGTTTACACGCCGGAAAGCTCGGTTGCGCTCGGTTTCGGATTTCGTTGTGGGTTTCTCGGGCTTCTTCACATGGAAATCATTCAGGAGCGATTGCGCCGCGAGTACAACATGGACATCATCGCGACGAGTCCCAGCGTGGTATACGAAGTGGTGAAGACGCGCGGCGAAACCTTCTTGATCGACAATCCTGCGCATTTGCCGGATCCGAGCCAGATCAAAGAAATTCGCGAACCGATCGTGAAAGCGTATGTGCTTTGCCCGAACGAAAACATCGGCGACATCTTGCAATTGATTTTGGAAAAGCGCGGGCAAATGGACCACACCGAGACGCTCGACACGCGCCGGGTGATGTTGCATTGCGAGTTACCGCTGAACGAGATTCTGGTCGATTTTAACGACAAGATTAAATCGATCACCCGCGGCTACGGCTCGATGGATTACGAGCACACCGGTTATCGGGCGGCGAAATTGGTGAAGCTTGATCTGCTTGTGAACGGCGAACCGGTGGACGCGTTTTCGACGATCGTGCATAAAGACCGCGCGGAGGCGAGGGGACGCCAACTGGCGGCGAAATTGAAGGAAGTGATTCCGCGCCAGCTATATCAAGTGGCGATCCAGGCGGCTATCGGCGGAAAAATAATTGCGCGGGAGAGCGTTTCAGCCTTGCGAAAAAACGTGACCGCGAAATGCTACGGCGGCGATATCACCCGGAAGCGGAAATTGCTCGAGAAACAAAAAGAAGGAAAGAAACGGATGAAAAGCATCGGTAAGATCAATATTCCGCAAGAGGCGTTTATCGAAGTGTTAAAGACACAGTAACAAGACCCACATGTTTACAGCGCGTTACGTGAAACACAGCAAGCTCCTGCTGCGGCATGCGCAGAAATATCTGCGCTACAAGCAGGACGTGCTTCCCGAGTCGACGGCGGAGGAAATCAGCGCGGGCATGCGGCGGCTGCAGGCGGCGTTGCGTCAACGCGACCGCAAACAGGTCGAGACTCGAGCGGAGGAGCTGGACGCGAGGCTGCACAAGCTGATGCCGGTTACGTGGGAATCGCACTGGCGGGAAAATTGCGAAGTAATCCTGGTCGCGATTGTGGTGGCAGTGGGAATTCGTTCCTATTTTTTGCAACCGTTCAAAATCCCCACCGGTTCAATGCAACCGACACTCAACGGAATCATCGGTCACGAAATAAAGCCGCCAACACCGCTGCCGAGTTTTCTTCAGCAGATCGCTGAATTCGTGGTGCGCGGCCGAAATTACATCGACGTCGTCTCTCGCGAGGACGATCAGGTCCTTCAGGTGGAGATAAAGAAATATCTGTTCTTCTTCACCTTCTCGCGCGTGATTTGCGAGAAACAAAAAAGCTTTCTGGTTTACGCTTCGCCCGACACTCTGAAGCACGATTTCAATGTTTTTCCGGGACACACCTATCGCCGCGGTGAGGTCATCGCGCGCGGTGCGGTCGATACGGGCGATCAGGTCTTTGTGGACAAGTTGACCTACAACTTCGTCAAGCCGCATCGTGGTGATGTTTTTGTTTTCCGAACGAATAATATCACCGGAATTTCGGGCGATCCGGAAGCGGGCCAGCCGTTTTACATTAAGCGACTGGCCGGTGTGCCGGGAGACACGCTGCGGATCGACTCGCCGCTCCTTTTTGTGAACGGGAAAATCGCGGAAGGCTACGGATTCAAGCGGGTGATGGACGCGCACGACGGTTATCATGGTTATTCGAATCCAGGTCCAAATGCGAAGTATCTCACCAGTTCCGAGGCCTCTTTTCACGTGCCGGACCACAGTTACTTCGCTCTCGGCGACAATAGTTACAATTCATCTGACAGCCGCTATTGGGGGCTGGTCCCGGAGGAAAATCTCGTCGGTCGCGGCGTAGTCGTTTACTGGCCGTTCGCTCCGCACTGGGGTTTCATTCGGTAGGCGACTCATGCTATCCAGCCTGCCGCGCGTGTATCCGCTGCTAGGGTTCTTCAGCGGGTATGTCATCGTTATGCTTTTCAACCCGGTGCGGCTGGCGTTGCGCGATGGCTTTCGCTGCATTCTTCGTTACAAGCGCATCTGGCTAACTTTTGCGCTCCTCGGGTTCGCTTATTTTATCTTTCAATTTTCGACCTTCACTCCAATCCAAAACCTGGCCGATCTTGATTTGACTCAGGTCGCATCGCTGCCCGGTTGGCATTGGCCGACGTTTGCGGAGATCTGGCGGGAAACGCCGCTGCCGGCGCTGGAAGGTGTCGTCGGAATTTTCGACAACGCGACCACAACTTACCCGCTCTCGGTGGTGGCAGCGGTGCTGATCGTAATGAACTGGCGCGGATTGCACGGTGCCCTGGTGCGCGCACTGCAAAAGCGTTACCGTTTCGGTGGCTATCTCATTTACTTGGTCCTGATCTTGAGCGCAATCGCATCGCTCGCGAAACCGATTGTTTTTCAAGGTCTACCGATCTGGGGCGGCTTACTTCCAGCCGGAGGAGTGCTGCAAATTTCGGCCAGCGTCGACGCCGCGGCGTTCATCTTCGAATATCTTTTTGGCGTTTACATTCAGGTTTATCTGATCACCGTCTGCTTCGCCTGGATCCGCGGCTTGAGTTTCGAGGAGGGCGAGCTTTTCCGGTTCGCCATGCGCCGGTTCACTTATGTTTTGGAATGGGCGGGGATTGTCGTGCTGGTAAGCACGCTCATCGTGAGGATGCCGTTGCTTCTCGCCTACTTCATGAATGTTCCCGACGTTCTCGATTATTTACCCGTCGAGCGCGTAGTGATGTGCGGATTGATTCTCGCTTTTAGCTCCGTGCAAATTTCGCTCGCACTGCATAACGAAAGCTTGCGCGAAGCGATCGGCGCGCATCGAGAATTCATCCGGCAAAACGCGGCGCGATTCGGTTGGTTCTTGCTCATCTGCGCGATCCACTTTTTCTTTCTCACCGCCGGCGACGCCATCGTGCGTGGCGCCATAGCCGACCGGCTCGTCCCGCTCATTCTTTGGAAATCGATTTTTGTTTGTGTGCGCGGCTTCATCACTGGCTGGCTGCTGGCATCCTGGGTCTGCCTTTTTCGGCGCGGTGAGACAGGCGAAGTCTATAAACAGAGTTGGATTCAATATTAGATCTTGGATTCAGGCCGATCGTGAACGCCGCGAAAATTACTCGCCAAAGCAAATCGAACCTGGCCCTGGCGTTTATTTCGTTAGGCCGGCAACGTCGCCGCGACATCACAACGTTTTATGCGTTTTGCCGCGTGATTGATGACATCGCCGACGATGTCGATCTTAGCGCGGAAGAAAAAGAACGTGGGCTCAAAGAGTGGAGCCAATGGCTGCGCAGTTCCACCGCGAACGAGCCGGCGCTGGCTCGCGATATACGCGGTTTGATTCAGAAGTATTCGCTCGCGCCCGAGATGCTCGAGGAGATCATCGCCGGCGTGGAAATGGATCTTAGCATCACGCGTTACGCTACGTTCGAGGAGCTGCGACTTTACTGTTATCGGGTGGCTAGCGCGGTCGGCTTGGTCAGCATCGAAATTTTCGGATATGGCAATGCGGCCTGCAAAGATTACGCGATACAACTCGGTCTCGCTTTGCAGATGACCAACATCATTCGCGACGTCGGCAAAGATTTGCGCGCCGGCCGCATTTATTTGCCGCAGGAAGACCTCACCCGTTTCCATTATGCGGAAGCGCAATTATTAGATCGGCAATATAACGAGCAGTTCGTGCGGCTGATGGCGTTCGAAGCTAAACGCGCCCGTGAATTCTTCGCGCAGGCGGCCGCCTTGCTGCCACGCGAAGATCGACGGTCGATGGTCGCGGCCGAAATCATGGCTTCGGTTTATCGCGGGCTGCTGCGTCGAATGGAACGCGACGGGTTCCGCGTCTTCGAAAAGGAATATCGACTGAGTAAGCTGGAGAAAGCCGGCCGGGTCGCGGCGCAGCTTCCCAACGTTTTTTGAATTTGTGTTCGCAACGTCCGTCTGATGTCGTAGCTTCGAATTAATATTGAGATCACTATGAAAAAATACCTGGCAGTTATTTTAGCAACGGTCGCGGGCTTTTTTGCCCTGGGTGTAAGCATGACGATGGGACAGTACGGTCAGAGCGCACCGAACTCGAAAGCCCCATCCAGCGGAAGCCCTGCCGCAAACGCGGATGCGAAAAAACCTGGGATGGTAATAACGGGTGGTGCCATCGTGGGAACGCCAATCACCAAAGAAGAAGCGGCCAAAAAGTATCCGTTGCCCAATGGAAAGAGCTATCCGATGGGCGACCGAGATAATCACAAGCCTTCTGGTTGGGTCAACAGTCCCTACTCGCGCGACGTGTATGACTGTTCCAAAATCGGGCACGGAGAGCTTGTCCTGGACACTCACGTGAACAAGGTCTTCACCCGGCCATAGAACCGAACTTAGTGGGTGATGCTTGAGAATTGCCTCACTTGCATGGTTCAATTCGTCAACGAAGATCACTTATGAACAAAAAGATTTTCACAATTGTTTCAACCGTCGTGCTCGTCTCGCCACTTTTGAATTCGTGTGACACGCCCGAAGGCCAGGGCGCGGGCTATGGCGCAGCGACTGGCGCGATCATCGGCGCAGCTGCCACTGGTAATGTTCGCGGCGCTGCGATCGGCGCAGCTGCTGGCGCGGCCGCAGGCGCTCTGATCGGACACGCAATTGCCGAAGATGACGCGCGGCGCTACGGTCCGCCGCCAGAGGGTGGCTTTCCTTTTGCACGGCCGGCTGGCGGCCCCGGAATGTTTTATAGTCCGTACACTGGACGGGTTTACGATCTTCGCGGTGTTCCGCCAGGCGGATTAACTCGCGACATCGATAATGGCCGGCTTTTCCGCAGGCCGTAACGAAAATAGATTCCTTCGCTCAACGCGTTGGTTCCGCAATTGCGGGATCAACGCGTTTTCTTTTGCAGCGCGTCTACGAGCTTCTTGGCCTCGTCGGTCATCTTTAACAGTTCCGGCCATTGCCGGTGATAATTTTCGCCCGGCAGCTTGCGCGTGGCGTCGAAGCCCATGTGCGAGCCGATATTCTGTTCAGTCGGCGCATGATCGAGTGAGTCGCTTGGATTTTTGATGACGGTTGTGTCGCGCGCGGGATCGGTATTGGCGCACAACCGGAACAGCACTTCGCTCGTGTTGTGCACATCACAATCTTCGTCCACCACCACGATGTATTTGCTGAACATCATTTGTCCCATTCCCCAGAGTCCATGCATGACCTTGAACGCCTGATACGGGTATTGTTTTCGAATGCTCACGAACACGAGATTGTGAAAAACGCCTTCCGGGGGCAGTGTCATGTCCACCAACTCCGGGAAATTCATTTTGAACACCGGCAGAAAAATACGGACAGTCGCGTCGCCCAGATAAAAGTCTTCCATTGGCGGAATGCCCACAATTGTTGTCGGATAAATCGCATCTTTGCGGTGCGTGATCGCCGTTAGATGGAAAACCGGATAATCTTCCACCGCGGTGTAGTAGCCGGTGTGGTCGCCGAACGGACCTTCCGGCCGCATCTCGCCCGGTTGCACATGACCTTCCAGGACGAAATCGACATCTGCCGGTACATCGACATCGATCGTTTTGCAGTGTACCAGCTCCACTGATTTCTTTCGCAAAAATCCGGCGAACAAAATCTCGTCGAGTCCGTCCGGCAACGGCGCTGTCGCAGCAAATGAATAAGCCGGATCACCGCCAAGCGTGACCGCAACCGGCATCCGCTCGTTCTTTTCGTAATAACGTTTGCCATGGCGCGCGCCCACCTTGTGGATTTGCCAATGCATCGCTGTCGTTCTCTCGTCAAAAACTTGCATGCGATAAACGCCCACATTGCGCGCGCCGCTTTCCGGATCGCGCGTATGCACATTCGGTAAGGTGATGAAACGGCCGCCATCTTTTGGCCAGCACTTCAAAATCGGCAGATCGCGCAGCGAAAAGTCAGCCGCCCCAGCTTCGGCCTCGATCTTGTGCACGATTTCCTGGCACGCGCCTTCCTTCACGCTCTTCGGCCGCGCATGCAGCAGATGAATTCCTTGTTTGAGCAAACTCCAGCCTTCGCGCAAATCGGTTGGCGGCTTCGCTTTCAGAATGAGCTGAATTTCCTGGGCGATCTCGTCGATGCTGTCGCGCCCGAGCGCCATCGCAATCCGCTTGCGCGAACCCATCGTGTTGATCGCGACGGGAAACGCCGATTTTTTCCCATCGACGATCGGCTGCTCGAAGAGCAGCGCTTTACCGCCACCGGGCGATTTCATCTCGCGATCCGCCCATTCCGCAATCAACAGGTCGGTATCGACCGGAACCGTAACGCGATCTAGCTCGTCGGCACGATCGAGCGCTTCGATGAACTGTCCAAATGAGCGGTAAGCCATTGGTGACGCGTGCCGCTACACTGACGCGCTCTGCGCTCCAACGCGATCAGAATTTAATAGCGATACGGCGGAACTAAATATTGGAACGACATCACCCGGCCATTGGAAAAGGTGACCGTTTTATACGGGACCGGAATGCTTGGCGGAATGTATGAATAATAAAACGGATCGTAGAACGGATCACCGAAGAAGACGAAACTGCGATGGTGATGTGCCCGCACCAGGGCGACGCTGCCAAATCCGTAGCCACGCCCGTATGGGCCATAAGGATAACCGTAACCACCGTAAGGAGCAGTGGCGTAAGTGATGTAAATCCAGGTTTCAGTCGATCGCCCGCGCATGTTTCCCACCGCTTTTTGCTCCGGCGAGCCCCAGGCCAGCCAGACCGCATTCTGCGGCATGCCTGCGCGGATTTTTCCCTCTTTTACCAGCGCTTGGTCGCTTGGGGACAGGCTGTTGAAGATTTCAGGATGATCCGAAATGCGCGATTCGGTTGTTGCGCAACCGGTGAGAACTAATGCGCTGCCCAGCATTCCAAGCACAAGCGCGCGGGAGAAAAATTGTCGCTTCATAAGAAAACCATATGCCTCCAAAACTTTGAGTCAATTATGCCGGTTCCTTGATTCAACTCCACGTTGCCGGTAACGTTGCGGCCGAATGGAAGATCGCTTCGGCCACCGGATATCCTATTTGCGCGTCTCGATTACCGACCGTTGCAACGAGCGCTGCACGTATTGCATGCCGCAGGAGTTGCAGGAATGGCTGCCGCGCGAAGAAATCCTTACTTACGAAGAAACGCTGCGCCTCATCCGCATCGCCACTGATCTCGGCGTGACAAAAATCAGAGTTACCGGCGGGGAACCGCTCACTCGGCGCAATGTAATCGATTTCATTCGTGACCTTCCCAAGATTTCGGGCCTCAGTGATATCGGTCTTTCGACCAACGGAACATTACTGAATCGCGAAGTGACGCAGGGCAAAACAATGGCGGCAGTCCTGCGAGATGCCGGCGTCCGATCGGTCAACATCTCCCTCGACACGTTAGATCGACATCGTTATTCGGAGATCACCGGGCGAGATTTTCATGGACAAGTTTTGGATGGAATCGACGCCGCCATTGCTGCCGGCTTCGTTCAGATCAAGCTGAACACTGTTCTGATGCGTGGTCGCAACGAGGACCAGTTAATCCCGCTCACCGAATTCGCCGCATCGCGCAATCTGATCCTGCGCTTTATCGAAATGATGCCCGTGAGCACGACTGAAGTGCTTGATGAAAAAAACTTTCTCCCGATTGCCGAAGCTAAGCGGACAATTGAATCGCGCTACGGCGATCTGATTCCGGAGCCGTCGTTTCGCACGAATGGTCCCGCTACTTATTTCCAAGTTCCAAATCGCGAGCAACGCATCGGATTCATTGGCGCGATGACCAACCTGCACTTCTGCGAAAGCTGCAACAAGCTGCGCCTGACCTGTGATGGGAAACTGCGGCCTTGCCTCGGCAGTTATCTTGAGTTCGACATCATGAAGCCACTCCGGGCCGGTGCCAGCGACGATGAGTTGCGCCAGTTCTTTCTGGATGTTGTCGATCGAAAACCGGAGCAACACGACTTCCGAGACAACTATCAGCCGAATCGCAAGATGGTTGCCATCGGCGGCTGACGATGCGGCGCTTCACCCACATTGCTGAGGACGGCCGCGCCCAAATGGTCGACGTTTCATCCAAGCCGTTAAGCACGCGCGCCGCCATCGCCTCTGGAAAAATTTGTCTTCAGCGCGGGACACTCGATTTAATTTCCAAAGATAAAATTGCGAAGGGAAATGTTTTCGCCACTGCACGGATCGCAGGCATTCAGGCCGCGAAACAAACTGCGCAACTCATCCCGCTCTGTCATACCCTGCCGCTCGCCGAAGTTAAGATCGACATCGCCACTTCGAGTGACGGGGCAGAGGTAACATGTACTGCGCGAACCGTGGCTCAGACCGGCGTCGAGATGGAAGCGCTCACCGGCGTCGCCGTCGCGCTGCTCACCATCTACGACATGTGCAAAGCCGTCGACAAAGGAATGCAGATCTCGGATGTCCGGTTGGTTAAAAAAACGAAATCCTGAGACATCGTTATGCAAATCGTCGTCGGAATCATTACGATTTCTGATCGGGCCAGCGCGGGCGATTATAAAGATCTGGGCGGACCGGCTCTAAAAGATGTGGCGCAGAATTCGGGATGGCAGGTGCTCTGCGAAGCGGTTATCCCGGACGAAACGAATCGAATCCAGGAAACGATTCGTTCTTTTTCTAAACAGGGCTGCAGTCTTATTCTCACTACTGGCGGAACCGGAATCGCACTGCGCGACGTTACGCCGGAAGCGATCCGCGCGATCATGCGCGTAGAGCTGCCCGGTTTCGGAGAAGTGATGCGCGCTGAGTCGATGAAGATTACGCCCAACTCAATTCTGTCGCGCAACCTGGCCGCAATTGTCGATCTCTCACTCGTGATTGCGCTCCCAGGAAAACCGAGCGGCGCAGTGGAATGTCTCGGCTTCGTTGCCGGCGCGATCCCGCATGGCGTCGCGCTCGCGCAACGCGCGCCGACTTCGTGCTGAACCGCGAACCGGAGGCGAGGTAGGGGCGGTTCACCGAACCGCCAGCAAATGCCAATCCGGCTCGGACTTCAATCCGGAAAGATCAAAAGCCGCATCATTTGGATGCCGAATTCGGTTAGATGCGCGCGAGCAGGCGGGCCTGTGGCGACGCCGTTGGTTAAATAAGAAACGTTGAGAGAACTGCTTTTGACGTAGACAATTTTCGGCTGCCTGACCCGGCGCGCGCTTGGCTCAATTTTGAACGGAAGACCACTGCGTGTGAACGAAACGTCCCAGGATGCAGGATTCACGATCGCATTTGCGCTGACCATCCACGGATAAAGTTTCGGCAATTCAAAGTAGCGCGATTTCGGGATCGCTACTTTGTAAAACATTTCTTCCTCCGCCAGGAATTGCGGAATGGTGAGCGAAGGCTTTTCACGCAGCGCGAGATAGAGGCGTGCGATGTCCATGCCGGCGAGATTGATTCCGTTGTAAATGCCCTGGTGATTCGGGTCGTGTTCGTGGCAGTTGTCGTACCACGCTTGGAAATGATGGCTGAGCATCAGGTTGAGTTCCAAATGAAGATGGGCGCGCTCCTGATTGATTCCTTCTCCGGTGTAACCCATCACGGCAATGTGTTGCCCGCGTTGCACGGCTTGTCCGACTTGCGTGTCGATCGCCCTCAGATGTCCGTACAAACTGTAATAGGGCGATCCGTCCCAACGGTGTTCGATCACGATGTATTTGCCGTAGTTTGAATATCCGGGCACGAAATTCGTGTGCACGACTTTGCCATCAGCAATCGCGCGCACTTCGTCGAGCGGTTCGCCGTTGGCATCGCGATGGACTGGTTTGATGTCGATCCCTTCATGAAACCGCGTGTAAATAATGCCGGCCGACGTCTCGACCGGATCGCGGACAAAACCATATCGGCCGCCTTCCCACGGCCTCGATTTTTCTCCGTGGTAATCGCGCTCGACGTATTGGTAGAAGTCGGGGCCGCCCTCGTGAAAAAGAGTGTCGTTATCGGTAGGCAAGGCAAGATCGACAACCCCTTTTTCGCTTTGCGCGATGATCGAAACGTTCGGGACGATGAGCGCGAGCAACGTCGCAATGAACAAACGCATCGGCGCCTATCGTTTCTTCTGGCCGATCAGACGCCAGTCCTTTTTCATCGATTCGATGTCGGTGGCGCTTAGCCCGTCGGCGACGTAAATTTTGCCGTCGGAGACGCGCTTGTCGATTTGCATCTCGGCGATTGGCCGGCCGTTGATGAAAATAAAAAGCAAACTGCCGCGTCGCTCGATACTGAGCGCGTCGAGGACCAGGCGACCATGTTCGTCGAGTTGAAGAAGCGCGCCATAATTTCCACTTGTTTTTGGGTATGGATAAAACGCCTCCACGTCGTGCTCACTCAGGCGCGGGATCTTTTCGATCGCGATCTCCTTCCCGGAGAATTTTGCGCGGACTGATGTCGCAAAAACAATTGTGTCGTTCGCGTTGGCTTCCGCGTGCACGCGAAACATGCAATGTCGATCTTTCGCGAAGGCAGAGGGGAGTGCACAGGAGACGAGAAACGCACTCGCGAAAAGCAATTTCATGGCCGATTGATAAAGGGTTTGACAGGATTTGCAACGTCTGCTGTTTAACCCGCCGATGATCCGCCGCATAGCCACCTTGGTCCTAACCTTCACCATGTCTGCGCGCCTTTTTGCGCAGGAACCCAGTGCGCCGCCTACGCCGGCCACAACCACGACGATGCAAAAACGAGGCTTCTTCGGCCGAATTCTGCATCCGTTTTCCTCGTCCGAGGTCATGCCAAAATACAAGGACCCGAAACTGCGTGGGCTTATTCTCGAACTGCAACTCGCCCCGCAATCCGTCAAGCTTTCCGAAGTCCGGCAGCTCGAAATCAAGGCGACCCTGACCAACCGGGCAAAGGGCGCGATCACGCTCGATTTTCCGACCGACCAGCGGGTTGAAATTTATTTGATGAATTCCGCGGAAGTCGTTCTGACCAAGTGGTCCGATAATCATGCCGTCAATGAGAAACCCAGCCTTGTCCTGATTAATCCCGGCGAGCACGTCGAATACAAAGAAACCATCTCCACGCGTGATCTGACACCGAACAAGGTTTTCATCGCGGAAGTCTTCTTTCCGAAGTATCCCGACCTCCGCATCCGCCAGAAATTTCTCACCGAACCGTGACGGCGGTGCGACTCTTCGCCGATTACCACATGCATCCGCAGGGGCATCGGGTGCAGCCGTATACGCAGGAACTCTTGCAACCATGGGCGGATTCGGCGCGCGAACGCGGGCTCAGCGATATCGCGTTTACCGATCACGATCGTCATCACGGTGGGATTCAATTCGATGAGATCGACAAGCTGCGCGAGAGAAACCCGGACGTGAAAATCCGTGCCGGCATCGAGCTGGATAACGATCCGGAAACTTCCGCGGCGGGTCGCAAGTGGGTGGAGAAAAATTGGGAGCGTCTCGATTTCGTGCTCGGCTCCGTACATTACCTTGAGCGCGACGATCAGATGTTCGATAGCGTGCCGGCCGGCGCGGTGCAATTTGAGAATCGCAACATTGACAACTTATATGCCGATTATTTTCGGCGTGTCCGCGAGATTGCTGCGACGGGACTCGTCGACTGCCTCGCCCATCTCGACTTAATTAAGATTCACGGCCATCGACCGAATGCGGAAATCCAATCGATCGCTGGCGAAACACTCGATTTCATTCGCGAGCGCAATCTGGCCATCGAGCTTTCCACTGCCGGCTGGCGCAAACCGGTGAACGAACTTTATCCGGGCGACGAGATCATTCGCCTCGCGTTGGAGAAGGGAGTTCCATTCACTACGGCATCGGATGCGCATTCATACGCGCAACTCGGTGAAAATTACGAACAGCTCGCCGAAAAAATGTCGACCTTGGGAATCCG
>DASYVQ010000030.1:0-10589 GCA_035936875.1 Chthoniobacterales bacterium
CCGAGAATTTTCCGAATTTCATCGGCGCTGATATTATCCGGCAGCTCGATGAGCCTGCGCAGTCCCTTGGCAAACGTCGGGCTTTGAAAAGAGCGCACCAGTTCGAGCATGGAATCGCGATGTCGCCGTCGCTGGTAATGACGAATTTGGGCGGCGGCAAAAATGACACCGGCGGTCACCGCAATTGCGTTGATGAGATTGGCGACAGTTGCGATGTCCATGAAAAATGAAATGTGGAGCGCAAGTTGGGTCGGCCGGGACTCGAACCCGGAACCAACGCCTTAAAAGGGCGCTGCTCTACCGATTGAGCTACCGACCCGCGCCGAGGAAGTTTTCTACTCCACCAGCGCCGTCGCCGCAAGGGTTGTAGCCGCGTCTCTGTGAGACGCGTGCGCGCGGCCCGCAGGGCCGCGGCTACAGGATTTCCAGCAAATCGCGCAGTGAATTTTTTTGTCGGTCCAATTGAAAGATCGACAATCCCGCGGTCGTGGCACTTTTCCAATCGCGCTCCGCATCGTCGCCGACGTGCAAGACTTGATTGGGCTCGAGTCGAATGAATTTCAGAGCGCGGCGAAAGATTTCCGGATCCGGTTTATCTGCACCCAGTTCGCTGGAAATAAAAACGCGCGCGAAAAATTTTGAGATGCCGAGGTGCTCGAGGATAAAACGCAACCGCCCGTCGAAATTTGAAACGACGGCGAGCTGAAACTGCGGCGCCAATTTTTCCAGAACATCGATAATCTCCGGGTAAAGTTCCCACACGCCGGCTTCGGCGAAATGTTCGTAAGCCACCTCGAAAAAATTGTCGCGGTCGATCTCGTTAAGCGAGGGTGCGGTCTGATCCAAGACAAGATCGACAAGCGTGCGCCACCAATCTTTGTCGTCATTTTCGCGCGGGCCATCGATCGGCGGCCGCTGCGGCATTTGATTCCAAGCGGATACAAATGCACGATCGAGTTTATCCGGGTCGAGTTTCAATCCGATCTCTTCGCCGACGATCGCGTAATGATCGCCAACGCGCTTAGTTAAATAAAAGAGCGTTCCAACTGCGTCGAAAAAGATCGCTTTTAGCGCTTTCTCTTTGTTTTTTGTAGCCATGAACGCGCCTGGCCGATGGAAAATCGTTTTTGCGCTGATTGCAATCTTTGTTGCGGGCGCGGTGACCGGCGGTCTGACTGCGATCAGGCTGGCGAGATTTCCGAAATATGAGCCGCCGCGGCAAGTGGCGCGCGAAAGCGATTCGCGCCATTGGTTTGCGCCAATGATGGATCGCTGGCGCGAGAATTTGCGGCTGAAACCGGAACAAGAAGACAAAGCGCGGCCGATCCTGCAGCAAGCGGCCGATGAACTGAGCAATCTGCGATCGCTCGATTTGCGGGAGACGGATGGAATTCTGTCCCGGGCCCAGGATCGGCTGAAACCAATTCTGGCGGAGGATCAGCGAGAAAGATTCCAGGAGCTGCGCGAAGAGTACAAGCGCCAGCAGTCCGAAATGCCTAACGCGCCGGCGCAGCACAATTCAATTGCGCCGTAATCATCTTTTCTCTTTGCAAAGTTGGTTGGCACCGTTTCCATGATTCCCGCGGGATGAATGTCGTTGACGAATTACAGACGTTGCCCAAGTGGACGCAGTCCGCGGGCGAGGAGTTGGCAAATGCCATCAGCCACGGAATCGGTTTAGTGGCTGCGCTAATTGCCGCGCCGACTTTGCTCCTGGCCGCGTTCGAACGAGGCAGCGCCAGCTTTTTTATCGGCACGATCGTTTTTGCGGTAACGATGTTGCTCTTATATCTCGGATCGACGCTCTATCACGCCTGGCCGCGGACGCGCGGCAAAAGTTTTCTCCAGGTTTTTGATCACTCGGCGATTTTTTTGTTGATCGCTGGAACATATACGCCGTTTGGATTGGGTCCGCTTCGTGGCGCGGGCGGTTTGACGATGCTTGCAGCGGTCTGGGCGCTGGCGATTTTCGGTGTGCTCATGAAGGTAACGCGAGGAACGTCGCGCCATCGCAAACTGGCGATGTCTCTTTACCTCGGAATGGGATGGCTGATTCCGATTGCGAATCATCCGGTCGCGCTCGCCATTCCTTTTTCCGCAATGATCTGGCTCTTGGCCGGCGGCATCGCCTACACCGTCGGCGTAATATTTTTTGTGAACGAACGCGTGCACTACAGCCATTTCGTGTGGCATCTGTTCGTTCTCGCCGGCACCAGCTGCCATTTTCTTGCCGTGCTTTCCTGCGCTGGTTAATCGGAACACGCGCAACGTCATCAGCAGCGTTGGACAATTCCGTCTGCTCAGCGGATTAATTGTCGATGCTTCCGGTCGAACACGACGATCCTACCAACGCCAAGATCCTCGCCGTTTCCGAGGACAAGATCGAAGGCTTTGTCCGCGAGCCGTTCGACGAAATCGCCCGGCGCTCGGGCGTAAATGTCGATGTTGTGATGGCGCGGATCGCCGCGATGCTGCGCGCTGGGACGATTCGCCGCGTCCGGCAAACATTGCTTGCCACCAATCTGGCCGATGGCGCGCTGGTGGCGTGGAAAGTTCCCGAGGACAAGATCGACGACGCGTTCGATTGGATGTTTCAGTGCGACCCGTTTTCCGGCCACGTGGTCTTGCGCTCGACCGACACGGTGACCGCCGGATCGGATTACAAACTCTGGACGACGGTAAAAGTGCCGCGTGGTTTTTCCCTGGAACGACATTGCGAATTGCTCGTGCAAAAAGTTGGCGCGGAAAAGTTTCGCCTTATGCCGGCCAAAGGAATTTTCACATTGGGTGTCGGCCACGTGCGGCGCAAAACAATTGAGCCGGGAAGCAAAGCGGATGAACCGGCGAAGATGATTCGGGTGGAGGCTGTCGATCTTAGCGAGCGCGAATGGGAAATTTTGCTTGCTCTCAAACGTGAGCTGGCCCCGGAGGAGATTCGCCCGAATCCATGGGCGGCGCGAGCCAACGAAGCGGCCGTATCTTTGGATGAATTTTATCGCGTCGCCGAAGAATTAAACGCGCGAAAAATTATCGGGCGCTTCTCGACATTTCTCGAGCACGTCAAACCATCGCAAGGCGGAGTTCGGGTGACGCGATTCAACGCTCTTTTCCACTGGGCGGTACCGCCCGGGCGGGAAATTGAAGTGGGCGGCGAAGTCGGCCGGCATCACATTCTCACGCACTGTTACTGGCGCGAAGCGGGGCCGGAATTCAAAAACGTGAACATCATGGCTGTCGCCCACGGCACGGACAAGCAGCGCCTGCTCGAGCACAAGGCGGCGATAGATCGACATCTTCAGGCCAGCGGCATCCCGGTGTCTTACACAAATGTTTTCTGGGGCGGGCGCAGCGAGATCAAACCTTCGGAAATTTCTCCGCAAATTTATCGCGGCTGGTTGAGTGAAATGAATTCGATGTAGTGGCGGCTGTCCTCAGCCGCTTATACCTAAGATTTGCGCGTGAGGACACGCGCCTCTACACCTGAGAATAACGAACGAATGAAGGCGCTCGTCGAGAAATTGCGGGGCGGGGTCGATCTGAACAGCGGCGACATCGATTTTGCGGTCACGCTGCTGCTCTCGGATCAGGTCGACGACGAACTGAAGGCCGAATTTCTGACCGTGCTGCACGACAAAGGCGAGAGCACGGAAGAAATCGTCGGCTTTATTCAGCGGCTGATGGAGCGCGCAGTCGATCCGATGATCGATCCGGTCGATTTACCGGGCCCAATGGTCGACGTGTGCGGTACGGGCGGAGACGGTCTCGATTTTTTCAATGTCTCAACCACAATCAGCTTCGTTCTCGCCGCCGGTGGCGCAGTTGTGGCGAAACACGGCAATCGCAGCGTGACCTCGACTTGCGGAAGTGCGGATGTCCTTGAGGAATTAGGGGTGGCGATCGATTTGTCGCCCGTTGAATTAAAGGAGTCGCTTCAACGGTTCGGTTTCGGATTTATTTTTGCGAGAAAATACCATCCAGCGTTCCGCGCTCTAGCGGAGATGCGGAAACGTCTGGCACGGCAAAACCGGCGGACGGTTTTCAATCTCCTCGGACCGCTTTTGAACCCGACTCGGCCAAAGCGACAACTGATCGGCGTTTTCGCGCCGCACTTGACGACGATATTTGCGGAAGTGTTACAGCAGCTCGGCGGCGAGAGCGCATGGGTGGTTCATGGATTGGCGGACGATGGACAGGGGATGGACGACATCTCGATAAGCGGTGCGACCACGGTGGCAGAGTTGGTGGACAAAAAAATGAACTCAGCCGTTCTTGATGTGAGTTGGCTCGGCATCGCGCGCTCGAGCGTTGGCGAGTTGCGCGGCGGCAACGCGCAGGAAAATGCAGCGACGCTGGAAGGGATCCTTGCCGGAAAGGTCACCGGGCCGAAGCGCGACATGACGATCGTCAACGCTGGCGCAGGATTTGTTGTGGCCGGCCTTGCGCGCGATCTGAAGGGTGGAATTGATCTTGCGCGAGAGGAGATCGATAGCGGTCGCGCGCTGGAAAAATTGCGCGCCTTGCAAAGCTACAAGCCGAAAGTTTCGCGATAAGGCGAGGTGGATCGGCCGCTCCGCCGGGCGATGTTAATTAAAGCGGCTTCGCCGCCTGGTCTTGGCATCGAGCAAGGGACTGCTCGATCCACCTTTCTATGAGTCGAAAGTTTCGCGATAAGTTCGATCGAGATTGCGCAGGAGCGCGACGGCGAATTTTTGGCGGTCAATATGTTCGCCGCGGCGAATCCGTCCTTTGGCGGATCGATCTAAGGCCATCGCCAGAGAGATCGCGCGCCCCCGCAGCTCTTTGGAAAAATCCTCGGCGCCGTGATTCACGTTAATGCCGATGCCGAGAACGGCGAAATGCGGCGCATTTTTTTGGGCGCGCATTTCCACAAGTACGCCGGCAACTTTTTTTTTATCGATATACACGTCGTTGGGTGACTTGATGGTCGCAGTGAGCGCAAATTGTTCAGAAATTGTTTGCGCGATCACGCTCACGGCCCAGGTAGTCAGTCGCCCCGATTTGTCGATGTCGATCTTTGGTCGCAAGAGAATGGAAAGCCAAAGTCCTTTGTGCGCGGCAGACTCCCAAGTGTTATTGCGCTGGCCGCGGCCTGTTGTCTGTCGCTCGGCGAAAACAACCAGGCCTTCATCTGCCGTTTGGGTGGCTCGTTGAAGGATCGAATCGTTGGTTGAAGTCGTTTCTTCGATCACGACAATCTCCCGGCCAATTATGCAATCGCCGAGCGCGTCGCGCATCTCGTCGGCGATCAGTCGATCGGTAATCGTAGCCCCCGACTTGTCGATCTTGTCCGCCCCGGAACGGACTCGCTGTGGCGAGCGCTCGTTCAAGCGGGAAGAGGCGTCATTTCCAGCGAGAGATCGATTGCGCGAGCCGAGTGGGTGAGCGCGCCGATGGAAATATAATCGACACCGGTGGCGGCGATTTGGCGGATGTTTTTCAGAGTGATGCCGCCGCTCGCTTCGAATTTCACCTTGTTTTTCCCGAGCGCGACCGCCTCGCGGATTTGGGCCGGCTTCATGTTGTCGAGCAAGATAACATCCACATTGTCGATTTGGAGAAACCTGCGCACCTGCTCAAGGCGGTCCGCCTCCACTTCAATGCGCACGTCGGGTCGCTCTTGGCGGAGTTTTCTCACCGTTTCGGCAAAAGCGGAGAACCCCGCATGCGAAGCAAGATGGTTATCTTTCACCAGCACCATGTCGAACAAGCCGAAGCGATGATTGGCGCCGCCGCCTGCGACGACCGCGGCTTTTTCCAAAGCGCGAAGGCCGGGCGTCGTTTTTCGAGTGTCGAGAATTTTGGCCCCGTGATTTCCGGCGGCCTCGACAAACTTTCGGGTGAGTGTGGCGACCCCGGACAGGCGTTGAAGAAAATTTAAAGCAACGCGTTCCGCTTTGAGAATCGAGCGGGCGCTGCCACGAATCTCAATGATCACATCCCCAGCGGCGACGTCGGAGCCGTCGGCTCGAATTATTTCGGCATGCACTGCGGGATCAACGCGCTGGAAAACGTCGGCGGCTGTCTTTGTTCCGGCGACAATCGCCTTTTCCTGAGCTCGGATGCGAGCCGAGGCTTGCAAGTTCGCCGGCACAAAGAATTCCGTCGTGACATCGCCTTCGCCAATGTCTTCTTGCAGGGCGACGCCAATTGGATCGATCGGTTGCGTTTTCATGCAACTGAGGCGCGCTGAGGCGCCTGGTAAATGCATTTGCCGCGCACGTATGTCTCGAGATTCGCGTGCGGCCCGCCGCGATAAATGCAAAGGGCGAGCACATCTTCTGTGGAAAGGTCGCGCAGTGCGGCGCGATTTTTTGGATAAGGCAAAAGCGCGGCAAGATCGACAACGATCAAATCGGCTTCTTTTCCGACATCGAGCGTTCCGATAAGCGCAGCTTTCCCGAGAGCGCGTGCCCCGCCGTGAGTGGCGAGATAAAACGCTTCACTCGGGCGGATCGGGCGCAGATTTGGTTCGTAGGCGCCGCGGGCTTTCTGAACGTCGATCGCGGCGCGCATCACCTGCCACATGTTTAGCTCCGGGCCGCCGGCGACGTCGGAACCGAGTCCGACAGTGATGCCGGCTTTCAATAACTGATCGAGCTTAATCAATCCGCTACCGAGAAAGAGATTTGAGCTCGGGCAATGCGCGACGGTTGATTGCGCGGCTGCGATGGCTGCGATCTCCCGCGGATTGAGATGAATGCAGTGGCCGAGGACGGTCCGCGGTGTCAACAATCCGCACTTCTCGTAAACGTGGGTGTAATCGCGCGCGTTCATGTAAAGATGGTGCACCTTCTCAAGCTCCTCGCGGTTTTCGGCCAGATGTGTTTGGAGATAGGCTTCGAAACGCGCAGCCAGTTCAGCGGCGCTGCGCATTAGTTTTTCCGAGCAGGTCACGGCGAAGCGCGGGCTAAAAGCATACTCGAGCCGGCCCTCTTCGGCGCGATGCCACTTGCGGCAGAGCCGCTCGCTTTCCAGGAGAGAGATGGAAAGAATTTTTTTGGGCTGGAGCTGACCGTAAGAGCCGAGATCCATCATCATCTTCCCCAAAATCGTGCGCACTCCGCTGGCTTTAGCCGCCTCAAAGCCCATTTCGCAGCTGTCTTCGTAAATGGCGGCGTAAGCCATCACAGTGGTTGTTCCATGGCGCGCCAGTTCGTGAAAAAATTGCGGTGCTTCTTCTCGTGCTTTTGGTCCAGTGAACTCGCGTTCCACCGGAAAAATATGTTCCCGCAGCCACGGCAGCAGCTCGCTTTCGCCGCGCGCCACCGCGGAATACTGGGGCAAATGAGTGTGGCAATCGATTAACCCGGGAAAGATCGCGACCGAGCCGTGGTCGATCCAACGAATTGGGCTCGGTCGTTGCACGCGGCGTAGGTCATCGTAGTCGCCGCTTTCTACAATTCGGCCATTGTCGACAACGATGGCACCGCCGGACCGGCCTCGGAGCGTGCCGAAATCCGGCGCGTCGATGAGAAAACCTCGGATGCCGAACGGTTTAGTGTCGCCCTCCATAAAGCGCTGTCCCTATGAGAACATCACTACGCGGCGAGTCGCAACACCGCAGTTGGATTCCGGGAAGCGGGAAAAAAAAGATTCGGGCAGCGCACGCCAAGGAGAAACAGCAAATACAAAAACGTGCAACCGCCCGAATCGCCTTAACCTATTAGTTTTGACAGCATTACCCTTTCAGCGTTCGAATTATTTACGAAAACTTCGTGTGATATAAGGCGCTCTTTTGCAAGGACTTAGCTTCTATTCCCTTGGCAAAATTTCTTACAGGCTCAATTCTGCCTGCTGCGAACCGGCTAGGCGCGCAGCCTCATCCCGAATTTCCTGGAGAAGAGACTTAAATTCGCATTTCTCCAACGCGCTAATCAATGCCGGATATTCCGGTGTGATTCGAAGATCGTCGAGCGCGACCGGCAACTGCGTGTCGCAATCGAGCTCGACCATTTTGCGGTTTTGCAGAATCTGATCCCGAGCGGCGGCGAGTTTTTCGCGGGTGCGCGCGCTTTTCACTTTGTCGATGTTAGCGAGCAAAGGCTCCAATCCGCCGAACTCTCCAATCAACGCCGCGGCAGTTTTTCGGCCGATGCCGGCGCCCGGAATATTGTCGACCGAATCTCCCGCAATTGCCAGAACATCGCCGATCAGTTTCGGAGGTACATCCCACTTTGTGGTCACTTGTTCCTCGCCGAGTAGGGCGAAGGCGTCCTTCGGCGTGGCGAGATCGGCTTTCGCCGTGGTGTAGACTTTTACGGACGGGCCGACGAGTTGAAACAAGTCCTTGTCGTTGGTGGCGAGCACCACCTCGATGTTCCGCTTGCAAGCCGCTATCGCGTAGCAGCCCATCAAATCGTCGGCTTCCGTGTTTGGCAGCGAAATATTTTTGAATCCGAGGAGCGGCGTAAGTTTCTGAATAAAATCCAGCTGCGGAACCATCGGCGTCGGCATTTCTTTGCGCGTTTCCTTGTAAGCCGGTTGCAGTTCCATCCTTTTTTGCGGCAAACCTTCGTCCCAAAAAACTGCTCCCAGTTCCGGCTGCAAATGCTTGATCATCAGGCGGAGTGTCTTGGTGAATCCGAAGATCGCGTTGGTCGGCTCGCCACGTGAGTTAGACAGATTCTGAATGGCGAAGAAGGAGCGATAAACATAGTAATGCCCGTCAACGAGAAGCAGCTTCATCTAATCAGACAGGATTCACTGGATTCTCAGGATTTCAAAATCTAAGCCGCACGAATCTTTGTTCTTAATCCATCTAATTTTGTAAATTCTGTCTTTTTGCTTACTGGATTCTGGATGCCAGATGCGGGATGGTCGCTCACGGCAATGTCGGAACAATGGATCATTCGGGTAGATGGCAGGGAATACGGGCCGGCCGACATGACGACGTTGCTGGAATGGAAAGCAGACGGCCGCGTCCTTCCGAAAAACGAAGCGCGGCGCGCAGATGTCGATCCGACCGACGTAACCGCTTCGGCGGAGGAGGCTCTCTGGACGACAGCTGCGGAAATTCCGGGACTATTTGAAACCACGCCAGCATTAGCGCCTCCGCCTCCTCCTGCTACCCCACTTGCGCCTCAACGCAGCTTCTTCCGAATCTGTGCCGAGACGCTTCGGATTTATTACCGCGGCTTCTGGCAGTTTTTTTGCCTGACCCTTCTCGTGTTCCTGCCTTCGCTGTGTGGGCAACTTACGAGCGCGGCGCTAGAGGGCTCAACAAATGTAGATGTCGATCTTCGCACCGTCGCAGCGGCGGCGTTCGCATTATGCATGCTCATTCTCAAGCTCACGTTGTGGCCGGTTTACATCGCCGGAATCCAGGTCCTCACGGCAGAACTCGCCGGCGGCCGGCGCATAGGATTTCTTGGCGTTCTTAACGAAGCGATAAGATTTTGGCCGCGGATAGCGGCGGTCTGCATTTTGGTTTACGTCGCCTTCATTTTATTGCTCGCCTTGGCCGTCGGCATACTTCTGATGGTTACCATCGGCGCTTCTTCGCTTTCGCTGATCTTGTTAGCGCTGGTCTTGCTAGTTTTCCAGGTCTGGATGTTTGGCCGGTTATTCATCAACGTGTTGTTCTGGCAGCAAGCCGTAGTGTTCGAAGACGCGGACGCGATGCAATCGTTGCGCCGCAGTAAACAACTCGCGCGCAGTGGGCGCGATCGGCCATGGTTTAAACGTCCGCTCTGGCGCGGCGCCCTTATCGTTTCGCTTTGGACCCTGTTTGTGCTCGCGCTCGAAACCGCCGCTAGCTGGTCGTCCCTTCAGCAATCCTTTCACACACTGATGACCTCGCATGATCCTCACGCTTTGATGGAAGCCTTGAAAGCAGCACCGAAGTCGAGCAGCGAAGATGTTTTAACTTCCGCCGCGGCGCTGTTGCAGGCGATTCTGAGGCCGTTGCTCGGCATTCCCTTTATCTTGCTCTACTTCGATGCGAGAGCCGATATTGCGGAAGACTGAATCGGGGTTGGGAATTTATTTCAAGCTTAGTCGCGTTTCTCACTCGTTTCGTAGGCGCCTTGCGAGAAAACAAGTCGTCGAGGTTAACGAGAACACGGCGAGCTGGGAAGCCGCCGGGTAGACGGCAAGGCCGCGCAGGGTAGCGGCGCCGGAACTGGGAAGTGAAGGCGTCAACAACACTGGATGTGGGCGGCCCGTGTGCTAAATGCCAGTCCGGCTCGGACCGTTCGGAGAGTAAGTAAGCTCGACCCGAGTTGTCGCGATTAACGAGAAGCTAAGTTGAAACTAGTGGAAAGAATCGCTGGAATTTGCCGGCTATTGGTTGCCGAGTGTACGCCTAACGAGAATGAGATCAGCCACCGCTGGCGACAGCGAGCTTTGTTTTACTCTCAACTATCATCTCTCAACCCTCAACTTTCTTAGTACAACTGCCAGCGGTTGGCTCCAGCGATTGGTTAGATGACTCAGTGTGATAGCCACAGAAAGGTAACAATAGAGAGCGCCAAAACTAGAAACGGTAAGTTCCAGGCGAGAACGAACAGTCGCAGTAATCGCAAACGGCGCATGTGATCTGTCGACGAACGAACCCACGCTGGTGTGCG
>DASYVQ010000031.1:0-11956 GCA_035936875.1 Chthoniobacterales bacterium
ACCTGAAAGGCGAAGAGTTTTCGCTTTACGCAACATATCGCAAATTGATTTTTCAGGGCTGCCCGGTCCTACATCTCGAATTGCGGCTTTCAGTCGCGCGAGTTCGCGTGCTTCATCCATCCGTTGCTTGACCTCGGGATATTTTTCCCTCCACTCGCTTAGCGTGGTCACACCGATGCCGACGACGGTGCAGGCACATCATATCGGGCAACCGTCCGCTAAGGCAGCGCAAAGTTGATCAAGCGTAGCATCATTGAACTTCGAAGGGCGACCTGACTGGCTTCGCCAATGGCAGTTGCCCATTTTCGGACTCGCCCATGTTACTTTGCTTATCCTAGCGGATTAATTGGTCTGAGTTGGCTGCGGTGGAAGCAAGGCTCGGTATTGCGCAGCTTCCGGCCGCTGCAATTTGTCGAAGAGTGCAACGATTCGCTGGAGCGCTTCGATCGTGCGCGGATCCTTTTCTCCCAGCATTGCCTTGATCTGAGTATAACTGCTTAGAAGCAGTGGCTCCGCTTCAGTAAATTTATCTTGAGCTGCGAGAGACTCACCGAGTGCGGTGGCAACGATGGCGACCAGCCAATGGGTCTTGGGAAAAGTTTTCTCGCGCACCGCCAAGGCCTCGCGGAGATGCGATTCCCCCAGGTCCGGACGCCCGTTTTTTGATTGCATGGTTCCTAGGGTAGCAAGCGGGAATGCGGTCAGTGGGTGCCCAGGCGGCAAGCTTTGTTTCATGGTCGCTAGCGCCTTCTCTGCGAGCTCTTGGCCTTCGGCGTGCTTGCCCTGGAGGAAAAACAACTCGGCGCGGATATTCAGCGAAAGCACTGTGGATAGATGCGTGTCGCCGACGAGACGTTGAAGAATAGCGAAACCTTCGTCGTTCAACGACTCAGCCTCCCGATAGTTTCCCCTCGTTTTCAGAAGGTCGGCTAACACGATAATCGCCTGGGCTAGTTCCAAACGTGGGGCGCCCGATAGCCGCCTTAGCTCTTCCACGGCTTGCCGCTGGAAGGCTTCCGATCCGTCCAGATCACCCTGGTCCTGCCGCGCCATAGCCAGATGACCAAGTACGATACCGACGATCGCGCGGTCGCCGCCTTTGAAATGCGACTCATACTGCAATGCTTCGCGAGCGAATGCCTCGGAACCGGCGGGTTCTCCTTTGCGGCGGAGCAGATAGGCAAGGTCGTTAAGTATTTCAAACAGCTTCTTCAAACTATCGCTATTTCCTTTGGAAACGGCGGCACGATAAAAATCCAGCGTCTGGCGATATAAAGGTTCCGCTTCTGCAGAGTGCCCTCCCAGGAAGAGGGCCGTGCCAAGCAAATGTTTCGCCTCAACTACCTCTGAGTGATTGTCGCCATACACTTTTCGATAGTTATCGATTGACCAGCCAAGGTATTTTGCGGCCAAATCATAACGGCCACGGTTTCGGTAGCTCATTCCTATCGTACGCTGCAATTTCCCCAATGTGTCTGGCTGGTCGGCTAGCTCTTTGCTCGAGCGCTGGGCGGCCGCCTCTACTGCTTCTTCCAGAGTTAGCGGCTGTCCACGTTCGCCGGCAGGCGCGTACCAACCCGGATCTGAGGAGAACAAGACAGTGTTCAGAAATCCGCTCAAGCGTTCTTCTTTGTTTCGCTCCACAACAGCCTTGTCCCTCTGCGCTGAAGCCAGACTAGCTTCCCAGGCGAATGCGATGATCCCACCGAACAATGCAACGACCGCAGCCGCAGCCGCGGCCACACCTATTTTGTGTCGCGCGATAAACTTACTGGTCCGATAGCCGATGGTGTCGCGATGCGCTGTAATCGGGCGGCCTTCGAGATGCCGTCTAATGTCGTCGCTGAATTGCGCGACGGAGCCGTAGCGTCTTTGCGGCTCCTTCCTCAACGCCATAAGAACGATGTTGTCGAGATCGCCGCGGAAATGTGGCACGGGCTTCCAGCCCGTGGACCCTCGGCAGGATGCCGATGCTACGACTTTGCTAGGTCGCTCCGGCTCCTGGGTAGTAATCACGCGCACGATTTCTTCCGGGCGATTGCTGGTGATGCGATAGGGCCTTGTGCCAGTCAGGAGTTCGTAGAGCAAGACACCTAGACTATAGACATCGCTCGCGGTAGTAATCGCTTCACCTCGCACATGCTCAGGACTGGCGTAATCAGGAGTCATAACGCGTGCGATGGTGATGGTAGGGTCGCCAGCCGCGAGCCTGTCGGGATCGAGTAGCTTAGCGATACCAAAGTCGAGTAGCTTTGTTTCCCCTTCTTTTGTGATAAGAATATTCGAAGGCTTGATGTCCCGGTGCACGATCAGGTGCTGGTGCGCGAACTCGACGGCAGAACAAACCTTTCGGAATAGCTCCAGCCGAACTGTGATCGAAAGATTGTGATCGGCGCAGTATTGATCAATGCGAATACCGTCGACGTACTCCATGATGAAGAATGGAATTTCGTCCTCCGTCACGCCGCCGCCGTAAAGCTGCGCGATATTCGGGTGGTTCAAACCCGCCAGTATCCTCTCCTCGTAACGGAAACGCCGGATGACGTCCTCCGTGCTCATTCCGCGGCGGACTAGCTTTAGGGCTACTTTGCGGTCGAGTTCTACGTCCTCGGCGAGATAAACATCTCCCATCCCTCCACTGCCAATGCGCGAAATGATCCGGTAGTTGTCGATCCTGTCGTCAGTAGCCAGGCCGCCGCTCTTTGTCAGGGACTCAGCAGCGAGATCAAGCGCAGGCTGCTTCAAGAATAGGCTTTGCTCGTTGAATTCCAGAAGCGATTCAACTGCTTCACGCAGGTCCGGATCGGCCGCGCAGGCCTTATCCAGAAATATCGATCGCTCGTCCTCGGGGCATTCCGCAGCGGACTTAAAAAGCTCCGCGACGCGAACGGTCCGCTCGTTAGGCATATTGATCTTCCTGTCTGAGCCTGCGGCAAAGCCATGCTCTGGCAAAATTCCAGTCGCGCAGCACCGTCTTGGTTGAAACGTGGAGCACCTCGGAGATTTCTGCTACTTCGAGCCCACCAAAAAACTTCAGCTCGACAACTTCGCTTTCGCGCGGATGCGAGCTGGCGAAACTCTTGAGCGCGTCATCCAAGGCGAGAAGATCAGGAGACTTCTCCTGGCCCAGCTCCCTGGTTTCGTCGAGATAGACCTTACGCATCTTGCCGCCTCGCTTCTGTGTATTATGCGCATGTGCATGCTTCACTAGGATCCGGCGCATCAGATGCGCCGCTGCCGAACAGAAGTGCGCATGATTCTTCCAATCCGTATGCTCGCGGCCGACGAGCTTTAGATAAGCCTCATGCACGAGCGCGGTAGCTTGCAGGGTGTGATCAGGCCGCTCGCGCCTTATGTAACTCGCGGCAAGACGGCGCAATTCATCATAAATCAGCGGGATCAGGCGGTTGGGTGCGTCTTTGTCGCCATCATTCCAATCCTGCAGGATTTGGGTGACGCCGGGAATGGGAAAAACACTCAAAGCAACGCTCCTCTCCGGGCATTTTGAAGTAAACGGCGGAAAAAAAGCAAGAATTAAATGTCCGTTTTGCGGGCCCGTTCGGACAATTAGAGGTGTGAAGACTAAACCCTTAGAGACAAAGGAATAATATGAAACTAAAAATGACAACTCCTCAGCTTAGAAATTCGATCAATCCGTTGCCTTGGCGCTACGGCTTCCTTCTCATTGCGCTTGCCTGTTTTGCGCTTTCCTCGACATCACAAGCAGTATTAGACGCCGATGGAAATCCGCCCGACGGAGACTTTGGCAACGGCAACACCGCTGAGGGTTTAGATGCCCTCTTCAGTCTCACAACGGGCGCCAACAACACGGCGCTTGGCTCTGCCGCGCTCTACTTCAACACAACCGGCATCTTCAACACGGCCACTGGTGCCGGTGCGCTCTATAGCAACACAACCGGCAGCGTCAACACGGCAATGGGCGTGCACTCACTCATTAGCAACACAACCGGCGCCCGCAACACGGCCACTGGTGTCAATGCGCTCTACTTCAACACAACCGGCACCTCCAATACGGCCAATGGTGTCGGTGCGCTCGCTAACAACACAACCGGCGGCCGCAACACGGCCACTGGTGTCGGTGCGCTCGCTAGCAACACAACCGGCGGCCGTAACACGGCCACTGGTGTCGATGCGCTCATTAACAACACAACCGGCAACTACAACACGGTCAATGGTACTCAAGCGCTCTTTAGCAACACAACCGGCAACTCCAACACGGGTGATGGTTATGCTGCGCTCTATGCCAATACCACCGGCATCTACAACACCGCTGCTGGTCTTCAAGCACTTCAGAGCAACACCACCGGCAATTACAACCTGGCTGCGGGCACGAACGCGCTCTCCCGCAACACCACCGGCACCTCCAATACGGCCAATGGTAATAACGCGCTTTTCAGCAATACCACCGCCAACATCAACACGGCCACCGGTGATTCGGCGCTCTATAGCAACACCACTGGCACCTCGAATACGGCCATTGGTAATCAAGCGCTCTTCAGCAATACCACCGCCGACTACAACACGGCCACTGGTGATTCGGCGCTCTATAGCAACACAACGGGCCGCGTCAACACGGCCATTGGTGTTTTCGCGCTCGCCAGTAACACAACCGGCGACCACAACACCGCCAATGGTTCTCAAGCGCTCACTAGCAACACAACCGGCATATCCAATAACGCTACCGGCGCAGGGGCGCTCTTCAGCAACACAACCGGCTACTTCAACGTTGCCCATGGGAACCGTGTCCTTTTCAACAACACAACGGGGGCTTCCAACGTGGCGGTCGGTAACGTGGCCCTTTTTAATAGTACCGGCAGTCGAAACATCGGGCTGGGCTTTCGAGCCGGCTACAACCTCACAACTGGTGATGACAACATTTACATCGGCAACGGCAACTTTGGTCCTGCGGTCGAGTCTAACACGATTCGCATCGGCAACCAAAGAGACCAGCTTGCTACTTTCATCGGCGGCATTAGCGGGTCAACCGTGGCAGGAGGTGTAGCAGTCGTCGTAGATGGCACTGGTCATCTCGGCACGATCGTCTCTTCGCAGCGTTATAAGGAAGAGATCAAGCCGATGGAGAAGTCGAGCGAAGCGATTCTTGCGCTCAAACCGGTGACCTTCCGTTACAAGCATAAGCTTGACCCCAAGAGCATCCCGCAGTTCGGGCTCGTGGCCGAAGAAGTGGAAAAGGTGAACCCCGATCTGGTCGCGCGCGATGCCGAAGGGAAAGTCTACACCGTCCGCTACGAAGCGGTGAATGCCATGTTGCTCAACGAATTCCTCAAACAGCACCGCAAGGTCCAGGAACTGGAAGCAACGGTCGCGCAGCAACAGAAGGGCATTGAGGTTCTTACTGCGAGCGTGAAAGAGCAGGCCTCACAAATCCAGAAAGTGAGCGACCGCCTGGAACTGAGCAAACCGGCGCCGCAAATGGTAAACAACAATCAGTAAGTGCTGCGAAGCCTAGAAGTGGAATGGTTGATCGACCGGAAGGATCAGGATCGCGGATATCCCCATTGTATCCGCCCTTTTCGCTTGATGAATCCCGCTCCACCTCGATACTTTTCCCTCGCAGTTGAGCGTTTTGAGTTGAGGCGCGAGCCGATTCTCACAGCGTTCAACCCTGACTTTTCCGGACAGAAGTGGACTGTCCGGAAATCATCGTGGGGGGGCAAAACGGGTGGACCGCTGGTCAAAATTGACCTCTGGTTTTCAGCCGTAACGCTCGGCGAGTGGAAGGTTTTGGGGGTATAGCTCAGTTGGTAGAGCGTCTCGTTCGCAATGAGAAGGTCAGGGGTTCGAATCCCCTTACCTCCACAAATTTCGCGTCAGCAAAATTGATTAAATTTACAGGGGATGAGAATTTTGTTCGACCGGTGGGGCGCGGAGCGCACGGGTTAAAAGCGAAGCTCTAAAACTGGAGCCAAAGCGAAACTTTGGATAATCCCCTTACCTCCAAAGCCACAGGCGTGGAGGTAAAATCCATATGCCGGGCTTCACTATTGGATGCACTAGCGGGAGCGTAATCCCCTTACCTCCAGTCTTCGCTCGCAGCGCAACGGAATTATTTCAGATTGCCTTCGTTAGGCCGAACCGATAAACGGGTTGAAGAAAAATCCCCCTAACTTCGTCCACTCACCGAAGGCCCAAATTATGAAACAGAAAACTAATCTCATCAGTTGCGTTGGCGTCGTGAGCCTAGCCCTTTGTTTCCCGCTGATCGCGCAAACGATGCCGAAAAACGCGCTTTCCGCTTCAGCTTCTCCGAGTGCGATACCGTCTCCAGCACCGACCGCCTCATCCGCCAAACAGTCAACCCGCCCGTTCCCCTTTCACGGAATGGTTTCGACCGTAGATCAGAAAGACAAAACGTTCACCATCACTGGCAAGGAAAAACCTCGCGCCTTCAAAGTAACCGATAAAACGACGATCACTAAAGGCGCGCAGGCCGCGACCATTAAGGATATCTCCGAGAACCAGGAGGTTAGCGGTTCGTACTGGAAAAATCCGGACGGCAGCTTCGAGGCGAAAATCGTGAAGCTCGGACCGATGGAGAAAGCAAAGATAGTAACGGCTGCTTCGCCCGGTGCTTCGCCGAAGGCATCCGCCTCACCGAAACTTTCGGCTTCACCAAACCCCTAATTCGAAGCTAAGATCGACAATCTGCAAGATCGACATCTTACGCTGCCGGGCGACTCGCATGGCGGAGGCGTAGCAGTTAAACATTTGGCGAAAAAATTTTGGCCTGACATCGTTGCAATCGTCGCATTGGTCGTCATCACCTCTGCGAGCTGGTGCTACGCCAACTCGATGTGGAGCCCTGCCGCCTGGCAGCTTCCAACCACATACATCGGACCGTACGCAGGCCGAGACAAATCCGACATCCTCGTATATTCGGCCTTCATCCGCGCGGCCCGGGACGGCCATTTCGCGCCGTTTCGCTCCAAATTTGTGCCGGAACTGGGTGCTCCTTACCAAGCAAATTGGAACGATTGGCCTTATCTCGAGTATCTTCCAATTTATGCGATCGGCGTATTGGCGCGCGCCGTCGGAATTTTTGCCGCGCTTAATATAGCGCTGCTTAGTTGGCACCTGCTCGCGGGCGTCACCTTTTACTTCGTTAGCCGATATCGTCGGGTCAGTCCCATGTGGTCGTTCACGGGCGCGCTCGCCTTCGGTCTGGCGTCGTTTATTTTTTCCCAATCGCCCGACCATCCGATGGTCGCTCTGTGTTGGCATGTTCCGTTGTTTCTGGTGGTTTGGGGCTGGGTTTCTGACGAATCCGGAGTCCAACTGCAATCGAAACACTTCTGGTTCGGAATGGCAGTCGGTTTTCTGGCCGGACTGCAAAACCCGTACTACTCAGCAATATTTTGCCAACTCATTGTGCTCACGACGGCTGCAATGTTCATCCGGACCCGCAAATCGAATCATCTGATTTCGGGTTTGTCGTTTGTGGCAGCAACCGCGTTCGCCTTTGTGCTCATAAATATCAGCCCGTGGCTGTACAGTTTGCGTTTTGGGCGCAATCATGACGCCGTCGTTCGGCAATTTCAGTGGCTCGAGATCTACGCACTCAAGCTTCTCGATCTTTTCGTGCCGCCGCTGACGCACCACTGGGAAGCATTTCGGAACTTCGCGCAGTGGCGCACACATGTCGCTATTCTCCATGATGAAGGATCATACCTTGGAATAATCGGCACGGCCGCATTGTCGATCTTGGCGGTCAGCGCGATCCACACTGTGATCAAACGGCATTCGCTTCGTGTGCCCGCAGCAGCCTTGCAGGTGCTGTGGATTTTTCTTTTTTTCACGACGGGTGGTCTGAACGCCATTGTTGGTGCAGTGGGCTTTACTTATCTGCGCGCCGGCTGCCGCCTTAGTATCGTCATTCTCGCGATTTCGCTGCTTTTTGCTGCTGAATGGCTAACGCGGCGAGTTGGACAACGGCTTTTGCCATTTCTCGCCGCCGGTCTGTGTTCTGTTGTTATTGTTACGGACCAGGTTCCTGCCCCGCCATCGGCAGAGGAAAAGGAATTGGTTGCGCGCCAGATTTCTTCCGATCAGAAATTCGTCGCCGACATGGAATCGGTGCTTCAACACGGTGCGATGGTTTTCCAACTTCCGGTCATGGATTTTCCGGAATCGCCTCTGCGCACCGAAAGTGCATACGACCAGCTGCGGCCGTACCTCTACACGCGCCATCTACGCTTCTCATTTGGCTCAATGAAAGGTCGCCCGCGCGAACAATGGCAACACGAAGTGGTGAACATGTCCTTACCGGACGCAATCACCGAGCTCAAAAGGCGCGGCTTTAGCGCGCTCTGCGTCAGTCGAATCGGCTATCCGGATGGAGCGTACGAGCTCGAACAAAATTTGCGAGCGCTCGGGTATAACGAAGTGATCCACAGCGCCGAGGGGGATTTGTTCTGCGTCCGGCTCGATTCAAAGACGTTCTGAAGCGGCAGCATTTTACTCGCTCCCAGCTGCTCACCGCGACGCGAAGATCGGCCACGAAGGTTTGATCGCGTGATTTCGCTGATTCATCCGGACAACGTGGCTTCGCGCCGGGTGGCGGAAAAAGTCGGGATGCTGTTCGAGCGAAAAACGGGTTTCAAAGGATTCCCAACCCTGGTTTTTGCGATGCGCTGCGCGCAATGGCTGGCAAACCATGTCGCTTAATAAATTCGCGTGCGAGGGGACGCCAGGCGTAGCCTCGCGCCGGATTATTTGTTCTTTGCAATTCAAACGCCGCCAGGTATCTCCGGTCGCAATTCAATGTCGACCCAACCTCCCCGGACTGCAGCTCGTATTTCGCTGGCGCTTCTGCTCGGTATTAATCTTTTTAATTTTATCGATCGGTACATCCTTGCGGCCGTCGAACCTTCGATCCGCGCAACCTTTTTTGCGCCGAATGATCCAAACGCGATGTGGTGGACCGGAACGCTCAGTACTGCGTTTGTCGTCAGTTATATGCTCTCTGCACCGGCGCTGGGTTGGCTGGCAGACCGCTTTTCGCGCTGGATTATCATCGGAATCGCAGCCATTATTTGGAGCTTCGCCAGTGCTGCATCGGGACTGGCCACTAGCATTGCCGCTCTCTTTATTGCGCGAATTTTCGTCGGCATTGGCGAAGGCGCCTATGGTCCGGCGGCTCCGCCGATTATTTCCGATCTCTTTCCAGTAGCAACGCGCGGAAGCATGCTGGCGATTTTTTTTGCCGCCGTTCCCGTAGGCAGCGCGCTGGGCTATGTTTTGGGTGGATTAATAAATGTTCATCTGGGCTGGCGCTGGGCGTTCTACCTTGTCACTGCGCCGGGTTTGCTGCTCGGCTTCCTTTGTTTTTTCCAAAAAGATCCTCGCCTTAAAGTTTCAACCGGCGAGCGGCGCGATAAAACATCGTTGGCAAACTACCTGCGCATGGTGGTTACCTTGATGAAGACGCCGTCCTACGTCTTCAACGTTTTCGCGCAGACAGCCATGGCTTTTGCGTTAGGCGGCCTCGCTTATTGGATGCCGGCTTATTTGCAATTTCGCCACCAACCAGCTTCCGCCACGGCCGTTTTCGGCGGCATTACCGCTGTAGCTGGATTGACCTCGACATTGGCCGGCGGATTCTTGGCAGACCGCCTTCGCACGCGGTTCCGAGGATCGTACTTTCTTGTTTCGGGCATTGGGATGCTGGTCGGTTTCCCGTTTGTGGTAATAATGCTCTACACGCCTTTTCCCTACGCCTGGGTTCTCTTGTTCGGCGCGTTATTCTTTATCTTTTTCAACACCGGTCCGGCGAACACGGCGGTGGCAAACGTCTCGCTTCCTTCCGTGCGCGCGATGGCCTTTGCCCTGAACATTTTCGTGATGCATGCGCTTGGGGACGCAATCGCGCCGCCACTTCTTGGACTCGTAGCGGGTCATACCAACATGAATGTGGCATTCTTCGCGCTTTCAGCGGTGATGTCGATTTCAGGTCTGCTTTGGTTGATTGGCGCAAAATATCTTCCGGCTGACACGGCCGCCGTGGAAGCCGGGGCAACATCGCAGACGTGATTGTCGATCCTAGTCCTGGGTCGCGTGCTTGCCGGCTTACTCCAACGCTAATCTTTGCGATGTTTCGCGCACAGTGGCCGGCAAAGCGTGCCGTTTCATGAACTCGCGGGCGAGCGCACGGTAAGCACTGGCGCCGGTTCCGTTCGGATCATATTCGAGAATCGATTTTCCGAAACTGGGCGCTTCACTTAACCGCACAGTGCGCGGGATGATTGTCCGATACACGCGCTCTCCAAAATGTGCGCGCACATCCGCCACCACTTGGGCGCTTAAGTTGGTCCGGCTGTCGAACATCGTCATCACGATGCCGCCGATCTCGACCTGATCGTTCGCGCCGGAATCCCGAACCTGCTCCACCACCCGCACGATTTTTACCAAGCCTTCGAGCGCGAAATATTCGCACTGAATCGGCGTCAGAATTTCGTCAGCGGCGGCCAAGGCGTTGGTCATAAGGATGCCTAACGAAGGCGGACAGTCGATCAAAACCAAGTCGAACGTTTGATCCGCGCGCAAGATCGACAATGTCTTGGCCAAACGCGTGAGATGATCGTTCATGCGCGCGATTTCCACTTCGGCTCCAGCCAGATCGAGATCGGAGGGAACGAGAAATAATCGCTCGACCCGTGTGGGCAGTATTTTCTCCGTGACCGGGGCGCCCCCCAACAACGATTCGTAAATGCTGTCGGTTTCGATTTCCTGCATCCCAAGTGCGCTGGTGGCGTTGGCCTGCGGATCAAGATCGATAAGTAAGATTCGAAGGCCGCGCTCTGCGAGCGCGCAGCCAAGATTTACGGCCGTGGTGGTCTTGCCGACGCCACCTTTTTGATTTGCGATCGCGACAATTTTCATGAGCGCGGGACGATTAGGGTTCGCAATTCGAAGGTGCGGCGCCCATCCCGTTCCTTCCAAAGTAAGTGATCGGGATCGGGCAGCATCTCGGTCACTTCGAGCTCACCTGATTTGGTAAGCCAACGATGAAAGATTTCGAGGAAAAGGTAACTCTCGAGATCGACAAAGACCGGCTTGGTGTCTTTGTCGCGGCCTTCGGCGCCGCTGCGCCGGAGTGCCTGCTCGGTGGGACGAATGTAAACGAAGCGCGGCCAATCTTTTTGGGCGCGCAATCGCTCAATCGCCAGAACGAGATCGCGCGAAATACCGGTGAAATCGCCTTTTCCGATCTCATCCAGCGTTATCGTCCAGGACCGGCGCTGGACGATTACTTTTCCGCAACGCAATCGCGGCATGTGCGGCGCCATCCCGAATTGAAATGGGTGAAAACCAAGTGGAATGATCCAGTTGCGAGCAAAGGAACCGAGATATTCGTGCGAGCCCCTTTTGCGCAAGGCGACGTCGCCGCTCGTTGGATCGACATAGACTTCGGCTTCCGCAGGCGAGACAACACGCCAGCGTGGATTTGAGCGTTGTGGCGCGACAAAGTAATTCAGGGTCGGAAGCGCATCGAAGAAGCGCACCGTAGTCGTCGCCGTGAAATCGGCCGCGTAAATGCCAAAATGAAAGCTCGGCTTTCCAAAGACGGTTGTTGCCAGCGCATGGGAAAGGGCCGGTGTGTCCGGGCACGACCAGTAGAATCCGTGATGAAGGAGTGCGACGGGCGGGTGAAGTTCCGCCAGAATCCATTGATAATCTCCGCGCGCCACGGCTTCGATCGATCTCGCCGCGATCTGCAAGTCGGCAGATGGATATGTATATTCATCGAATTTCTCGTATTGAAAGTTTTGCCTAACGAACTGGCAATCGTCCGCGGTCAGTTCACATTCCGTCGCGTCCGCGCGTTCGCGAATTCTTTCGCGAAATGCCGTTTTCACTTTCTGAAATGCCAGATGCGCGAATCCAACAATGGCGGGTCCGGTCAAAGGCATATTCA
>DASYVQ010000032.1:0-3173 GCA_035936875.1 Chthoniobacterales bacterium
CCCACCATTGCGCTACTTGTTTTGCCTCGGTGCATGCTTTCCAAACCAGTTCACGAGGCGCATCGAATTCGCGCGTGATGATAAATTCCTGCCCGATCTGAGTCTGGGCTTCAGTCTTAGTAGTCATATTTTCTCTTCTTCCTCCTTAAGCGAGGTACTCGTCGTGACGCTGCACCCAATCCATCGTTGAGTCCGGATTTTCGTCGCGGCCCTTGGGCGTCAGGTCGAGAAAGTTGTAGGTGCCGATCAAGTAATCGAGTCCGCGCGCGTAGGTCGAATAAGTGTGAAAGACGTCGCCGGTTTCGTCTTTGTAAAACACGCTCAGTCCGGGAAGTTCGTCGCTCATGAATTCTCCCAGCCCGTAGTTGTAGTAAACTTTGCCCTTAGCTTCGTCGTCCTTCGTGAACGATACGTGATAGTCGAAATTGAAATCGTTGCCGTGGGACGACAGCCACTTGAACCGCCAGCCCATGCGTTTCTTGTATGATTCGAGCTTGGAAAGCGGCGCCCGCGATATGACCACAAACGTGACGTCGCGATGCGGCAAATGCCAGTTGGCGCCATCGAAGTGATCGGCCAGATACGAGCAACTCTTGCAACCTTCTTCCCAGTCTGGACCGAGCATGAAGTGGTAAACGATCAATTGACTGCGTCCGTCAAAGAGATCGCCCAGCATCTCCTTACCTTTCGGTCCGTCGAACACATATTCCTTGTCGACCTTGACCATCGGTAGCTGACGACGCGCTGCACTGAGCGCGTCCCGCTGACGCGTGAATTCTTTTTCTCGCGTCAGCAGATCCTTTCGCGCCACGAGCCATTCAGCTTCCGATACGACTTCTCGATCCATTTTCATTTCTGCTAGTTTCATTTTGTTCCCTTCTCCAATTTCGTTTGTTTGATGTTTTCGGTCGGCTCTAAAAAAATTCTCTTCATGGCAAACGCCGTCAGCCCGCCGGTTGAACCCGCGCCGGGCAGCAATCAATGTCATGTTTGCGGCGGATACTTTTCAAACTTTGGCAACGCGGGATTCATTTGGTCCCACGGGTGGGCGTCTGATGTCCACACATCTACTTGCGGATTGAACCAGCTCGGATCATCCAGGCTCGCCGTTCTGATCGCGACAGTGTGAGGCTGCGGATCGGTTATGACCTGAATCGGCGAGCCGCATTCAGGGCAAAAGCCCCGATGGGTCTTGCCACCCCTCTGACTGGGCGAGGCATGGAAGCGGAGTGAGCCTTGCAAGAGCTTGAAAGCTTCCGTCGGCACGATGACGTAAGACGAAAAGGGACCTCCGCTGGATTGCTGGCAATCTCGACAGTGACAGTGAAGCATAAAAACCGGTTCTGCTGTGGATTCGTAGCGAATCGCGCCGCAAGCGCATCCGCCTGAGAAGGGTGTGGTTATCGTGGTCATATAACGGGCTCTGCTTCTACGCTTCCGTTTCGCGTTCCATCGCTTTTCGTTTCATTTCGGTTTCCTCTGATCTTTGTTCGTTTGCTTTCTTCTAAAGAATCTGTTGAGCGCGAAAGCAGTCAGGCCGCCGCCTGATGTTGCGCCAACTGCGATCAACACCGCGTTTGCTAAACACGCAGGACACATCGCGACTACTTGGCTCCCTTCTTTTGCGGTTGTTTGGTTGTCTTTTCCAAATAGTCGGCCAGGCGATCGAGCGAGCCCTCCCAGAATTTCCGATACTCTTCGATCCAACGAACCGCTTGCTTCATTGGCTTGGCTTCCAAGTTCAATTGATGCACGCGGCCATAGCGTTTGCGGCGAATCAAGCCGGCATTCTCCAACACACGGAGATGCTTCGAGACCGCCGGCAGCGACATCGAATGAGGCTTCGCCAGATCGGTTACGCAGCGGTCGCCCCGGGCCAGATGGGCCAGGATGCGCCGCCGGGTCGGGTCGGCCAGAGCGGCGAACGTGCGATTCAACATCCTTGGTGAATATTTAACCATCTGGTTAAATATGTAGCAGGAATAATTCGCCAAGCAATAAAAATTTGCATCAATTTTTCGAGGCCGGATCAACCGCCACAAAAATTTGCTTTGCTAACGGCGTCGCCCGGGAAAAGATGAGGCCGCCATGAAAATCGCCACCGTCATTGCTCGCGTCCTGCTCGGACTCATCTTCGTCACGTTTGGCTCGAACGCGTTCCTGCATTTCCTTCCCATGCCGCCGCTGCCAGAAGGCGTCGCCGGCCTCTACCTGAAAGCGTTTTTTGAGAGCGGCTACGTTTACGTGATCGGCGGGATGCAACTTATCGGCGGCTTGCTTTTGCTCATCGGGCGTTTTGTTCCGCTCGGTCTCACGATCCTGGCAGCAATCATTTTCAACATCTGGGCGTTCCACATTCTGATGGCGCCGGAAGGTTTTCCACCTGCAATTGTCGTCACCGCACTCGAGCTCTTCTTGGTTTGGCGTTATCGCGAGGCCTTCGCCGGTCTCCTGCGACCGTAATCTAATTTTTTATGGCTGGCGTTTGTGTCATCGTCGCTTACCGGCCAAAGCCGGGAAAGGAGAATGAACTTTTGGAACTCGTCCGTAGCCGTGTTCCGACTTTGCGCAAAGAAGGACTCGTGACTGATCGCGTACCGGCGATCATGCGCTCACGCGACGGCACGATCGTTGAAGTTTCGGAATGGAAATCGCAGGAAGCCATTGATGCGGCGCATCGAAATCCGAACGTCCTCGCGATGTGGGACAAGTTTTTCGCCATTTGCGAATGCGTACCGCTTAACACGTTGCTCGAAGCTGCCGACATGTTCGCCGGCTTCACGCCGGTCGAAGATTAAGCGGACATTGCGGCGTATCCTTGGAGTTCAAGATTCGCTGACGCCCGCGCCGTTTCGGCTATTTTGATTCGACGGGCCGACTGTCCGCCGCCGTTAGAGTCTTTCAGCAACGATTTCCAGGACGAGCGGCGTGATCATGAAGGAATTCTGGTCGTTCTCCGCATCGGTCAATTCCGCCCGCACTTTCTCGGCGAAGCCATCGTCGATTCGACCCAGTTCTTTCAGTCGCGAAAGATGAACTTCGATAAATTGAGCCGGCCATTTCCACATGTAATCATTCGGCTGAAGACAAAAAACGTGCGGCCTGACTGAGCGCACAGCGAAACCGTTCGTGGCCAGCCATGACGGTAATTCACGGCCGGTGTCCGGTTCGCC
>DASYVQ010000033.1:0-27732 GCA_035936875.1 Chthoniobacterales bacterium
GTTCAGGGTCACACCCGCCAGCCGGTGACCACCGCGAACTTCCGGGATGATGTCAATGTCACTGGCAGCATTGACGGCAACGATGTGTCAACAACACAAAGCCAAACCCGGACCTCGTTGCCTTGAGCTCCCTAAACCTACAATCATCGAGTCTGACAAACACAACTAATGTCTTCCAAGTAAGACAAAACAGTCTCACTTAGCTCACCACGCTGAACCATAGAGAATTTTGTAGCCGCCTTGCATAGCAAACAAAATCATTAATCAATCATGAAAAAAAATCCCAATCCCAAGTCTGGCCTTTTCAATCCGCGCGTGTTGCTGGGCTGCGCTCTTTGTTCGGTTGGCGTCTGTCTGGCGATGCTTAGCTTTGCGGCGCCCGCCTCAACGAAGAAGCTCACTCCTCAAAGTAGCGCTCAGCTCAAACCGGTGGTCATCGAGTCGACCGTTAACGGTGTCTCACTAGCAGTCCGCGATTTGCCGACAGGTGTGCCAACCGGACCACGCGAGATCGAACACGGTCTGCTGCGGGTAAAACCGAATCGTCCAGTGCCTGCCGGTTTTGTTGACAAAGCCGTGCAACAAGCCGTGCAGCCCTCGCTGGGTGTTCTTGCTGCCGCCCCGGCCCCTATGGCAAACTTTGAAGGCCAAAGCTCCGTCGACTCAGGCGGCGGGAGTGCCGCCGGTTGCCTCTGTGTTCCGCCGGACACAAATGGCGCAGTCGGACCCACTCAATACGTGCAGATGGTCAACACTGTCTTCTCTGTGTATGACAAAGCTGGCACGCGGTTGTCAGGACCCACGGCAATCAATGCCCTGTTCTCGGCATTGCCAGCTAGCTCCCGTTGCCGCGCGACCAACGACGGCGATCCCGTCGTCGTCTATGACCAACTTGCTGACCGCTGGCTCTTGAGCCAATTCGCTGTGCGCGATAATGCCGGCGGTACCAATGGCCCATACGAACAATGCATCGCCATCTCGCAAACGTCCGATGCGACCGGCGCTTATTACGTCTACGACTTCCCGCTGAGCACCACGAAGTTCGAAGACTATCCGCATCTTGGTCTATGGCCCGATGCGTACTACATGACCACGCATCAATTCAATCAGGCCGGCACTGCGTACTTGGGCCAGGCCGCGTGGGCCTTCGAGCGCGACCGGATGCTCAAAGGTCAACCCGCCCAACTGCTGTACTTTGACCTCGGGCCAGTCAACACCGGCTTTGGCGGACAGCTCCCTGCAAACCTCGACGGGTTCAGCTTGCCGCCCGCCGGTTCGCCCAATTATTTCGTCGAGGTGGACAGCTCCGCGGATACTGGGCTGGGAAATAACCTGCGTATTTGGAAATTTCACGTCGACTGGATCACTCCCGCGAACTCGAGCTTTGGCGTGGCTGGACTGCCGAACTCGATAACGCCGGTGACGGACTTTGCCCGTCCGAATTGTATGAATGATGCCACGGGCTGCGTGCCGCAGGCGGGTGATGTGTTTCAATTGGATCCAATCGGCGATCGCCTTATGTACCGTTTGGCCTACCGCAACTTTGGCGATCACGAATCTCTTGTCCTAAATCACACCGTTGTCGCCAACGCCACCACCGGACAAATGGGCCCTCGTTGGTACGAAGTCCGCGATCCCGGCGGCACGCCACAAATTTTTCAGCAGAGCACCTGGGGGCCCATTTCCCAAACGGATCTGCTCTATCGCTGGATGTCGAGCGTCGCGATGGACCACGCCGGTAATATGGCCATCGGCTATAGCACTTCTTCCCAAATTAATTTTCCATCTATCGCCTATGCGGGACGGCTTGCCGGTGATCCGGTGAGTACGTTGGCGCAGAGCGAAACACAACTGTTCGCGGGTACCGGTCCGCAGCACGGTGAAATTTTTGCCCCACAGTTCGGTCGATGGGGCGATTATACAGACATGACCGTTGACCCCGTTGATGACTGCACGTTCTGGTACACGAACGAGTATTTCTCAGCGACCGATGCCCCCTCGGGCATTTGGCACACCCGGGTTGGCAGCTTCAAATTTCCGCAGTGCACACCGAGGCAGATAGGAACTTTGCGAGGAACCATTACTGACAGCAGCACAAGCAACCCTATCGCTGGCGCAAGCGTGACGGCGGGTGGTTACACTGCGGTCACCAACGGCAGCGGCTTCTACCAGTTTAGCCCGCTCGCACCAGGTGGATACACCGACACAGCTTCTGCAACGGGATATTTCTCAAGCTCCAGTGCTGTCACGGTGACGAATGGCGGTGTTACCACACAAAACTTTGCGCTCGCGCGTAACCTGGCCGTGCCGACGCCGACGCCTCCGCCGCCCTCGGTGCTTCGAACCGTCAATCCGCCGGTGTTGAACGATCCGGGCGCCACCATCACCACGAATAATTACACTCTGACCTGGAGCGCGGCTGAAGTTACGGCCGGTCTCGCCAGCTATGTCGTGGAAGAGTCCACCGACTACGTCAATCCGCTTTTCGACAATGCGGACGCCACGCTCACGCCGCCGCAGACTGTTGGCCCACTCTGGACCACTAGCCCGTCCTCCGACCCGTGGACACAGAATCCAGCTTACCACAATAGCCTGCCAAACAGCTACTTTGGGAACGCACAAAGCGGCGCGGCTGCAGACACCAGTCTGACCCTCGCCTCTAACGTCACAATTCCGAATACGGTTAGCTCAGCCCGACTATCTTTTTACAGTCGCTACTTCAACGATCCGGACGACACGGGTAGTGTCGAGATTTCAACGAACAACGGGACAACGTGGAGTTCGCTAAGGATTTTAACTGACGCGCCTTCAACGCCACCGGCGGACACGCGTGTGCAAAGCCAGGAAATCGATCTCAGCGCTTACCGAGGCGTTCCATTCAAACTGCAATTCCGCTTTAGCAACGGCACACTCCTGTATTTCCTTATCCGCAGCGTGGGCTGGTGGGTGGACGACATCAACGTGGACGGCGCAACCTGGCATCAAATCGGAACCACCGGCCCCGGAACCACATCCCTTAACCTCACCAATAAGCCGAACGGCCATTACTATTATCGCGTCCGCGGCGTCTACAACAATGGCAACCTCACGACCAATAGTAATGTCCAGGACATCGTCGTAAACTTTCCGCTAACTACGGTCGTCTCCCGGATGACGCACGGCACGATCACTCCTCCGTTTGACGTGAGTTTGCCGCTGCCGCCATCCCCGCGTGGGGTTGAATGCCGAAGCAGTGCTTCACTAGGCGCGGGCAATTACACGATGGTCTTTAAGTTCCCGAACAATCTGATGAGCGTCACCGGCGCTAGCGTCACGGGCCACGACCCAACGGGCGGGACCGGCACGGTAGGCAGCAGCATGGTTGATAGCAGCGACACCCACAATTACATCGTGAATCTCACCGGCGTGAGCAATGGCCAATATATCACAGTCACATTAAATAACGTGCACGACGTGGCAGGTAACATCGGCAACGTGACCGGGCCGCAAATGGGCGTGCTCTTCGGCGACGTCAACGCCACTGGTGGTGTCGATGGAAATGATGTCTCGGACGTTCAGAGTCACACCCGGCAGCCAGTGACCAACATGAACTTCCGTGATGATGTCAATGTCACTGGCGGCATTGACGGTAACGATGTGTCACTAACACAAAGCCAAACCCGGACCTCGCTGCCGCAAGCTCCCTAAACCTGCAATATTCGAGTCTGACAAACTCAACTAATGTCTTCCAAGTGCGACAGCAGGGTCTCCAGAACGCCAACTCCTCCAACTTCCGAATGGATGTGATGAAACCGGCCGCATCGATTCCACGGATATCTTCATCACGCGACAACAAACCCTCACATCACTTCCTTAGCATCAGCTCGAAGATAACATCGGATACGTCGACAGTTTACGTTTTCTAAACGAACTCTTGTCGTTTCGAACCGATGTCCAGCCGCAGCAATATTCGAGAAATTTCTGTTGCCGTTGACCTGTCACCGATGTATCGGCCCGAAATGCAACGCATCGGATTTTTCTTAGATTGGCAGACTACTTTCTTCACGTTCCCACGCGTCCCGAAAATCTATTTCTCCAAACGTAAGCGCTTATGTTGCCGGACGTCGCGCCTGCTCGCTCCGTTGCTCGCGTCTGCTTACTTGGCTTTCCTAGCCATCAACCATTCCACGAACGCACAGACCGCCGCCGCGGAACACATCGTCATCACCGGCGCCGAATTGCCTAGTGCGTATGGCGCGCCCACCAGTTTTTCGCAATCGCGTTTCTCACCGATTACAAACGCTTACGTGCTTCCGCCCGGTGCGATCTATGCCAGCCTAATCTACGAAGACGCGGTCGTGCATTTCCGCAGACCGGATCACGACTTCACCGATGAGATCGAAGTCGGTCTGCCTTATCGCATCAATATTGCAACTGAAGCCGATATCGAACATTACGGCGACGAAACACAAGTTCGTAGCTTTAGTATCGAGGCGCGTTACGCCTTTGCTGATTGGAACAAGATACCGCTCAATCCCACCATCTTTGCGGAATACAAGTTTGGCGGCGGCCGAATTCTTCATGACGAAGGACCTCCTACGCCCGCGCATAAATTTGGGCCCGGTGGATTTGATACAACGATGGAAACCCCCGATGCCTACGAGTTGCGGCTCCTGCTTTCAGAGGATTTCTTCGACCGCGTCGAGTGGGCATTAAACGGTTTTTTTGAGCAAGAACTCGAAGGCGACCGCGGCCGCGAATGGGGCATCGCCCAAAGTGTCGTCACGCCGTTCTGGCTCGCCCACGAAGAATTGAAAGGCGGAATCGAATTCCTATTCCGCAGTTTCACTGACAAAGGCATCCGCGGCACGCCCTATAACAGCTTTGTCATCGGACCCACGGTTGCTTGGCGACCGAGTCGCAACACGCGCCTGGATATCTCACCGCTTTTCGGAGTAAATCATAAATCACCAGTCCTGCAGTTCTTTGCCGTCTTCTCATACTATTTTGGCGGCGGCGGAGCCAGCACGACAGAAAGCGGCGAAGCGCCCGCTTCGACACGTAATCGCTAATTCGTCATCCTGAGCGCAGCGAGGGATCTCTCGACGTCTCTGCGAGGCACACATCGCTTGACCGGTTTTCACGCGGTCGATAGCTTGATTGCGGAAAGGAGCCCAAGGTGAAAACCGAAGTATCGATCGAATACTGCGTCGTTTGAAACTACACGCCGAAGGCCGTCAGTTTGGCGACCAAAATTCTCGAACTCGGCGAGCGCATTAAATCGCTCACCCTGATTCCTTCGAGCGGCGGCGCTTTTGAAATCCGCGCTAATGGAAAACTGCTTCATTCCAAACTCGAATCTGGCGATTGGCCGGAATTCGACGCCATCGTCAGCGCGATTAAAAAGACCAAATAACTTTTTCTTCATCGCGTCCTCCACGCGATCGATTGCCGATCTTTCCCAATCTGCAATCTGCAATCAATGCCAGTCCGGCTCGGACCAATTTGCAATTCGGAGAGTGAAGGGTGCCTGGTGGCCCTCGCGGTCTTCAAAACCGCCGTCGGTTGGCAACGACCGGGGTAGGTTCGATTCCTATCCTCTCCGCCAATTTTTCCCTGTAGCCGTTTCGCTGTGCGAAACGCGCTCGTCGCCCGCAGGGCGACGGCTACAAAAGCATTTCCCAAAAGGAGGTGACTTAGGTGTCGCGCGAACAAATCCGTAAGCTCACATCGCTCTCATCCTGCGCCGGGTGAGCAGCGAAACTGAGCCAAAAGGCCCTGCGACAAGTTTTGCCGCAGTTTCCCGTGACCGACCGCAGCAGAGTGCTCGTCAATTCAAGCACTTCTGATGATGCCGGCGTTTATCGCTTGGATCGACATCGTGCCCTTGTGCAAACCGTGGATTTCTTCACACCGATTGTTGACGACCCGTTCGCCTACGGCCAAATCGCCGCCGCCAACGCGCTCTCCGACGTCTTCGCCATGGGCGGACGTCCACTCACCGCTCTTAATATAATGGGGTTCCCCGCTAATTTGGTTTCGCCAAAGACGATTATGTCGATCTTGCGTGGCGGTTCCGCAAAAGCCGCCGAGGTTGACTGCGCCATCATCGGCGGACATTCCATCCGCAATCCCGAACCGATCTACGGACTCGCCGTCACCGGGATTGTCGATCTTCGCCACCTCATGACAAATGCAAACGCACGGCCCGGCGATTTGCTCGTGCTGACCAAACCGCTCGGCACCGGCATCGCCACTACTGCCATCAAGCGCGGCCTCGCCTCGCGCGCTCTTCAGAAAAAAGTGATTTCATCGATGTCCAAAATTAATTTGGTCGGCGCCGAACTCGCGGAAAAGCATCTTGTCCGCGCCGCCACCGACGTCACTGGCTTTGGATTGATTGGCCATCTCGCTTCGCTCTGTCGCGCCAGCAATGTCTCCGCCGATGTCGATCCAAATTCCGTTCCAGCGATCGATAAGGAGATTGCCGATCTTATCGCGCGCGACTGCATTCCCGGAGGAACACGGGATAATTTCGACGCAGCGAAATCGCTGGTCGATTGGAACAAGACGACTGCGGCGCAAAAAATTCTTTTCACCGACGCACAAACCAGCGGTGGATTACTTCTCTGTGTCGCCAGGACAAAGCTCGACAAAGTTTTGCGGGTTCTGAAGAAGGCGCGCACACCGTGCGCGACCGTGATCGGGAAAATCGTACGGCGGCGTCGCGGGGCGTTAATATGCATGGCGAGATGAAATCGCAGTCGCGCCGCGACATTCCCGCGGTAAACAAATTCCTCGAAGCGCTCGAGCAATACGATTTGCCACGACCGCTCATTGTCGATCTTGTCCGCCGGGAACTGGCGAAAGAACGCAAAAAATTTCGCGTGGAATCGTTTCCCGCCCTGCTCGCCCACGTCCGTGTCGCGCTCGACGATTTGCGCCGTGCTCGTTTGCAGAGCGTAATCAACGGCACTGGCGTTATCGTTCATACGAACCTCGGTCGCGCGCCGCTCGCACCTGACGCGACGAAATTGCTCAGCGAAATCGCCTGCGCTTACACCAACCTCGAATATGATCTTGCGAGTGGTTACCGTGGGCACCGCGGCGCTTATTTGGAACGGGCGCTCGCTCTCGTTTGCGGAGCAGAGTCGGCTGCGGTCGTTAACAATTGCGCCGCGGCACTCGTTCTCATTGTCCGGTATTTCGCCGCGGCGAAATCCGAAGTCGTCATTTCCCGCGGTGAGCTCGTGCAGATCGGCGGCGGTTTCCGTATCGGCGAAATCATCGAGGCGGCCGGCGGTAAGTTGCGTGAAGTAGGCGCGACGAACAAAACGGCTCTTCGTGACTACGAGCGCGCGATTGGAAAAGATACTGCCATGGTTCTCCAAGTTCACCGCAGCAACTTTTTCATGGAAGGCTTCGTCGATTCGCCTTCCATCGCCGAGCTCGCGAAGTTGGCGCGAAAGAAGCGCGTGCCGCTGGTTGTCGATCTTGGGACAGGTCTCCTGAAACCACTCGACGAATCTTCGGAACGCGAGCCAACGCCGGCGGAAATATTGAAGGAAGGCGTGGATTTAATTTGCTTCAGCGGCGACAAATTATTCGGCGGACCGCAAGCCGGAATCATCGCCGGCAGGAAACGTTACCTCGACGCGCTCAAACGCGAACCGCTTTTTCGCGCATTGCGCGCGGACAAACTCTGCTTCGCCGCGCTTCAAGCAACTGTCGATCTTCATCTCACTAATTCATCCGGCAACGTTCCGGTCCTCGCCATGTCGCAAACTTCCAAAGATGAATTGCGCGCACGTGCTGCCAACATCATCACGCGATTGCGCGGCTTGCCCGGGCGAATCAGCGTCGGTCGCGGCGCAGTAAAAACCGGTGGCGGCACTTTGCCGCGCGCGATCATATCTTCCATCAGCATCGACGTTCAGCCGGAGAATTGTTCCGCAAATGAATTTGCCGCGCGCATGCGCGCGCTCACGCCACCTGTTATCGGATACATCGCCAACCGCACTTTCAAACTCGATTTGCGCACGATCTTCCCGCACCAGGACGACACCGTCGTCGACGCCATCCGCTCCGCCTGCACTGGCGCCCATTAATTCTCGCGCGTGACAGAAAAACACTTCGTTCTCGCGACTGCCGGGCATGTCGATCATGGCAAGAGCGCGCTCGTCAAAGCGCTCACCGGCACGGATCCCGACCGGTTGCCAGAAGAGAAGGCTCGCGGCATCACGATCGAGCTCGGTTTTGCCGAACTGATTCTCGATTGGCCTGACGAGCAACAATTTCACATCGGCATTGTCGATGTCCCGGGTCACGAGGATTTCGTGCGGAACATGATCGCCGGAGTGGGCTCGGTCGATCTCGCCCTCATCATTGTCGCCGCCGATGACGGTTGGATGCCCCAGACCGAAGAGCACCTCCAAATTCTGACTTACCTCGGCGTGCAACACGCCCTGATCGCGCTCACCAAAAGCGATTTGGGAAACATCGACATTATCACCACGCAGATCCGCGATCGATTGCGTGATACGGCCTTCGTAAATTCGCAGATCATTCCGACTTCGACTCGCATTGGCGATGGAATTGAAGATTTGAAGCGCGCGCTCGCCATGGAGTTCGCAACATTGCCGCAGCCGCGCGACGTCGGTAAACCGCGCTTGTTCGTCGATCGCGCATTCACCTTGCGCGGAATCGGCACCGTCGTGACCGGAACATTGACCGGAGGCAGACTTCGCCGCGGACAGGCTGTGGTGATTCAACCGCAAAATTTCCCAGCACGGATCCGCTCGATCCAAAGTCATGGACACGATGTCGAGTTTACGGAACCCGGAATGCGCACTGCCATTAACTTGCCTGACGCTGCGACTGGAACGAGCGCGACTGCAATCAAACGCGGCGACGTAATCACAATTGGCGATGTCGCCACAACCGCGGTGCTCGATGTCCTTCTCGAAAGATCGCCGCGTTTGCACCGAAAAGATCCGGTCGCACGGGCGCTGAAAAATGGAATTTCCGTTTACGTTCATCACGGCACCAGCCGAGTGCGAGCAAAGATCGCTCTCCTTGAAGCTGAGGCGCTCGGCATCGGCGAATCCGCGATCGCCCAATTACGACTCGCTTCGCCGATACTGGCGATGCTGGGTGATCGCTTTGTCATTCGCGATCCGTCCGAACAACACACCATTGCCGGCGGGGTCGTCCTCGATCCAGACGGCGATCGAGCAAATTTCCGAAGCGCCGCCCAAAGCGAATTCTTAAAGAAGCGTGCCGCAAACATCGACGATGTCGATCTTTGCATTCGGTCGCAGCTTGCGCGTGTCGGCTTCGTCAAAACCGAAACGCTCCTGTCCAAATCACATTTCAGTCAAAAAGAAATTGCGTCCGCGTTGTCTCGTTTGCACAAGTCCGGCGACATTGTGTTGCGCAAAGAGATCGCTGCCAACGCCGCGCATTGGAGAGATCTGATTCTCGGAGCAACCGCGTTGATCGATCAGGCGCACGAACAACATCCGGAGCAACGCGGCCTCGAACTGACAAAGTTGCGCGCCGATCTCGGCGTCGAATCCGACGAACTATTCGCTGCAATGATTTCGGAGTTAAGCGCGAACGGTTTTGAGCGCGCGGAACATCGTATCGCGCGCGGATCGCATCGCGCAACGCTCCCTCCTGAAATTCAACAGGCCGCGGAGAAGATCCTGAGTCGCCTCGCGGCAAAACCATTCGATCCACCCGGACGCAAGGAACTGGCGCCGGATCGACAATCACAAAAGGCGCTCCAATTCTTGATCGAGCAAGGCGAAGTGTTAGAACTCAACAACGAGATTGTCTTGCTCCGCGACGCGGCTGAGCAAATGCGAAGCGCGGCTGTCGATTTTATTTCGAAACACGGTCCTGCGACAGCGAGTCAACTTCGACAGAAGATCGGAACATCGCGCCGCGTCATCATTCCATTTCTGGAATATCTAGATCGCGCCCGCGTCACTCGGCGCGTCGGCGACGCACGTCAGTTGCGCGAACAGAATTCGGCAGCCGTCGCGCAACCATAAAATCTGCTACCGTTAGCGGATGCCTCGCAGAAAGCCTGAAGAACGAACAATATCTGTTTCGCTACATATCGGCTCTTCGTTCGCGAGCGCCTGGGAGAGCGTTCTCTTGCCGTGGTTCAAACACGCTGCGCGCGCGTCTTTCGAGATCCAGGAACCAATTGCAGTTGTAATACCGTCGCGGGCGCAGGCCGACTTTTATCGAAAACAGTTGCTGGCGCGCGGATTGGCGCTCGTCGGCGTAAAATTTCTTACTCCGCCACAACTGCGCGAATTTCTGTTGCGTCGCAGCACATTGAAGGTCCCTCTGCGTGAACATCTGCGCCTATTGCTTGCCATAACAGCCGACGATGTCGCAAACACCAACAGGAAATCTGCAACACAAGTCTCGGTCGCAAAATCAATCGCGCGAGACCCGGACAATTTTCTGCGAGCATTCGATCAGTTGCGCGCGGCCGGATGCGAATTGAAGGAGCTCGAGCCGCCAATTTTGCGAGATGTGGCCATGATCTTCGAGAAACGGGCACACGACTCCGGTTTTACGCCGGTGCATGAAGCCGATCGGTTTCTAGTCGAAACCGCAGACAAAGCAGCGATTGAATTTGGAGATCTGTTGGTGAGCGATTTCGACGGCGCGCATTGGCCACTTTGGCCGTTGTTGCGGGCCGCAGTTCGCCGTTCCCGGAGTACAACAGTTCTCTTGAAAGATCCACGTGAAGAAGCCCGCGAACTCGATGAAGCCTGGATAGGAACGTGGGAGGAACATTTTGAGGAAACTGTCGCGATTCCGTCGCTGCCAGATGAAACCGCGCCCTTTGTAGAGTTAACGCAACCACTCGAATCAGCCGCCGCAGTAACGGCGCGCAAAACTGACCCGTTGCCACACGTCCATTTTCTGTTAGGGCGCGACACCGGCGAACAGGCGCGCGCGATCGCTGCAGTCGCGCTGGCGTTTCTCAACGAATCTTCGTCTAACAGCATTGGAATTCTTTTGCCGGGCCCAGGCGCGCTCGCGCGCTTAGTCGCACACACGCTCGACGCCCTGGCGATTCCGCATAACGACTCGATCGCGCACGCAATGCGCGGCACGTTCGATGACGAGGAATGGCGCGCCTGGCTCGAATTTCAGCGCCGTCCGCAGCTCGGCCCGTTCCTGCGGTTCTTGAATCATTCGACCGTCGTTGCCGGATTCTTTCCAAAGGTTGTACTGCGCGAGATTGAAAAGAGACTGCGGCGCGCGCGCGGAGATATTCTCATCAACGATGTCCACGTCCTGACCGAATATTGCAGCCGCGCGAGCGATCCGAAAATTTCAGAGATCGCAGACGGCCTTCGCGCTGTTCGGTTGCTGCCAGAACGCGCCGGCGCCGAACAATTTCTCAAAGCCACGTTGTCGATCTTTCGCGAATTAAAATGGCGCGAGCGCGCGGCTGAGCTGGAACGATTGAGTCGTGAGTGGAGCGCCACGTTAATCGGAGACTTCTCCCGGCAACATTTTCTTCGCTGGTTGACGGAGCTCTTCGCTGAAACGGCCCTTTGTCGCAACTCGCACGGGAATCACCCCTACGCCCGCGTCCAACTTTTGCGTTACGATCAGACCGAAAACCAAACCTGGTCGCATCTGATTCTCGCCGGATTGAATGAAGGCGTTTGGCCAAAGCGCGACGACGAATCGCCGTTCCTCGGTGACGAACAGATCGCCGCGCTGAACGCGAGTCTGCGTAGTTTGAACAAGCGCGCGAAAAAGGAAGGGCGCTTTGGTTCTGGCCAAACGATTGTGCGCGAAGGCGCGACTCTTTGCCTCGGATCACGCGAGCGCCGCGATCTTGCGCTCCGGCAATTGCTCAACGCAATTGAATCGACAACCAACGAAGTCGCCGTCACGGCGCAGCTTTATCTCACAAGTCCGCGCGAACAAGCGATCAACCCGAGCGAATTTTTTGCGCGACTCTTTTTCAACGCGCGCGGCGAGGCCCTTTCCCAACGCGAGATTGAACGAATCTACGCGGGCACGCTCGATTGGCTGGCGCGCGCTGATTTGATCTCGGAAACGAAGCCGGACATTCCCGATCTCGATCAAAGCGCGGTTGCTTATCATGCGCGGCGACGCCCCGAACAACCGTTTGGCGAGTACGAATTCGCATTTCGAAAGGACTTGCCGCCGTCCAAGCAGATTTCCCTCTCGGCCACGGACGCCGCGCGGTTGTTCAGCTCTCCGGCCTTGGTCTGGATGAAAAACTTTCTTCGGGTCGAGTCGGAGGAAGGTGACGTCGTCTCCTGGAACCTCGCGACTGGACAATGGGTTCATCGCTGGTTGGCGACTGTCGCGCAGGAATCGGATGAGAAGCGTTTCGTTCCGAAGCCTTCGCCGAACCAGATCATGACCCGCGTTGAAGACGCAGCGGAAAAGTTTCGCGACGATGTGGCCGCGATCGTTGCCGCGGCGGACGAGCTTCGTCATCGCGGCAAGCGCTCGATCCCGGACTGGTGGCTCTCCGGTTGGCGCAACGCGCGTTATCTCGCTAGCCGTTTCGCCGAAGAACTCGGCCGGGCCGGCGATTGGTCGCAGCTCGCGACTGAATGGATTCTCGATTCCCCGCAAATTATCAAACTCGACCAGCGACCTGAACTGCTTGTTCGGGGACGCGTCGATTTGGTGCTCGCACGCGGTGATGGCTCAACGAAGGAATTGTGGATCGTTGATTATAAGACCGGCATGGCGACGGCGCTCAAGCCGCACCGATCGGCGTTGCGTAAACAGCTCGCGGAGGGTAATGGCGTTCAGATCTGTATTTATGCGCTGGCGTTTAGGGATCTTGGCTGGCGCGACGTCTATGCAAGCTTGCTCACGCGAGAAACCGACCTTTCACAACCACAGGCAAATCTTTCCGACATCGAAGCGCAAACTGAGATCTGGAAGGGAATCGCGCGCATGGAAGAGACAGGCGTGTTCGGCATGCTCGGCGAGTTGCGCTCGAAGTTTACTTTCACAGGCATTTATCCCCTGGCGACGCTGGCGATCGATAAAGATTTTCTTCGCGACAAATGGCGGCGCACTCATCCCGCGTTTGCCGGAGACGATTTCAACGAATGAAGGCATTGCCGCAAGATCAAGATCAGCGGGAACGGTTCGCGAACGAGCTGGATAAGAATTTCTCGGTCGTCGCCGCCGCCGGCGCCGGCAAGACAACGGCGATCACGGATCGCATCGTGCAGATCGCACAAGATCGACAACGTGCCTGTGACTGGTTGCCGCGGCTAGTGGTCGTGACGTTCACGAATCGCGCAGCGGATGAAATGCAGCAGCGCGCTCGCCAACGCATCTTCGAGGAGAATGTTTCACCGGCGGTGTTGGCCGCATTCAATCGCGCATTCTTCGGCACGATCCACAGCTTTTGCATGAAATTGCTGGCTGCGCATGGGCACCATCTCGGCCTGCCATCGCGACTCGAGTTAATCACCGACGATGCCGATTTGTGGAACGATTTTGTCCAGCAAACGCAGTCGATTGGCCACTCGCTCTCGGCGGAGAATCGCAAAGCTTTGCTTCGACATGTGCAATTGCGCGACCTGATGGAGCTCGGGCGTCGCGGTCGGCTGCCTTTGTCGCTCGAGCAGCGCGAGATCGATTGTCCACGAGCAATCGATTTATCGCGCGTGTTTGCTCATCCCGCCGCCGCAAATGCAACCCGCATCCAGGCGGCGCAGACAGCGTTGCGCGACTGGGAAGCGAAATTCAAAGATGGCGCTGATTTTCTCCCGCTGATCGAATGCAACACCGGCGGTGCGTTCGAGGAAAAATGGGAGGCAGTTTTTCGGGAATTCAACGAATGGCTGAGTTGCTGCGCGTTGACCGTTGCCGCTGAAGTGCAGGCCAGTTACCGACGATTTCGCGCGGATCGCGGCGGCGTCACTTTCGACGATCAAATCGCACTCGCGCTTGAGTTGACGCGAAACCCACAGGCGATCTCGCGGATCCGCGCCAAAGATTACATCGTGATTCTCGATGAGGCGCAGGACACTGACCCGCAGCAGTTCGAAATTTTACTCGAGATCATGCGGCCGCCGGAAGCGAAGGGGCGCTGGCTGGAAGATCGATCCCGCTTAGCGGGACCGCGGCCCGGTCATTTCTGCATGGTCGGCGATTTCCAGCAATCGATCTTCGGCGATCGCGCCGACCTGAAACAATATCAACGGATCCATGACGCGCTGATAGCGAGCGATGCCGGCGAAGACTTGAAGTTCTCGGTCACGTTCCGTCTCGATCAAAGCCAACTCGATTTCGTAAACGAATCATTTCGCGACATTCTCAACAGCGCCGCCGGCCAGGTCCAATTCATCGAGCTCAATCCCCGACCGAGTGTGCTTCCAGGTCAGGTCGTTCGCCTCGATATCACCGCGCCGAATCCGGAAGCCAAAATGTCTGACCCGAAAAAAGCGAAGCTTGAAGCACCGCAGCTCGCGAAGTGGATCGAGCAAACAGGCCCCGACAATCTGCGCGCGCGATCGTGGGAACAGGTCGCAATCTTGTGTCCGCGGAAAAAATGGTTCGCGCCAATCGCGGAAGCGCTACGCGATGTGGGGATCGATTCTCAAATTCAATCGGAGACCGATGTTCAGGGTGATAGTCCGGCGCATGCCTGGTTCACCGCGCTGCTCACTATCATGACCCAACCGCGCTCTGGCTTCGAGATCGTCGGCGTGCTGCGTGAAGTGTTCGGCATTTCCGATCATGATCTTGCCCTTTTTGCCGACGGCCACGGTGATCGTTTTCAAATTGAAAACGAATCAAGCGGCACCGATGCGGTTTCGGGAACGATCAATCTTCTCGCCCGGATTCACGGGGCGATCGCGGACGATCCTCTCTTTACCGCGGTGGAACGCATTGTGACCGGAACGTTTTTGCGGGAACGCCTCCGCACGCTCCCGGCAGACGATTTCGATGGTCTCGATACTGAGCTCGACGTGCTGTTGGAATCCGCGGCAACCGCCGAAGCTGAAGGCGCAACGTTGGAAGAATTCGCCGAACTGCTGCGCGCGAATTTTGCAACCGAACGCGAGGCCCGGACACCGCGTCTGGGTGCGATTCAATTGATCACGTCCCAGAAAGCAAAAGGACTCGAGTGGGACGCGGTCATTGTCCCTTTTTTCTCGCGCCGCATTCATACGGACGATGAAGATTTTCCCCGGATCGTCAGTTTGCCGCACGAGCAACACGCTTTTGTCGCGTTCAGCAAAGCGGACGTTCCGCCGGGAAAACGAGACGCGCTTAAGAAAGCGCAGGTCTTGGAAATGGAACGCTTGCTCTACGTTGCCCTCACCCGTGCCCGACACACGCTCGTCCTGGCGGCAGATCGCGAATTGTTCGCCAAGGCTAATCAGACCGCGCCGAGCGTTTCACTCACAAAATGGTTCCGCGCGGATCACGGTGAGCTAAATGAAGCGCGAGTTGCCGCTCTGGAGACGAAAGCGATCGCATGCGTCGAAACGAGCTCCTACCAATCGCTCAAAGCGCAGCCGCGCGGAACGGCGTTGCAATTTGCCTTGTCGGCGAAGCCAGCGCTGCAGCCGGCGCGAGTGCGAGCCGAGCAGTTTCCGCGCAAACTATTACCGAGCAGCTTCTCGCCGCCGACTCAGACGGTCGAAGCGACCGGCGCTGATAAATGGAAAGAAACCGAGACCGAATTCCGAGCGACAACAGTGCCAAGTATTGCCACTCAATACGGCATCTGGTGGCACGAGTTCATTCAACAAATTCAATGGAATGCCGATCCGGCCGACTGGGACAACATTTTCGAGACAGCGCTTCCGAACTCTCCCGACAGAAACCGGTCGGCCAAGGAATGGAAAATCTTGCAGCAAAACATTTCGAGCCTGACCGAGTTCGCTCCCGGGATTTGCGAGAGCAGCGCGATCACTCGCGTGGAAATGCCTTTTCTTTGGGGGATAAACGACCGCCGATGTTTGGAAGGCGTTGTCGATCTTGCGCAGTTCGATGCTGGAAAGAAGAAGTGTTTCATTCTCGATTGGAAGACCAACCAGATCACTCCGGACAAGATTGACAGGCTGCGCGATCATTATCGTCCGCAGCTCGCTGCTTATTGGAAGGCTGTCAGCGAAATTGCCAAGCTCGAAGTTGAAGCGACGATTTATTCGACCGCTGCTGGCGCGCTTGTCCGTTACAAACCCGACGAGCTCGCCCGCGAATGGGCACGACTGGAAAAGCTCCCAGCCGATCAGTTCGACATCGAAGTCGCAGAAGAGTTGCCGCGTATGTCGACGGCGTCTACGAAATCGGAGCAGTTAGAATTCGCCGACCTTAGCAATCCCGCTCGCCGCGGATGAATTGTTCGACGGCGCGATGCGCTTCGTCGTCAGTCATCTGCACGGGCGGGTGCTTGGAGAAATAAGCGGAGGCAGAATGCAGCACGCCGCCAATCCCGCGATCGAGTGCCAGTTTGCAGCAGCGGATCGAGTCGATCGCGACGCCAGCCGAATTAGGCGAATCCTCCACGCGAAGTTTGACATCGATTTTCACGGGCACATTGCCGAAAATCTTTCCTTCCACGCGAATGAAGGCGATTTTGTTATCGAGTTGCCACGGCACATAATCGCTCGGTCCAACGTGCATGTTCTCATCTGCGAGGCGCTCGCCCATGACGGACTGCACGGCGTCAGTCTTTGAGATTTTCTTTGAAACGAGCCGCGTGCGACTAAGCATGTTAAAAAAATCGGTGTTACCACCAGTGTTTAACTGATATGTCCTCTCAACTTTCGCGCCTCGCTTGCGGAAAAGATCGATAAGGGTGCGATGCACAATTGTCGCACCCACCTGCGCCTTGATGTCGTCTCCAATGATCGGCAAATTCTTGTCGGCAAAGCGTTTTGCCCAGACCGGATCGCTGGCGATGAAAACCGGCATGTTGTTCACAAACGCGACTCCCGCTTCGAGGGCGCAACTGGCGTAGAAGCGAGTCGCTTCCTCAGAACCGACCGGCAGATAATTGGCCATAATCTCGGCACAGGAATCTTTCAGCTCGGCAATGACTTGTTCGCGTGTCGATTCCTTCTCCAGAGGCAGGAATGTTCGAAGCGGATCCTGGTCCTTCATGTGCGACGGGTAGCCGTCGAAAACACAGCCCATTTTTACAATCGCACCGGTGAGATTGACCTTTTCGCAGAAGACTTTTGTGCAATTCGGCGGCGCGAAAATGGCCCGGCTGACATCGAGGCCAACTTTGCGACGGTCGATATCGAAGGCAGCGACGACCTCGATATCGCCGGGGCGATATGAGCCGATTTCCCGATGCATAAGACCGACCCCGGTGCCGTTGGCGCCCGTGCCGCGGTAGAAATTTATTCCTTGGACGAGGGAACTGGCACAGTTACCTACACCGACAATAGCAATTCTGATCTTTCTCATTCGGTTAAAGCAAATAATACCCTACCCGCAGTCAGTCGCTCCGGGCAAGATACAAAAGTGTTTAGTTTAAAAAAATTTGCCCGTTCTTCCTGTAATCTTAACCCCTACATCCGGGGTGGAGGCAGCAAATTGAGCGTGAAAATTCGCTCAGACACGGCTAGGATGCAAGCCTTTAATCCGAGGGAATTCTGTTGAAAAAGCAACGTTCGGTCAGGGAGATACGACGACTGTGGCTTGGGCCCAGGGTAGCTTTTGTGCTCGTCGTGGCCGGTTTTTCAATCGAGGCGAACGGCCAAATGCCTACCTACACCATCGACCAGGGGGTGGCCTTGGCGGAGGAGCAAAATCCAGAAATTATCATCGCCCGGAAAAAGATCGAGGCGGCGCGCGGCGGTTTCATCGAAGCCCGCTCCGGATTTCTTCCTTCCGTCATCTCGACCGGATTATACGATCAACGCGAGCATCAAGCCCAAACCCGCCTGCGGGATGACGACTATAACGCGTCGGTGCGCGCGTTGGAAAATGTCTACACTGGCGGCGCGGTTTCCAGCCAGGTGGCGATCGCTCAACTCAACATCGACAAGCAAAATTGCGAGTTCCAAGAAACCGCGAACCGAGTGGCAATGGACGTGCGAATCGCGTTTTACGATCTCTTGCTCAACCGCGCCAAAGTCCGGGTGCGGGAAGATTCCGTGCGCGTGTTGGACGAGGAGCTCAAGAGCCAGAATGAAAGGCTTCGTGCCGGCATTGTCGGGACGTTGAACGTTCGGCGAGCCGAAGTTGCTCTGGCCAACGAGCGGCCGGAATTAATCAACGCGCAGACGCAGTTAAAAAATTCTTATTTACGGCTGGGCGAACTTTTCGGAATCGATTTCCGGTCCGATCCCGAAACGTCGCGGTTTGAAGTGGCGGGCCAATTGCAATATCAAGCGCGCCATCCCGATTTAAACGAAACCCTCGCGCGCGCCGATCTGGAACGGCCCCTAATTAAAGCGCGGCAACGAGACGTCGAAATCGAGGATCGACAATATGTGTTGGATCGAAGCGAGCTTCTCCCGCACGTGGGAGTTTTTTCCGGATACGAAGTTTACAACGAGCGCGATCCGGATGTAGGCCGCGAATTCAATCACGGTTACATTGTTGGGGTAAACGCCACCTGGCACCTTTTCGACGGGTTTGCCACGAAAGGACGCATGCAGGCCACACGCGCCCGGCGCGAAGCAGCTCTGGCGGCGCTGGATGCGGCCCGGCGGGCGGTCGCTTCGGAGGTGCGGAGCGCGTTTCTCGATCTGCAGCAAGCCGACCACGTCCTCGAATCGGAAACAAAAAATGTGCAAACCGCCGACGAATCTCTCGAGATAGCGAAGACCAATCTCGGCGCCGGATTGGGAACGCAACTCGATATCTTGCAAGCAGCGGCCGACGTCACACGAACGCGCACGACGCGCTTGAGCGCGATCTATCTGCACAATGTCGCCCTCGCCCGACTGGCGCGCGCCTGCGCCCGCCAGCCAGAAGCGCTCGATTTCAATCCGAAAATCACGACCCGGTCTGACAAAGAGCGCAAGGAAACCCGCGCCGCCGATGTGGCGCGTCCCCCCGCAAAATTGAGCCAGCGATGAAATCAAAGTCTTTTCTAATTGCGCTCGCCGCCGCAGCCGCCTTGTCGATCTTGAGCAGCGCGCCAGCCGTCACGCTGGAGACTGCTCTTGATACCACCTTGGAAAAAAACCCTGCCATTCAGCAGGCCAAATTAAATCTCGAACAAGCAGCGGGGCGCCGGCTCGTTCTTCGTTCCATCATGTGGCCTACTGCCAGGATCGGAGTGCCGGCTGGCGTTCAAGGCGGAGATCGGGCGGGTGAAAGTTCTACGAAAGTGTTCGCCTTCGCGCGCGGATCTTTTCTTCAACCTTTGTTCAACGCGGCCATCCCGCCATCGCGACGCCTTGGAGATGTCGATCTTTTGATCGCGCAACAGCAACTGAACGTCGCGGTGGTGGAACAACTGCACACCGCTCGGCTCGCTTTTTACACGGCGCTTTACAATCGCGGCCTGCAGTCGATCCGCGAAAAACAGCGAACGCATCTGGAAGAAAACGTCGCCAGCCAAAAAGATCGCTACGAAGCAGGGTTGGCTAATCGCGGCGCGTTCACCAGCGCAACCGTGCAAGCGCGCGAACTCGATTCGCAAATCGAAAGCGCCCAGCGCGCTTTGGGCGAAGCCCAACTGAACCTGGCCGCGACCATGGGCGGCGATCTCGGCTCGGAGTCGAGCCTCCCTGATCCGGAAGGCCAGCTGCAGTTCGCGCCGTTGACTGTCGATCTTCGCTCGGAAACGGCGGTGGCGCTGGAGCGGCGAGCCGACATCCAACTTGCGCGCCTTGTTGTTCGCGCGGCCAACGAAGATCAGCGCATCATTGAAGCGGGCTACTATCCCATCGTCGCGGCTGAGGTCACAGGTGATTACATTCCGGTTTCTGGAATTCATCGCGAAGGTTCGACGAGCAGGACGCAGGATTTCCTTTCCTCCGAGCTTCGTGAAGGCGCTCTTTATACATGGCGCTTGATCGATAACGGAAAAGTAGCCGGCGCGGCGCGGAAACAGCGCGAGACGCGAGAGATCAACCAAGTGGCGTGCCGAAAACTGGAAGCAAACCTGGGCGCAGAGCTCTTGCGCATTCGCAACAACCTGGAGGCGCTCGAAGCGCGGCAAAAGTCGCTCGTGACCGCGGCGGGTGCAGCGGACGAGAATGTGGTGGCGGTGCAGCAAAATCTCAGCGGGGGCCTCGCTTCGGCGCTCGAGTATCGATTGGCGGAGAGCGCCTCTCTGAAAACCAAAAGTGGATTGCTCGAAGCGAGTTATCAGCACAATCTCGCCGTCGCCGAATGGGAACGGGCCACCGGACGTTACTTTCAATTTTCCGAGGACACCGCCCGAAACCTGCATTAGTTCGAGCCCTTGAAGTTGCCGGAATCAAAAAAAGTTCTGTGGGGCGGTGGGGCCGTGCTCGTTCTGCTGCTTTTCGTGGCGTATTATTTTCTACTTCCCGTAGCGGAGGTAGCATCGGTTCGTCGCGGCACCGCCATCGCCGCAGTTTATGGGACCGTCCGCATTGAGCCTGCATTTGTCGTCCATGTTCGCGCGCAAAATTCCGGTTTCATTCGGCTGGCGGACGCTTTCTCGGCTGGCCGTGGAGCGATCGGCAGGAGCGTGGAGAAAGGCCAGCTCCTGGCCACGATCGCCGACGAGACGACGGCGCGGCTGTTGAAGCAGGCCCGGACAGATTTGCAGGCCGCGACCCAGCGGGCCGAACTTCCGCTGCCGTCCGCCGAGTTACTTAAAGCGGCCGAGGACAACCTGGAACGACTCGAGAAAGTCGTTGCCTCCGGCAATGTGCCCGCTGTCGAATACGAGAAGGCGAAAAGCGAAGTGAATCGGTTACGCGGCGCAGTCGAGAACGAGCGGATCGAGCGCGATCGCAATCTGGCGGCGCTTGACGAAACGCGCAAGAAACTCGAAGCGCAGATGAAGAGCTCGGAGATTCGCGCGCCAATCGACGGTCTGCTTTCCGCCGTGCAAACGATTGACGGCGAATTGGTCGGCGAAAGCAATCAGCTCTTCACCGTTTCTTCGCGCAAGAATTACGTCCGTGGCGAAGTAAATGAAGAAGATGTCGGCGAAGTGAAACCGGGAATGAAAGCGAAGGTGCAACTTTATGCCTACCGGCTGCAAAGTTTCAATGCCCAGGTTTCGTCCATTCAACCCGCGGCCGATCCCGAAACCCAGCGCTACACCGTCGTTCTCGAAATGGAAAAGCCGCCGGATAATTTGATGGCCGGCATGACCGGCGAAATGAACATCATCACCGGCACCCATGAAAACGCCGTTCTGGTGCCGACACGCGCCCTTCTGGTCGACCAGGTCTTCCTCGTTAAACGCGGAATCGTGCAACGACGAACCGTCAAAGTTGGTTTCCGCACACTGGATTTCACCGAAGCGCTGGGCGGGGTAGTAGCGGGCGATCATGTGGTCGTGGCGGACCAAGATCGCCTGCGATCGGGCCAGCCGGTTCGGCAGCGGAAAGTGGACGTCACGAAAAAGCAATGAACCCCGCGCTCTACATTGCGTTGCGCTTTCTTACGAATCGCAAACGCGCGCTTCTCCTGAGCTTGAGCGGCGTTGTTTTCGGCGTCGCCATTTTTATCTGCACACAAGCGCAAACACAGGGCTTCGCGCAGAATTTTATTAATTCGACAATCGGCAGTAACGGCGCGGTGGTAATGCGTTCCCGGTTTCGGCCCCGTTACGAAAAGTTGATCGTAGCTTCGAAAACTTCCAGCGCCAATGCCGCGCACCGTCTCTATTTTGAGGGAATTAACAACGCCAGCGAGATCATGCGCATAAGCCGCCAGTTTTCCAATGTGGTCGCATGTTCTCCCGTCTTGCGCGGCACCGCCAGTGCGCGCGCCGGATTCGATAACGCGACAGTCGAACTTTTCGGCATCGATCCGACCCTGCATTTGCGGACGACCGATCTGGGGCAGCAACTGGTGCAGGGAAATTTTGACGATTTCCGCAACAACGCCAGCGCCGCGATTCTCGGTTCGCGCCTGGCCGACCTGCTCGATGTCGATGTTGGCGATACCGTGCAACTGCTTTCGACTGGCGGCGAGTATTTACGTTTCACCGTCGCGGCCATTGCGCGCAGCGGCATCGGCGCCATCGATTCGGCTCGAGTTTATACGCATGCTCGAGTCGCTCAGACGCTGCTGAAAAGGCCGTTCACCGCATCGATGATCATCTACAAACTGCGCGATCCGGATCGTGCGCCCGCTCTCGCGACTCAATTCGAGAACGTTTTCCAGCACGTCACCCTCAGCTGGCAGGAACGCGAAGAAGCGAACTTGCAAATCTTTACGACGTTGCGGATCTCCGCGGCGATTACCGTGTCGTTAATCATTCTGCTCGCCGGTTTCGGGATTTTCAATGTCCTGACCATGTCTGTGCTCGCGAAAGTGAAAGAGATCGCAATTTTGCGGTCGATGGGCTACCGGCGGATCGACATCAGCGCGATTTTTTTGTGGCAGGGCGCGCTCATCGCCACGGCCGGTTCTTTGATCGGATGCATTTTCGGAGCGCTTATGACCTGGGGCGTCTCCCACATCCCCATCCACATTCGTGGATTGCTTTACGCCAACCATTTTCTCGTGGTCTGGGATTGGCGGCACTATGTTTGGGCGACACTGCTTGCGATCGTAGCGGTGGCGTTGGCCAGTTACGTTCCAGCCCGGCGCGCGGCCGAGCTTCCTCCGGTTGCAACTCTTCGCGGCTCCAGCGTATGAATTCGGGAATCTGTCTCAGTTGTCGCGAAATCGAGCGCTACCTCGGCGAGGAGGAGTCGCGGGTGCATGCGTTGCGCGGTGTTTCTCTCGATCTCGAACCCGGGACCATTCACGCCGTCGTCGGTCCCTCTGGCTGCGGCAAGAGTACCTTGCTCTACATTCTAGGCTTGCTCGACCAGCCGGACGCCGGCTCGGTTTCGATCGAATCGGAACAGATGTCGCATTTGCCGGACAACGAACTGGCGCGCCGGCGCAACGAGCTCATTGGATTCATTTTTCAGTTCCATTTCTTGATGGAGGATTTCAGCGCGCAAGAGAATGTGACGATTCCGATGCGGCGGCTGGGCCGGCTCTCCGAGACAGCCGCGCTCGAGCGCGCGGCGACGTTGCTCGAGGCAGTCGACCTCGGCGATAAACTGCAACGCCCCAGCCGTCACCTTTCCGGCGGCGAACAACAACGTGTGGCCATCGCGCGCGCGCTCGCCAACGATCCCCGCGTTATTCTTGCCGACGAGCCAACTGGAAACCTCGATACAAAAAATTCCCAGCGCGCCTTTGAATTGTTACAGAACCTCGTGCGCGAGCGCCAAAAGGCCTTGCTGTTGGTTACCCACAACCGCTCCATCGCCGATTCCTGCGATTGGGTGCACGAAATGAAGGATGGCCGTATCGTCAGCAGCCATCCGCGCGGCCAGCGAATCTCAGTTTGAGGCCGGCGCAGCAACCGCCGCGCGAATAGTTGGGTGCAAATGCGCCAGCAAGCTGTCGATGTAATCTTTCCAAGAACGAAAAGTCCGCGCGCGCGCTTCATCGCGTAGCCGCTCGTAAATTGCTTGATCGCTGAGCAACTTCTTGATCCCAGAGGCGAGGGCTTCTTCGCTTGTTTGATCGACAATGAGACAACCGCCACCTCGCGCGATGTCACCCAGCGCTCCATTTCCACCGCAAACGCACGGTTTGCCGTGCCAGAGACTTTCCGCGATCGGAAGGCCGAACCCTTCCATCAACGAAGGATAAACAGTGAATCGGCAATCGCGATAGGCGCGCGATAGCATTTCGTCGCTCACATGTCGCAACCAACGGATCGGACGGCCACGCAGCCGCATCTTCCAGACTTCTACGACAACCTTGTTTAGAAACGGACCCGTGCTCCGACCGATTAGTTGCAGTTCAAAAGCCAAGCCTTCGCTCCATAGTTTGTCGGCCGCACGCAAGAGTACGAGATGGTTTTTGCGCGGATCGAGCGAGCTGACATAGACGATGAGATTACGCGAGCTGCCGGCTCCGGTATCGCGCGCCACGTTGTCAAATTCTCCCGACAAAGGTTCGACACACGTAGCGGTTGGCGTGCACCCGAAGCGTTTCCAGAAATCGCGCAAATCGTTGTGCGCCTCTTCCGAGATGCAAATCACAAGATCACACTGGGCCAGTGATTCGATGTAGGCACGATAGCGCGGCCCGCGATTAGCGTAAAGCCAGGGTAATCGCAGCGACGTCGCATCGAGAAAAATCGCGACTGTGCGCGCCGGCGTCCGGGGCAGCACAGTCGGGAGGAATTTGCGCCGGACGTCGTGGAAAACGTCCGGAACAAGAAAGACGTCGTTGCTCGTCAATTCATTCGCGATGGCGAAGCGCGGGAGAGCCATCAAGCGCAAAAACTCGGCGACCGGATTCTGGCCGCGCAGTTCTGGTCGCGCGACTGCGCGCGAACGAATTTCAAATGGCCGCGTGAGCAGCTTGCGTTCTGTCACACCGAGGAGTTGATAAACATTGCCGGCCCGATTCCAACAAATCGGCGTCACCTCGACGCGCTGTTCCAGTTCGGCAAAAATCCTCCGCGTCATTCGCTGCATGCCGGTGTTTTGCTCGGATTTGCAGGAACTCGTTACATCGAGATAGATCATTTCAGCGCGAGAAAACGTCCCAAGTATCGCCCCTTGTTGTTCAGGATCACCTTGTAGTGTGTGGGATCTACTCTTGCCGGGTCCCGAGCTTTCGCCGCCATCATTGCCAAGATCGACAGGCAAACGACTGGGACGAATCTTTTCATTATTGACTACCTCGTCAATTTCGAAGGCGCGGAACGCCTCCCTTCTTTGTGACAATTGTGTCGCGCCTTGGAGTGGCGATGCAAGCGCAGAATAGCGCGCCCCGCCTCGCCCAAATAGCAGCTCAACGCCATTTTGCAAACCACGGCCACCCGAACCGCCGTCACGTTTACGTTAAGTTGACGCGGCGAGAAACAAGTTGCTCGGCTCAACAAGCCTTTCGGAATTTCGGACGACAGCCCTGATCACACAGCCGATCAAGAGCGCCATTGCTGCGATTAGCCACGCGAACCTCGCTCGCTCGTTCATAACTGAATCAAGGACTGGAACGACATTGGGTCGACGAGATGAAGGACGGGCGCATTGTTAGCAGCCATTCGCGCGGCCGCCGCGAATTTCAGTTTGACGCACCCACTGCCATAGACTTTCCCGGCTGACCGAGCGCAAATGCGTCAGCAAGTTGTCGATGTAATCTTTCCACGTGCGAAAGGTCCGCGCGCGCGCTTCATCGCGTAATCGGCGATAAGTTTCTTGATCTGTCAGCAGCTTTTTCATCCCGCCAGCGAACGCTTCTTCGCTTGTTTGATCGACAATAAGGCAGCCACCGCCTTGCGCAATCTCGCCCAGTGCCCCATTTCCGCCGCATACACACGGCTTCCCGTGCCAGAGACTTTCTGCGATGGGCAGGCCGAATCCTTCCATCAAAGAAGGATAAACAGTGAAACGACAATCGCGATAAGCCTTCAACAAAGTTGCGTCATCGACGTGTCGCAGCCAACGCACCGCATATCCCCGGTTCTGCATTTCGTGCACTTGCCTGACCACCCGGCGCCCGGACAAACCAGTGGTGCGTCCGATCAAATGCAGTTCGAAAGATAAACCTTCCTTCCATAATCTCTCCGCCGCCCGCAAAAGCAGAAGATGATTCTTCCGCGACTCCAGCGAGCTGACGTAAACGACTAGATTTGTCGATTGATTGCTTTCGGTTGCAGGCCGGATGGCATCGAACTCCATTGGCCAAAGCTCGACGAACGTCGCGGTCGGCTTGCATCCGAACTTTTTCCAAAACTCTTCCAAATCGCCGCGCGATTCCTGAGAAATGCAAATGACAGCGTCAAACCGAGAAAGGGCCTCGGTATAAGTCCGGTAGCGCTGGCGGCGACGGCGACCCTGGTAAACCGATGTCAGGCGCAAGATCGTCGCATCATGAAAAATCGCCGCGGTCCGCGCATTCGTCCGGCTAAGCCAATCCGGCAGGAAGCGCCGGCGCGAATCGTGAAAGATATCCGGCGCCAGAAAAATATCTTCGGCCGTGAGCGCGCCAAATTGAACGCGCGGACGGGAGACCAGTCGTGCAAGTTCCGCCACCGGATTTTGACCGCGCGATTCGGGCCGCGCCGTCGCTCCCGATCGAACATCGAAAGGCCGCGTGAGCAGTTTCCATTCGGTTGGGCCAAGCGTTTGGTAACATCTACCGATCTGGTTCCAACAAATCGGAGTGACCTCGGTCCTGCGCGAAAGCTCCGCAAAAATCTTGCGCGTCATCCGCTGCATGCCGGTATTTTGAACGGAGCGGCAGGAACTTGTGGCGTCGAGATAAATCATCTCAACGGGAAGAGAAGACGTTCCATGTATCGTGGAAAAACTCGATCGTCTCGTTATTATTGCGCATGCGGCCTCTCGGCACACGGTGCAGGGTCATGGTGCCCGACTGTTGCCGGACCGTTCGCATCATCGCGGATGCCGGCACGACATATTTTTCGACGCCGCGCCGATCCAGACAGCCGCTGATCCAGATGTCGTCCATATAAAACGCGCCTCGTGGCGCACTGGAATAATCCCAAAGGGCAGAGTCGAAGAAACGCGGTTGAATAAAATAGCTCCCGCAACCCGTGATCACGGCCACGCGTTTCGGCTCTCGAATACGGTTTGCGCGAAAAAGTTTCGGCAGAAACCAGTTAAAGTTGTCCGGCATCGGTGCGCCTCGAAAACAAAGCGCGGCGGCGGGAATCTCTTCGTGGTAGTGCAGGTAGATCTCGAGCGCATCTCGCGGATAAATTCGATCGTCATCCACGACCATGATCAAACTGTCGCCGCGGCCGGCAGCCAGTTCTTCTTGAACAACTGGAATGAATTTCGTCGCCGGCCCCCAGTCCGTTTTGCAGCGCAAAATGCGGAGATGCGGAATTTTTTCGAGATAGTCGGGGACAACGTACTCCTTTTGCAGGCGAATCGAGAACTCGGGAACGGCCAGGACAATTTCATCCGGCGGCCTCGTTTGTTTCAACAGGCAACGAAGCATCGGCTCGAGATTGTAAATCCGATCCGGCAAAGTCGAAAGCGAAGCAATCACTCGCCGATCACGCGAGGGGCGGGCGTTAGATAGCAACTGCCGAATGAATTGGGCTTGCCGTCTGCGCCACAGCAGAGAGTAAGCGAGCAGACCGATTCCCGCTGAAATTGCAATCACTGTCACCACAGTAAAGCTCATCACCAATCGTTAAGGTAAGATCGACATCTCTCCGGCCGGAAATTCCACGAGACAAATGGCTGTGGGTTATACAACTTCCCGTAAGCCGCTCTTGCAGTTAAAATAGGAACCAGTTTCAAGGCAATCTCAAACCATGCTTGCTCTCGCTCCGTGCCTCGCGCAACCGCATTGCCTATGCGCTTGAATTGGTTCTCGCCATTGCCGCCGGCCAAAACGGACGTGGCTGGATTTACCGCACGCATTGCTCCAGCGCTGGCCGAACAATTCGACGTCACTTTTTGGACTGATGCCGCAAGTTGGGAGCGCGATCTCGAACGCTTCGGAAAAATCCGGAGATACCGCTCGTCGCAGACCGTCGATGCCGATCCTGCCGACGGTAACGTCTTCAACCTC
>DASYVQ010000034.1:0-4945 GCA_035936875.1 Chthoniobacterales bacterium
ACGATGATGCTCGTGCGGCTCATCGCGGCGGCCGAAAGTCGATTGTCGATCTTAGATCCGGAACTTCCGTTGATCCAAAATCCATTGCCAGTCCGGCTCGGACCGAAAATTCAAAATGGTTAGCGCCACTGGCGATCTGCCGAGGCCACTTGACGCAAAAATTTAAGTTCATTAAGGCATTTGCCTGTTCCCTCCGCTACAGCACTCAGCGGATCTTCCGCAACATGGACAGGCAAACCGGTCTCTTCGCTCAAAAGTTTATCGAAACCGCGCAACAACGCGCCGCCGCCTGCTAAGACCAGTCCGCGATCGACCAGGTCGGCCGAAAGTTCCGGCGGACAACGCTCCAGCGTAATACGCACTGAATCGACAATCGTCGAAATTGGCTCGAGCAACGCTTCCCGCACTTCCTGCGAAGTGATCATCAGCGTCTTCGGCAACCCCGCCACCAGGTCGCGTCCTTTTACTTCCACGCTCGTTTCTTTATCGCTCGGATAAGCCGAACCGATCTTGATTTTGATTTCTTCCGCGGTCCGCTCGCCCACCATTAAATTGTAAGCGCGCTTCATGTATTGCACGATCGCCTCATCGAGCTCGTCGCCCGCGACGCGCACGCTGCGGCTGAAAACAATTCCCGAAAGCGAAATCAGCGCGACTTCGGTTGTGCCACCGCCAATGTCGATGATCATGTTGCCCGCCGGATCCTGCACCGGCAACCCCACGCCGATCGCTGCCGCCATCGGTTCTTCGATCAAATAAACTTCACGCGCGCCCGCGTGCGCGGCTGATTCGCGAACCGCGCGCTTTTCCACTTCGGTAATCCCGGATGGAACCGCGATCACTACACGCGGCCTCGCGCGCACTCGGCGACTGTGCACTTTGGAAATGAAATGCCGCAGCATCGCTTCGGTCACCTCGAAGTCGGAAATCACGCCATCTTTCAAGGGACGCACCGCCACGATGTTCGACGGCGTGCGGCCAAGCATGCGCTTTGCTTCGTCGCCCACCGCCAGCACCTTGTTCGTGCCCGCTTGCACTGCCACGACCGATGGCTCGCGCAGGACGATCCCCTGATCCTTTACGTAGACAAGAGTGTTCGACGTGCCGAGATCAATCCCGATATCGCTCGAAAGAAAGCCGAAAAGTCCGTTAAACATGAATTTATCTTTCCAGTCCGCTCGGAAACGCTTCTTCGCAGCAAACCGTGCGCCTCGCGCGATTCTAACCGGCTGAAACGCGGTAACATGAAACAGCCGCTCGCCCCGTCAAGCTCTTAATATATATAGAGCGGCTGCGCCGAAACCCCAAATCCCAATGCTCGAGCTCAAACCTCTGAATTGAGTGTTGAATACGGCGTGCTGGGAAGCCGCCGGATGGACTGCATAGCCGCTCGGGAAGCGGAGAGCAATCGGGAGATTGCGAATCAACGTCAGACGTTGAACGTTTGCTGCAATGCAGAAGATCATCGTCGCCCCTTCCATTCTGGCCGCAGACTTTTCACGCCTGGCTGATGAAGTCCGTCGCGTCGAACAAGCTGGCGCGGATTGGATCCATTGCGACATCATGGACGGTCATTTCGTCGACAATATTTCCTTTGGCCCGGCGATTGTCGATCTTGTCCGCAAACAAACCAAGTTACCGCTGGATGTGCATCTCATGATCGAGCACGCCGATCATTACGTGCCGCGTTTTGTCAAAGCCGGCGCCAACTCAATCACCGTTCACGTGGAGCCGGAAGCGAAACACGATGTTGGAAAAACGTTGCAGCAAATTCGGGATGCCGGTTGCCGCGTCGGATTGACTTTAAATCCGGCCACATCTTTTGAATTGCTCGAACCTTTTCTCGACAAGATCGACATGCTGCTGGTCATGACTGTCCACCCCGGTTTCGGCGGCCAACCGTTCCGCGCCGATCAAATGGCAAAAGTGAAACGTGCCGCCGAATGGAATAAATCTCGCGAGCGCAAGATCGACATCGAAGTGGACGGCGGCATCAATCCCGACACCGCGCGATTAGCGATCCAAAACGGCGCCAACGTCCTCGTCGCCGGCACGTCCATCTTTCACACGCAAGATTACCGCGAAGCGATCCGCGAACTCCGCGGAAACTCGACATCTCATTAACACCGGGCTTGAGCCCGGTGTGTGTGCGCCACGACGAGTGCAAAAACCGTTTAAACGGTTTCCATAGCCGATCACGGGTCCCACACCGCGCTAAAGCGCGGTGTTAATCATCCACGCTTCGATTGTGAGATCCCTCGTTCCACTCGGGATGACACCGTGAAATAATTCGCGAACTGCGCGGAACTGATTAGCGCCTCGCGACCGGCTCGGCTTCTTCGGTCGTTTCCGCCATCACTTCGTCAGTTTGCGTAACCGCGCACGACTTCTTCGATGGTAGTGCGGCATTGCGCGTTGACCGGATGTCGCCGTGTGTGTATACAGCGCTTGTCATGAAACAACTCGGCTTAACATTTTGCGTCGCAGCCGCTCTTGTTTGCGCGATCTATGCCGGGCCGGAGCGATTTTCAGGCAAAGACAAAGAAGTAATTCAGCCGGCTCCGCCGCTGTGCGATTGGTACCGAGATCACGAGTGGGACGTATCGATCTGGGGCGCCTTTGCCTTTCCGGCCAATACCGGCAATTACGAGACGTTGAACGACGACGCTTTCGAAAGAAACGACCGGGGATTTCCTGACCCGGCCAGCCCGCTTATTGATGTTGGTCCCACGAGCAAAGATCGATTCCTCAACGGGGATGCGGCCGGGGGCGGCGGCGCTGACATCAAATACTTTTGGAATCGTTACGTTGGCTTCGGTCTCGAAGGTTTTGTTCTCGGCTCTGAGAATACCGTTGGTGCCGGCCTGGCCACGTTGACCCTGCGTTACCCGATCGGTTGCTCGCGCTTCGCTCCCTATGTCTTCGCGGGCGCTGGCATTGTGGGCGGTGGTTCTCATACCGATCACTTCTTTCAAGAGAGGGGCGACGAAAACGAGCCGCTGGAAGGTTTCTCCGATCACGTGGTCAATGAAGACGATGTCAGAGCAATTGCGCAGTTTGGCGGCGGCCTCGAAATTCGCATCACTCGTCACATCGGCGTGATGAGCGACTTCACCTGGAACGTTGTTGACGGGGTGGACAACAACTTCGGCATGGTGCGCGGCGGCCTTACCTTCGGGTTCTAACCAAGCTGAGAGTCAACGAGTGTCGCGGACGCGTCTGTCTGCTGAGTTTTTTTTCGTAATCCCTGGTTAGCATCAGTTCTCGTCGAGACTATTCTCAACAGAATACGCGGTGAATCTCTGTCCGCGAGGTGGCAGCGGTTCGCGTACCTCTAAGAGCCATCGCGGGCGTCCCAAAGTACGCTCTTCAGCTGCAAGATCGACATTTTGATCCACAAAAAGCTGCGGCTTGCGCCCATTCAAGGAAACGAGCACCCGCGCTTCGACCCTGAGCGGTTTTGGGCCGGACCGCGGCATTACTTTCGCGAGATAATGTGCAAACTGAACGAGCATGTCTGGCCGCCATCTCATCCTTTGCACCTGCCAGCGGTCGAGGTAATCGCCCGGAATTACTTGGAACGTCTCGCCGGAATTCGGATCCGTCACGTAAAAATTGGCGCGCACCCACTGATCCAGCAACATCATTCGCCAACAGAAGCGGTGTTCGGCGCAGATCCATTCAATGCCACCGCGATAAAGGAAAGGGCGCAGCGGAGCTAATAGCTGAACCGCAATATAAATGACTGCGAGCGTCAGCACCACCGGCTGGCTTCGGCGCGAAGCAGGCGTTCCATCGCTTACAAACGAAGACTCCCTTCCGGTTCGAAAGATGGAAACAAGGCGCCGTGGCCAGCTCGGCGAGAGAAAAAGGGTGGTGGCCGCAATTGCCAGCCAGGGAAAAATGCCAATGTAAAAAATGCGAGCATTGAGAAGATGAAAAACCACCGCGGCACAGAACGCTGCCACTCGTGTGCGACGCCAGAGAAGAAGCGGAACGACACACAAATCGAGTAAGAGTGCAGCGTAACTTAAAGAATATGCCGCCCACTCCTCTCGGAGAATCCGGCCGATAATTGGGAAATTGGTTGTGTCGGCCAGCCAGGTCCGCAGCGGTTCGCCGCGAAGCCAGTCGGGCGAAATTTTTGCTACACCGGAAAAAAAATAAACAACGCCCATTTGCGCGCGCAGCAACCAAAGCGACCACGCGGTTGTCGTTTGCGATCGCAACTTCGGGTTTAACCAGGCATCAATTGAGAGTGCGCGGTTCGCCGAAACGAAGATCAACAAGAAACTGAAAAGACAGATGAGGTAGGTGTGATTGAGCCACCGCGATTCATCGAGCAGAAAGGTGTACGTGTAGCCGAGAAAAAACAGCGCGGCGCTCAGGCGATAAAGAAAACCGGCCGCAATAAACAATGCGAGGACCCCGAGAACGGCCCAATGAACATACAGCCCATTACCGGGCCACGGATGAACCCAGGAGAATCCGTAGTATTTGAACAAGAATCGTGGCTCGAGCCAGTAGTGCGCGATCCGATGGTAGGAGAAGTGCAGCCACACCTCCCAAACCATGAGAAAACCAAATGCAATTCGAAAAAAAACAAGCGACGCGATATCGACTCGCGCGAATGCGCGGTCGAGGATCCGTGCTAGGAAGAATCTCTGAATATGCCCCGCGCGCGTGATTGTCGATCTTCCCGCTGATTAGCGCTTCGCGACCGGCTCGGCTTCTTCAGTCGTCTCCGCCATCACTTCGTCAGTTTGCGTGACCCGAACAACTTCTTCGATGGTCGTTTTCCCCTGCTCAACCCGGCGCCAGCCATCCTGTCGCAAAGTCACCATTCCTTCCGAAATCGCGCATTGCTTGAGCTCGCCGCCGTCCCGCTTTTGCATGATCAATTTTCGGAGCGGCTCGCTAACGACGCAGATTTCATAAATCGCAG
>DASYVQ010000035.1:0-6851 GCA_035936875.1 Chthoniobacterales bacterium
AGCGCGTTTCGATCGGCGCACCGGCATTCATACCTGGTCCGACAATTACTACGACATCGGCCCCGACCAATATGCGTTTGTCCCAGTGAACGAATTTGGCGCGCAACGAATCGAAACCACGGTGGTGCCACGCGAACGCAACCTGACCATCATCAACCAAACCACCAACGTCACCAACATCACTTACAGCAACACAACTATCATCAACCAAGGTCCGGATTACGACGAAGTGCGATCGCATAGCCGTGAACCAATTCAACGATTGCGTCTTCAGCGCGAGACCACTGTCGATTTTGGCGCTGAAGGGCCGCGGTCAATAGTGAGGGGAGAAGTCGTCGTCGTTGCTGCGCCCGTGTTTTCGGCGCCGCAGCGCGCTGAGCGTCCGGCAACTGTGAAAGAGACGATTGCGCAAGCCGCCGTCGATCTTGGTTGGGCGGCAATCACCAATCACCAGGAGGCGGAGAGAGCACGCGCCAAAATGAAATCGGAAGTTAAAACGCCTACCGATGCGCCGTCGAAAAAATTTGTAAAACCAGAATCTGCGCCAGCCGCTGAAACGACCGCGGCTCCGGCAACATCGACATCTTCAACTGCGCCAGCCGCCCTTGCGCCAACAGAGTCGGCGTCGGTAACGCCGTTGCCGAAGGCGGCGGAGCAGCCGCGCGCGCCGGCTCGATCGACGGAAACTCCTGGGTTGGCGATGACGCCGACTGCAACTCCAGCGTCAACCGCTACTCCAAATGCGACCTCGTCGCCGACAACTTCGCCATCGGTCTCGCCGAGACAGAGTCGATTACTTACGCCGAGCGTAACGCCGCGGCGCGCAACGACGGTTCCAACATCGACATCTTCGGCTTCTCCGATGGCGTCACCGGTATCGTCACCAAGTTCGACATCCACGGTTTCCTCAACGCCGCCGTTGCAATCGAGAGACAAACCCGCGGCACGCGAAGAACAGACCATGGCGCCGCGAGCGATCCCCACGCCTTCACCGTCGGCCAGCGCGTCGCAAAACCAAAGTGAAGAGAAATTGAGCGAGCGGAAGCGGCTGCGCGGTGCTGAATCGCAGGCACAAAAATTTCAACCTCGCCAAACCGTGCCGGTGACTTCACCGGCTTCCCCAACGTCCACGCCAGCATCGACATCTTCGCCGCCGTCGCGCGGTGCGACCGCTCCTTTGGCGTCGCCCGCTGAAAAGTTAACGAAGGAAGAAAAGAAAAAACAAAAACGCGAGCGCAAGGAAGGGGCTGAAACAAGCGAAGGCGTTACACCCTCACCTCAATCCTCCCCCTGAGGGAGAGGAGGACGCGAAGCGCCCGGTTTCGTCGTAAGATCGACATCTGCTGGAGCCTGCTGCGAAAGCGAAATGTTTCGCGTCCCAGGGGTCGAGCCACAAGTCGTGCGCGGCAAATAAGCGCCGCGCTCATAACGAACTTCGATCACAAAAATTTACGTGCGGATTGATGGCGAACCAAATGTTGTAGCCGCCTCGCTGTGCGAAGCGCGACTCGGTAGAGATGATATCGCACAGGGCGACGGCTACAGCGAGCGCGTTGACATAATGGTTTCAAGCCGTTTCTATAAGTCGATGCGTTTCGTCGCCGTATTATTTGCTCTACTTCTCGCGACAGATCTCCTTGCCCGAACTTCTGAAGAACCGAAGTTACTGGCGAGAGTCGCCCCGCTGCCGATTGCGCTGGACGACGCTTTTCAGTTTCGCAAAACGAAACTTTATTTCCTGAGCGAGAACGCACCTGGCCAAAGCGCCGGCGGCGAACAGGCGGCGCAAACCACGGGAAAAGGAGGAAAACTTTCAAGCACAGCGCCTTCGAGTAAATCAACGACGGTGCAGGATGCGTCGATCACGTTCGAACGGCGCTATCGTCTCTTCGGCGCGGTGACGAAGCTGGACCGGCGCGAACGGTTCGGAAATTATTTCGATTTCTTTTGGCGAGTCAAACGGCCGGCGGATGTGACGGTGCGCCTGGAGTATCGTCAGGAAAAATTGCACGCCCACGTCCAAGCCCAGGGGATTTCGTATCCGAACGTCCACGGTGCCCGCAAAACCGAGTTCAAAGTGGTGGGCGACGATTATTTCGACGACGGGCGCGTGATTGCCTGGCGCTGTCTGTTGATCGAGAACGGCAAAATCGTGGCGGAGAACCACTCCTACTCGTGGGATTAAAAACGGCGCGTGACAGAGGTAGGGACAGCGCGCCGCGCTGTCCTGGACGCCGCAGCGCGGCGTCCCTACCAAACGTTGGCAGTTTGACAGTGTGGATGTCGATCTTGTATCTTTATTAACTCAGCTGTGCAGTCTTCAATCCAAGTAGGGGTAAACGGTCCCGTCGTTTGGGTGAAAGTGGAAGGGAAAGGGAATTTCCTGAATAGCGGGAGCCTGAAGGAGTTTGCCCGGGAAATGGTCAATCGCGGGTATCGCGAGTTTATTATCGATTTGGAAAACTGCGCCATGATGGATTCCACTTTCATGGGAACGATGGCCGGCATGGCCTTACGCTTGAAGGAACTGGGCCAGGGCCATCTCCACGTGGTGCATTGTGGAACTCGCAGCCGCGAGCTGCTCCACGGCCTGGGACTTGATCAGATTTTTAGCATTCACTCCAACGGAGCGACCGGACCCGAATTCGAAGAAATCAAAGAGAGCGTGGACAGCGGCTCGGAGGAAGCGGGGAAGAAGGAGCAGGCTGAAACCATGCTGGAGGCGCATGAGGCCCTTTGTAAATGCGCGCCGGAGAATTTTTCCCGATTCAAAGACGTTCTCGATTACTTAAAGCAAGACCTCCATCAGACCGCAGCGAAGTAAACTGGCCGACCGTTCATGTGGCCAATTTTTCTCTTTGCCTTGCTTATGGCGGCGCTGGCCGGCTGGGTTTACACCGCGTGGCGCCAGGCAGTCCGCATCCGGCAATTGGAGCGTTCGAAAGAAGAGATCCAGGTCGAGGAGACTCTCGTCTTCGATTTTTTGCATGGGCTCGGCGAAGCATTCACCGAAACAATACGGCCGAACGATCTGCATCGTTTGATTGTCGAAGGCGCCACGCGCATCCTCGATGCGCAGGGCTGCGCGCTTTACATGGCCGATCGCACCGGCACGAAACTGGCGCCGGCATTCATTTCCAAAGGGTGCCCGCCGTTGGTCGATGTTCCGCCGCATATTTTGCAACAAGCCGCGGCCACGCCGGTCGCGCTCGAAAGTTATCTTCGTCTTCATTCCGTCGGCATGGGCGAGGGAGTGATTGGCGGTGTTTGGCAAACCGGTCAGCCGATTTGTTTAAACGATCTCTCGACAGCGCCGGAGCTGGCGAAATTGCGCGGTAGTTCTCTCGGGGCCACCTCGGTGATGGTGAGCTCGTTACTTTACGGCAAGCAAAACATGGGCGTGCTCGCGATCGCCAACAGCTCGATGAGCGCGCCATTTTCGCAAAGCGATTTCGTCGTTTTCAAATCGATCGCCGAGCAATCCGCATTCGCGCTTTACAACGCCATCATTTATTCCGTAGCGAACGAAAAGAAGCGGCTCGATCACGACCTCGAGATTGCGCGCGATATTCAGCGCGTTTTGTTGCCGGCTGAACCGCCGTCGATCAACGGCTTCGAGATCAGCGGAATCAATGTACCCGCGCGCCAGGTGAGCGGGGATTATTTCGATTACATCAAAGTGGACGAGGAACGGCTCGGCGTCGCGATCGCCGATGTTTCCGGCAAAGGCGTCCCGGCCTCACTCATCATGGCGATTTGCCGCAGCGTTTTGCGCAGCCAGGCGGCGCAGAACCCATCGCCGGCCGATGTTCTACAAAAGGTGAACCGTCAATTGTATCCGGATATCAAGGAAGACATGTTTATCAGCATGGCTTACGTGATCCTCGATCACGTCCACAATGCCGTGACCCTTTCCCGCGCCGGACACGATGCGCCTTTGCTCTACAAACGCGCGTCTCAAACCATCACGCCGTTAAAGACGCCCGGTATGGTCGTTGGAATTGACAGTGGCAGCGTCTTCGACAGGTTAACTACCGACGTTGTCGTTCCTCTCGAGCGCGATGATTGTCTCCTCCTTTATACCGATGGAGTAACCGAAGCGCTCGATAGCGGCGGAGACGAATTCGGCATCGAACGCACGATGGAATCGGTTCGGGCCAGCGCCCAAAGTGGCGCGCAGGCAATTGTGACACGATTGATCGACGACTTGCGAACCTTTGTCGGTTCGCAGCCACAAAACGACGACATCACTTTGATTGCTATCCGCAAAACATGAAAAAATTTCCAGTAACAGAAGACACGAATAAATCTGCCGATATAAAAGAAAGATCGACATCTTCGGCGGCCGCGCCGGCCGACCAGAGCGACGAAGATCCAATGGCCGGCTTACAGGCCGATCTGGACCGGTTCCGCGACCTTGCCATGCGCAGTCAGGCCGACTTTGAAAATTACAAAAAGCGTTGCGCCCGAGAAAAAGAAGACGCGATCAAATACGCCAACAAGGATTTCCTCGAGCGATTGGTCGCGATTGTCGATCATTTCGAGCTCGGCTTGGAGGCGGCGCGTGGCGAAAGCGAGAAGTCGCCGATTTTTTCCGGGATGAGTCTCGTGCTCAAGCAACTGAAAGACTTCCTCGCCGAAAATGGATTGCAGCCGATTGAAGCAGTTGGACAAAAATTCGATCCGAACCTGCACGAAGCGATTGCTCGTGAGCCGAGCAATGAATCTCCGGAGGGCGCGGTCATTCGCCAGACTCGCCGCGGTTATCGTTTCAAAGACCGATTGCTCCGGCCTTCCAGCGTCGTCGTTTCATCCGGGCCGGCGGGGACGTGACAAGTGATCAGTAAACCCGGCAGGGCGCTTGCTTGCTCTTGTCACTAGTCACCTGTCACTTATCACTTTTTTGAAATGGCCACTAAGAAGCGCGATTACTACGAAGTTCTGGAGATCGAGCGAAGTGCCTCCGGGGATGAGGTCAAACGCGCTTATCGCAAGCTCGCGGTGAAATTTCATCCGGACAAAAATCCGGACGATGCGCACGCGGAGGAGAAATTCAAGGAGCTCGGCGAAGCCTACGACGTGTTGATGGACGCGGACAAGCGCGCGGCCTACGACCGTTTCGGGCACGCGGCTTTTGCCCAGGGTGGCGGGTTTCGCGGAGGATTTCACGATCCCTTCGACATCTTTCGAGAAGTCTTCGGCGGAGGTGGCGGAGCGGTCGGCGGAATTTTCGAGACATTTTTCGGCGGCGCCGGCGGGCGCGGCGAAGATCGACAACGTGGCGCGGACTTGCGCTACGACATGCAAATCACGCTCGAGGAAGCAGCGTTTGGGGCGGAAAAGGAAATTGAAGTCCGCAAACTCGATGCCTGCGACAAATGTCAGGGCACCGGCGCCGAACCCGGATCGCGCACGATCAATTGTCCGGCCTGCGGCGGCCGTGGCCAGGTCATCAGCTCGCGCGGATTTTTTCAGGTCTCGCAAACTTGTCCGCGTTGCCGCGGCGTTGGTCACATCGTTGAGAAGCCGTGTCGCGAATGCGACGGCGAAGGGCGCGTGGAAAAGCCAAACCGTATCAAGTTAAAAATTCCTGCCGGAATTTCCGACGGCTCGCGGCTGCGTTCGCCGCGCAACGGCGAAGCCGGCATTCGCGGCGGCCCGCAAGGCGATCTTTACGTTGTGGTCCACATCAAGGAGCACGAAATTTTCCAGCGCGAGGAAGACAATCTTTATTGCGAGGTGCCAGTGGCATTCTCGCTCGCTGCGCTCGGCGGCGAAGTGCCGGTGCCGACGCTCGAAGGCAAGGCCAACCTCAAAGTGCCGGCTGGAACACAAAGTGGCCAGATGTTCAAGTTGCGCGGCAAAGGAATTGTCCACGTCAACGGACGCGAGCACGGAGATCTGCTCGTCCGCGTAATTGTCGAAGTCCCGACGCGGTTGAACGCCGAGCAGCGCGCAAAGCTCGAAGAATTTGCCAATCTATGCGGCGAAGAAAACACGCCGCTGCGCAAAAGTTTTTTCGAGCGCGCGAAAGAATTCTTCAGGTAAACAAGAACCGCGGATTTCGCGGATAACGCAGATTTGGAATCAGGAACGCAGGAAAACAGGAAGAAGAAAAATCAAAGACGAGAGAAAACCCAATTCTCTGCTTTCTTTGTGTCTCCTCCTGCTTTCCTTTTTTCCTAATTCAGATTCTTTCTTCATCCGTCTTCATCCGTCTTCATCCGCGTAATCCGCGGTTAACTTTTTTATGCACCGCTTTTACGTCTCACCGGAAAATTGGAATCCTGGTGCGCTTGTGTTGAGCGGCTCGGAAGCGCATCATGCTCGAGATGTTCTGCGGATGAAACGCGGTGAGCGCGCGGTCGTCTTTAACGGCCGCGGCCGCGAGGTCACGGCGGAGATTGTCGATCTTGGCCGCGACGAAATCCGGCTGCGGAAGTTGCACGAGACCGAGACGCCGCCGTTGCGTTGCCGGATCGCTCTGGCTCAGGCGATTCCAAAAGGAAAAAACATGGAGCTGATCGTGCAGAAAGCGGTCGAGATCGGCGCGTCGGAAATTTTTTCTCTCATTTCCGAACGGACAATTGTCGATCTTGACGCAAAAGAGGCCGAACAAAAACAAGCGAAGTGGCAGCAGATCGCGATCGAAGCTGCGAAACAGTGCGGGCAGAATTGGCTGCCCCAGGTGCATCCGCCGCGAAAACTCAAAGATTTCTTTGCGCAGCAAAGCGCGTTCGATCTTCGGTTGATCGGCTCATTGCAACCGGATGCGGTCCACTTAAAGAAAATTCTGGCCGATTACGCCGACCAACATCGGCATCTTCCAACCAACGTTCTCATGTTGGTCG
>DASYVQ010000036.1:0-7183 GCA_035936875.1 Chthoniobacterales bacterium
CGTCAATTGCAAGCCGAAGGTCATGCGCACGCGAAACGGGACTAACCTTCATTTCCCAGCGCGATGAACGGACAAAATGAAATGCCGAACGTCGCGATCGTTGGCCGGCCGAATGTGGGAAAGTCCGCGCTCTTCAACAGATTGATCGGCCGCAAGATCGCGATTGTTCACGACCAACCGGGTATTACCCGCGATCGGATTTCGTCAATTTGCACACGAGGGGCGCACCCTTTCACAATCTGGGACACCGGCGGCGTTTTCGGGGCAGGCGAATCGCAATTGACGTTGCAAGTGCGGCGCGCCGCAGACGAAGCGCTGCGCGGAAGCGACCTTCTCCTGTTCGTCGTCGACGCAAAAGACGGTCTCTCGCCAATTGACGAGGAACTTGCGCGAATGCTGCGAAGATCACAAAAGCCGGTCGTGCTTGTCATCAACAAGATCGACACCGAGAAGCACGAAAATCTTGCGATTGATTTCGACTCGTTAGGCTTCTCCACAAGTCTCTCGATCAGCGCCGAGCACAATCGCGGCATTTCCGAACTGCTCGAGACCATCGACCGGATACTCCCCTCGCCCAGCAAAACCGCTGAGATCAAACCTCTAATATCAAATGCCCGTCCGGCTCGGACCAAAGATCGGATCGCAATAGCGGTTATCGGCCGTCCCAATGTCGGAAAATCTTCGTTGATCAATTCAATCATGCAAAGCGAGCGCGCGATCGTGAGCGAATTGCCCGGGACAACGCGCGATGCCATCGATATCTCGTACGAACGCGATGAGCAGCAGTTTCTCTTCATCGACACTGCCGGAATGCGACGGCGCGGCAAGCATTCCACGTCAGTCGAAGTCTTCAGCGTCATGCGGGCGGAGCGCAGCATTCGGCGCGCCGACCTTTGTGTGCTGATTGTCGATGTTACGAGCGGCGTCACCGCTCAAGACAAACGGATCGCGGGCCTGATTCAAGAGGCGCGCAAAGCTGCGCTGGTTGTTTTGAACAAATGGGACTTGATCAAACCGAAACGCGGCGAAAGGCAGGCGATCAAAGAACTTGTCGATGAAACGCGCGCGCGACTCTTTTTTCTCGACTACGCGCCCGTCTTGGTCGCTTCTGCGCGGACGGGCGAAAACGTCGACAAGCTGTTTGGCCTCATCGCAAGAATTCAGCGTGCCAGCGAGGCCCGGATCGGCACCGGGATTCTTAATCGCTTGCTGCGAGCCGCATTTGCCGCCAATCCGCCGCCGATGAGGAAAGGCCGGAGGTTAAAACTATTTTACGCTGCCCAAGGCGCAGGAACGGAAGATCGACAAGTGCAACCGCCGGATTTTGTGCTATTTGTGAACGATCCGCGGTCGTTGACCGATCAGTACAGGCGTTATTTGGAAACGCGACTTCGCGAAGCGCAACCTTACGACGGATTGCCGATCATCCTGGCCGCGCGCGCACGCAACGAGACGCGCGCGAAATAGTTGTCGAACAGCAGCTTGTCCTTATGCCAGTTTGATCGAACATTGTCGCTCCGAAATTTGTCTCATCACCTCATATGAAGTCGACGCAGGAAATCACGCAGGATGTGCAGGAGCTGGGCCGTTGGATTCCGGCGCTGCGCGAACAAGTCGCGCATGTCGTTATCGGCCAGAAATATCTGGTCGATCGGCTCATACTCGGCCTACTCGCCAACGGACATATCCTGCTCGAGGGCGTCCCCGGTTTGGCCAAGACGCTCACGGTGAAAACGATGGCGGCGTGCATTCAAACCGGATTTCAGCGACTGCAATTTACGCCCGACCTTTTGCCAGCGGATTTAATCGGCACGCTTATTTACAATCCGCGCACGGGCGAATTTACAACCAAGCTCGGCCCGATTTTTTCGAATTTGATCCTAGCCGACGAAATCAATCGCGCGCCAGCGAAGGTGCAGAGCGCGCTGCTCGAAGCGATGCAGGAGCGCCAAGTCACGATCGGCGAACAAACTTATCCGCTCTCCGACCCGTTCCTCGTACTCGCGACCCAGAACCCGATCGAACAGGAAGGGACTTACCAACTGCCGGAAGCGCAGCTCGATCGCTTCATGTTCAAATTGAACATCGGTTATCCGCAAAAAACCGAGGAGCGAACGATCCTCGATTTGATGGCGACCTCAGCGCCCGATTTGAAAGTAAATGCCGTCATCGACCCGAAACAGATCATCGCCGCCCGCGACGTCGTTAATCAAATCTACATCGACGATCGCGTGAAAGATTACATTGTCGACGTTGTCTGGGCGACGCGCGAACCGGCGACGTACAATTTGCGATTGGAGGGACTGATTCGATACGGCGCATCACCGCGTGCCACGATTTATCTTGCGCTCGGCGCGCGCGCCCACGCGTTCCTGAACGGTCGCGGCTACGTCACGCCGCAGGACGTCAAAAGCATCGGCCCCGATGTTCTGCGTCATCGCATCATTGTTAGCTATGAAGCCGAAGCGGAAGCAGTGACGAGCGAGACGATCATCGAGCGAATCTTTGCGGGTCTTCCAGTTCCTTAATCTTTTGATGATGGAAGAAGGGCAACAAAGGACGGCGGAAATTCTAAAGAAGATCCGCACGCTTGAAATAAAAACCAAGGGACTCGTCGAAACCGCATTCGCGGGGGATTACCACAGTGTTTTCAAAGGGCGCGGGATGAATTTCGAAGATGTCCGCGAATATCAACCCGGGGACGAAATTCGCTCGATCGATTGGAACGTAACCGCACGGCTCGGCACCGCGTTCGTAAAAAAATTTACGGAAGAGCGTGAATTGACCGTGATGTTGATTGTCGATGTTAGCGCGTCGGGGAATTTTGGAAGCGCCGCCCAGTCGAAGCGCGAGCTGGCCGCGGAAGTCGCCTGTCTTCTTGCTTTCAGCGCAATCAAAAACAACGACAAGGTCGGACTGATTCTTTTCACCGATCGGGTCGAACTTTTCATTCCGCCGAAAAAAGGCCGCTCGCATACCTTGCGATTGATTCGAGAGATTTTGTTCTTCCAGCCGAAAGGCCGCGGCACCGACCCAGCGCTGGCGCTCGATTATCTCAATAAGATCGTCACCCGCCGGGCGGTGGTCTTTTTCATTTCCGATTTTCAAGCACCCGATTTTTCGCACGCTCTTGCGGTCAGCGGCCGCCGGCACGATTTCATCGCCATCCATGTTCAAGACGAACGCGAAAAGGTGCTGCCGAACATCGGCATTATCACGTTGGAAGACGCCGAGACTGGCGAACAAATTGAAATCAATACTTCCGATCGCGCCACCCGGACGCGTTTTGGCGATCTGGCCGACGAACAAGCAGCCGAACTTTCGCGCACACTTCGTCGCAGCAACATCGACGCGATCGCGTTGCGGACGAGCGAAGACTATTTGCCGGCGCTGCGCGCATTCTTCAAACAGCGCGAGCGCCGCCTGGCGATTCGCTGATGCCAATAAATGTTCGCGTCACTTATGTCGATCTTACCGATGTCGATCTTGCTCGTGGAAGAATTTCACGACATTGCGCCGCCGGTTGATTACTCATTGATTCCGCCGTGGCTGGTATTCGTCGCAACGTTCGTTGGGCTGTCGCTCCTCGGCTGGCTCGCGTGGTTGTTCGCGCGGAAACACAAAGAACCGCAGCCACCGAAATTACCCCGCGAGATCGCACTTGAAGAACTCGAGCGGATCCGCCACGAGATCGAGCGGATAAATCCCTACCGGTTTAGCATTCGCGTATCTGATATTCTTCGACGCTACGTGACCGAGCAATATGCGTTGCCGGTCACGCGACAAACGTCTGTCGAATTTCTTACTGCGCTGGCCAAGTCGTCTCCGTTTTCCGAAGACGAGAAATCTTTGCTCGAAGATTTTTTGAACCGATGCGACCTGATCAAGTTCGCGCGTTACGAGGCGACATCGGCTGACAGCCGGCTCCTGTTGGAAGAAGCAACCCGCTTTGTACAGGGAGGACATCTTGCGACTGTTTGACTGGTGGCCGGCAGACACCGCGCTGACGTTTGTCCGTCCATGGCTGCTTTTATTGTTGTTGGCCATTCCGTTGCTCGCATATTTGCGCGGGAAACGCGGGCTGGCCGCGGCGCTCACCTTTTCATCGACAGCTGCTCTGCACGCAATCGGCAAGGAAAGCACCAGTCGCGCGGGAAAAATTTTGCGTGCGGTAATCCTCGCCACGTTGGCTGTGTTCATTGTGGGACTGGCACGCCCGCAACTCGGCAAAAGCCTGACGCAAGTCGAAGCCAGCGGGATCGACATTATGCTCGTGCTCGACGTTTCCGGATCGATGTTGACGAAAGATTTCACGATCGGCGGGACCGAAGCAACGCGTTTGGATGCCATTCGAGAGGTCACGCGAAAATTTATCGAAGGCCGGCCGAACGATCGCATCGGCATCATCGCCTTTGCCGGACGGCCCTACGTCGTAAGCCCGATGACGCTGGATCATGATTGGCTGCTGCAAAATCTCGAACGTGTCCGGATCGGTCTCGTGGAAGACGGCACGGCCATTGGATCGGCGATGGCGGCAGCAGCCAATCGTTTGAACGACAAACATTCAAAAAGTCGCGCAATCGTTTTGCTGACTGATGGCGAAAACAACGCGGGCAAAATTTCACCGAACACAGCGGCGGAAGCGGTCAAGGCATTAAAAATTCATCTCTACGCTATCGGTGCTGGAATCAATGGAATTGCGCCGGCCCCGATGTATACCTCCAGAGGTCCGTTGACCGACGCGCTGGGCAACATTCTCTATCAAAACCAGCCGGTGGAATTTAACGAAGCCGGCCTCCGAGAAGTGACCAAGATTGCCGAGGGCCAATTCTTTCGCGCCACCGACACCAAGTCGCTCGAGCAAATTTACGGTGACATCGACAAGATGGAAAAATCGACGGTGAAGGTGAAGAAATACCAGCAGTACCGCGATCTTTTTCCGCTTTGCATTATGAGCGGCTGCGGTTTGTTGCTGGGGCAAATTTTGTTGTCGCAAACGATCTGGAAGAAACTGCCATGAGGAAGATGTCCATCTTATGAGCTTTGGCACGCCGGAATGGTTTTGGACATTGCTCGCGCTCCCGGTTCTTGCGCTCTTGTTCGTCCGCGCGGAGATCCGCGGCGCCGAGCGTTTGCGCGCGTTTGTTTCGGCGCGATTGCTGCCCCAACTGGCCGGAACCGTGAATCGGTTTCGACGGGTGTTTCGGTTCGGATTGCAATTGCTCGGTCTTGCTTGCGCAATCGTCAGCCTGGCCCAACCGCGCTGGGGCTACACTTTCCAGGATGTGAAACGCAAAGGCCTCGATTTGCTCATCGCCGTAGACACATCGCGCAGCATGCTCTCCAACGATGTGCAGCCGAACCGCCTCGATCGGGTCAAGCTCGCCACCCAAGATTTGATGAACGAATTACAGGGCGATCGGGTCGGCTTGATCGCTTTCGCCGGCCGGGCCTTTTTGCAGGCGCCGCTCACGATCGATTACGAGGCCGCAACCGAATCGATCAACGATCTCGATACGAAAACAATTCCTGAAGGCGGCACGAACATCTCGGAAGCGATCACGCTGGCAGCAAGCACGTTCGGAAAAACCGCGACCGGAAATCGCGCGCTCATCATTTTCACCGACGGCGAGGAATTGAGCGGCGACGCGGTGAAGGCGGCGAAAGCGGCATCCGATACCGGCGTGCGCATTTTCGCGGTGGGAGTCGGCACGCCGCAGGGCTCGCTTATTCCGATCACTGGCGAAGATAGCCGGACGGCGTTTGTAAAAGACTCAAGCGGACAAGTGGTAAAGTCGAAATTGGACGAGAAACGTTTGCGTGAGATCGCAGGAGCCACCGGTGGCCTCTATTTTCAGCTGGAAAGCGGACCGCGCACGATGCATCAGCTTTACATCGACGGCCTTGCCAAAATGCAGGCCGGTGAAATCGACGCGCGGTTGTCGCAACAACCGATCGAGCGCTACGAATGGCCGCTGGCTGCGGCGATTGTTGCGCTTTCGATGTCGATGTTGATAGGCGAGCGCAAACGTGTGCGGAGCCGCGCACGTTCACCGCAATGGACAAAAGTCGCCGCGCCCGCCGCCGCGCTCATTTTGCTGTCCGCGCGACCGATGCAGGCAAGCGCTCCGGGTCTCGACGCTTATCGCGACGAGAAGTTTAACGACGCCTATGCGCAATTTCAGCAAACGTTGAAGGATCATCCGCAATCACGCGCGGAGGACAAGTTGCAGTTCGATTCCGGTGCGGCCGCTTACAAAATGAAAGATTACGGGAAAGCACTCGAGTCTTTCAGCCAGGCATTGCTCTCGCCCGACGTCGGATTGCAAAGCAAGAGCTATTACAATCTCGGCAATACTCTTTACGAGCGCGGCGAATCGCAGAAAAAGGACGATCGGAAACTGGCCGATTGGACAAACGCGCTGCAGCACTACGAGCAGACGCTCAAGCTCGACCCACAGAACAAAGAGGCGAAAGAGAATTACGATTACGTAAAGAAGAAGATCGAGGAGCTGAAGAAAAAGCGCGAACAGCAGCCGCAGCCATCGCCTTCGCCAAAGCGGCAAAAGAACGATAAACAAAATCAACAGAACGACCAGGACCAGCAGCAGAAGCAGCAATCGTCAGAGCAGAATCAGCAACAACAAAACCAACAGGAGCAGCAGCAACAACAGTCGCAAGCGCAGAACAAACCTGAAACCGGGCAAAATCAAAAGCCAGAGAACAAACAAGATCAATCTCAGGCGAAGAACGAACCGCAAAAAAATCAGCCGCAGCCCGGCGAAACTCAGTCGCCTTCGCCGTCACCCGGCACCGAGCAACAGCAAGCTAACGAGCCTTCGCCTTCGCCCTCGCCCGGCAAAGGGGAAAATAAAGCGCAAGATCGACAACCTTCGCCGGGAGAAAAACAAGCCGAGGAATCACCGAGCCCCGGACAAGGAGAAAATGAAACACCGTCGCCGTCACCCGGTGAAGGTGAAGGGTCCGAAGAAAACCCGACGCCGTCCGCTACGCCAACTGAATCGCCGCAGAAGAAATTTGCCGGCGAAATAAAGGGCGGGAAGGGCGAGAAATCGGAGAAGCCGCCGGAAAAAACAGCTCAGATCGCGGAAGCTGAGCCGGAAAAGGAAGGGCAAATGAGTGAGAAACAGGCCGAGCGTTTATTGCAATCGATGAAAGATGA
>DASYVQ010000037.1:0-17525 GCA_035936875.1 Chthoniobacterales bacterium
GACCGGCTCGGCTTCTTCGGTCGTTTCCGCCATCACTTCGTCGGTTTGCGTGACGCGGACGACTTCTTCGATGGTCGTCTTCCCCTGCTCAACCCGGCGCCAGCCATCCTGCCGCAAAGTGACCATTCCTTCAGCAATGGCGCATTGCTTGAGCTCGCCGCCATCACGCTTTTGCATGATCAATTTTCGGAGCGGCTCGCTAACGACGCAGATTTCATAAATCGCAGTTCGGCCCTGATAACCCGTATGCCGGCAATTGTCGCAACCGGCGCCGCGCTGAAATTTCGTGCCGAGCTCCGACGGGAAAGCAATCTCGGCCAGATATTCGCTCGGATATTCGACCAGCTCCGCGCATTCGGAACAAATGGTGCGGACGAGTCGCTGCGCGATGAACGCTTTCACGACGGATGCGAGCAAAAATGGTTCGACGTCCATGTCGAGCAGGCGCGTGATTCCGCCTACGGCGTCGTTGGTGTGCAGCGTGCTGAAAACAAGGTGACCGGTCATCGCAGCGCGAATCGCGATGTCTGCCGTTTCGATGTCGCGAATTTCGCCGACCATCACCACGTTCGGGTCTTGCCGCAAAATGTGACGCAATCCCTTGGCGAACGTGAGATCGATTTCCGGTTTCACATCGATTTGTGAAACTCCCGGCAATCGGTACTCGACCGGTTCCTCGATTGTAATGATGCGGCGCTGGACCGAGTTAATGCTGGAAAGAAAGCAATAGAGCGATGTTGATTTTCCGCAGCCGGTCGGCCCCGTGAGCAAAATGATTCCGTTTGGTTGGGCGAGCAATTTGCGAATGATGCGCTCCTGTTTTTTGCTCAGATCGAGGCGCTCGAAACCGAACTGTTGTTCGCTGCGGCTGAGCAATCGCAAGCTGATCGATTCGCCGTTCACCGTCGGGATGGTGGAAACGCGCACGTCGATGTTTTGGCCGGTCGCCTGCAGGTTCATACGCCCGTCCTGCGGGAGGCGCCGCTCAGCGATGTCCATGTGTGACATCACTTTCAAACGCGAGATGATGGCTGATTGGAGCACGCGCAATTGCGGCGGCACCGCGACTTCGTGCAAAATGCCATCGATGCGATAACGAATACGCAAATCGTTTTCCAGCGGCTCAACGTGAATGTCGGTCGCGCGCTCAATAATCGCTTCGCGGATGATTTGGTTCACGAACTTGACGACTGAAGCTTCCGGATCGTCCGCGGTCAGGTCGGTGCTCGTTTCCGTGTCCTGCAAAATTTCGAACGCGCGATTGGTTTTAAGAATTTCATCGAACGTTTCCGCACCCACTCCGTAGAGCGTTTTCATCGCGCGCAGCAGTTGCGCCCGCGGCACCAGCACCCATTCCGCCGGTTTTTTCAAGAGCTGGCCGGCAAGCTGGCGGCCAATCGAATTGAAGAGATCGTACGTCGCCAGCACAACCGAATTTTCCTTCACCTCAATCGGAAGGATGTGATGCTGAAAAACAAATCGGCTCGGCAAGAGCGACAATGTCTCGCGGTCGATCGTTTTCGGATCAATCGAGACTACCGGCACCCGGAAAAACTTTCCGATCACGCTGAGAAAGCGTTGCTCGTCCACTTTTCCGGAATCGAGCACCTGGCTCGTCCAGGAACCGCCATTCAGATTCTGGGCCAGCTCAGCCGCTTCGTCGCGCGAGGGCACGCCGCTGGCCAGCAAAAGATCGATCACGGACTGGCGGGCCGGCGCGCTCATACGAATTTTTAAGGCAAGAACAGTGCCCGTCGCACTGGAATCGTGATCGTGCCGGTCACGCGCATGGAATAATTTTTCTGCAAACGCGCGATGGCGTCAGATACTTCGTCCGAAAACACGCCGTCGATTGGCCCGCAGTAGTAACCGAGCCGGCGCAGATCCCGTTGCAACGCGCCAACGTAAGCGGGCTGCGCGATCAGTTCACGGCCGGACTCGAAATAATAAAATGGCCGCCAGTGATAGCGTGGCGCGAAATCAGTGGCATTGGGCGCCGGCATTTGGTGGAGCAATCCCCAGTCGTCGTGCGGCGCCAAAGAGTCCGTGGCATGAAAGAACGGACGGTCGCAGAGGATTTCTGTCATGTCCGCCGAAGTCGTCCTCAAACCAAGCGCGAGAATGATTAAGATTATCTTTTTCATACAGAGATCACTTGCCGCTTTTTATAACGTTCTTCACCGTTGGCAGATCAGGCGGCGGCAGTTGTTTATCTGCGCCCGCGCGCGGCGGACAGTCGGGACAATCATCCTGATCAATTTCAGGACCAAAGTGAGTCCTATCCTCCGATTTCTGGCGCAGCCGATAAATATCGAGTTTTGTCAGCGTCACCTCGGGCCGCATCAAGATGATTAATTCGGTCCGGATCTTGTTGTTGGTTGTATTGCGGAAGAGGGCACCGATGTATGGGATGCGATCGAGAATCGGAATTCCCGAAGTATTCTTGTCCTTGCTATCAGTAATCAGTCCGCCAAGGACGATCGTGGATCCATTTGCCGCGGAAACGTTCGTCCGGATGTAGCGCGTGGCGATGTTCGGAATCGAATTTCCATTGATCGTTGTGGATCCCGCCAAGCTGTCGATCTTCTGCAAGATGTCGAGCGACACCTCCTTCTCGGAGTTAATCAGCGGCACGACTTCGAGCTGGAGCGCCACTTTCTTGAATTCGATGTTTGAGGCCACGGCCGCTGTTCCAGTCGCGGTCGTATTGACAAGATTCGTGAGCGTATTCACCGGCACCGGAATCTCCGTGCCACTTGCGATAATCGCCTTTTTGTTGTTGCTGGTGAAAACCATCGGCCGCGAGATCACTTTGAAATTTCCGGTCGAGTTGAGCAGGTGCACGATCGCTGAAAGATAATTCCCCGCCGCAACATAGACATTGGTTCCACTGCTGACGTTCTGGATGATTTGGCTAAAGTTAATTAGACTGGCCGGATCGACAACGCCAATGGGACCAGTTGAGCCGCTCGCGCCCGTCACCCCTGTCGGCAAAGGAATAGGCACGCTCGTATTCCGCGAGGTCGCGACGACCTTCTTGTTGTATTTCAAAAAATAATCGACGCCGAATTCTTCGTCGTTCTTCAGCGTCAACTCGCCGATCACGGTACTAAGCGCGACTTGCGGCGCTTTCACGTCCATTTCATCGAGGATTTTTTGCACTTTCACGACCACTTCTTTGTTGCCAAGTACAATGATCGAGTTGGCGCGCTGATCGGCAATGATCTTGGCGTTTCCAACCGTGACAGCCTTTGGCGTCGTATCGACGGCCTGGGTCTGGAGCTCTTCGGAAATATTTAGCGTGCTGCCGCCGCCGCCAGTGCCGGAAGTGCTCGAAGTCGTAGCAAGACCGCCTGATGTGGCAGTTGACGTAGTCGTGCGGCGCGGCTGACCTGGTTGTTGCGGAGGAGCTGCGCCGCCTTCAGTACCGCCGGGGGCGGCGCCGCCCGGTTCGGTCAGCGCCTGGACGATCACAGGCAAAACGTCGGCTGCTGAAATGTACCTCAGCGGTCGCGTTACCGGTTTGGCAAACTCAACGTTAGCATCGAATTCCGAGATCAATTTGCGGACGAAAGGCATGTTAATCGGCCGCGTAATCACGTGGATGCGGTTCGTGCGGACGTCGGCCGAGAGTTTGATTTTGCCAACGACGACCGATTCCTCGGTCAGTGCGGTCAACGCGCCCAAATCGCTTTCCACCGCGACCTGCTGCGGCACACCCGGTGGACGCACCCCGCGTACGCCGGGATATCCCGGCTGGCCAGGTTGAGCGCCGGTTTTGTCGCCTTTTTCAAAAATATCTTTCAACATGTCCACGACTTTGCTCGCGTCGGCGCGCTCCAATTTAATAAACTCGCTCACCACTTCCGCCGGCGGCTGGTCCACCTGGTCGATGATCCGCGCGAGCGTGCGAATCACGCTTGAGTTCTCGGTTATGAGGAGACTCCCGGATTTGGGCAGGGCCAGAAAAGATGTGTACGGCTGCGGCGGAGAAAGATATTGTCCGAGCGCCTGCTGTAACTCCGTCGGATCGGCGTAACGCAATTTGAATAGATAACTGATGACGTGATCGCCATCCGGAATCTCCGATTCGTCCGAGATAATCGGCACGCCGGTGGTACGCGGATTTTTGCCGGTGCCGATCACTTTCACGATGTCGTTGTCGGATGGGACCAACGAGTAACCGTTGAGCAGCAAACTGATCTCGATGATCTTGATCGCTTCGTCGCGCGGAATCTTTTTATTGATGAAAATGTTGACTTTGCCCTGGACGAAATTGTCCATCACCAGCTTTTTGCCGGTGAGCGTTTCATAGAAGCGCAATACGTCAGCCACATCGCTGTTTGGAAATTGCAATGTCGTATCGGCCGCGCCCGGTGGCGGATTTGGTGCGGGCGGCGCCGGCGTTTGCGCGGCAACTGCGGGTGGATTCTGAGCAACCGGCCGCGGAGCATTTCTCGTTGGCGCAGTCGTTGTTGGAGCGCCCGGCGCAACCTGGCCGAAACCGGCGGCGGCCGCGGCCAGCGAGAGGACCACGCTGCAGAGAAATCGATGCACCGTATTATTATTAGATGAGCTCAGGATGGTAACGGATCGCGGGCGCTGGGTCAATTTGCTTCGGCTTCGCAGGACGAACAAAAGTGAGGGTTAAACTGGACATCGCGCGCGATCTCATAGTAAGAATGCAATGCTTCGAAGCATTACATTCCCCCAGCCCATGAAAAATTTTCTCCGAATTCTACCGTTCGTTCTATGCGCATTCGCTGGAACGGCTTTCGCCGACGATTTCAAAAGCATGGTCATTACGAGTCCTGGACCTGTAAATCTCCCGCGGATCCACGGCGACCAGTTCATGGTGATCCGGAATTTCACCCAAGAAGATGGAATGATGCGCGGCTTGGTAATGGTCACAACGCCTCCGAGTGGCGACATAACAGTAAGTGTCCTAGCCGCCGCTGTTCTCGATCTAACTAAGCCGCCGGAAGTTATCAATAGCGTCGTCATCGCCGGCCCTGCGGATGTCATGGTTACATGTGGAGCATCGGCGGGGAAGAGCTGTTTCATCAGTTTCAAAAAGGATAGCAACTAGGTTTCATTCCTAACGGCGCATCGAACATCAAATGAAGAATGCGGCGTCGCTGCTGATTTTCGTTTGCGTGGTTGGCACTGTCGTTATCGCCGGCGATTTCAAAACTGAAGTTATTACGACCTCGACGCGGAGCATCGACGTTCCTGATCACCACTTTCTGCGAATCTATAACTTCACGCAGGAAGGCACCGGCAGCGGACGCGGCGTCGTGATCGCAGCAGCGGCTACGCCAACACCAACTCCAACTCCAACGCCGCCTCCGACACCCACGCCAACCTGTACGCCAACTCCTTGCCCACCGACTCCCACTCCAACTCCAACCCCAACGCCTACTCCCACGCCAACGCCTACACCCCCTCCACGGGCAGTACTCACAGCGACAATGATCGACCCCGCATCGCCGCCGGAATTTATCAAACCGGTGGTCGTCGATGGCCCAGCGCACATAACGGTCAAGCCTGTGGGTGCCAAACTTGTTTTAACTTACAAAAAAGAACCCGAACCGACGCCAACGCCAACACCGGTCTCGACTACGACTTCGACATCGTCTACGACCACCTCGTCGCAGGCAACGATCGTATTCGAAGCAGTGCCGTCGAATGGCGGAACGGCAGATTCGCCGACGCCGACGCCTACACCAACACCCACAAATACAAATCCCGCGCCGCTCGTAGCAACTCCAACGCCCACACCGACGCCGACTCCAACCGCCACACCGTCAATCACCCCAACGCCCTCACCGACTCCGTAAAGAGAATTCCGTCGGCCATCCCGAGCGGAGCGAGGGATCTCCCACTCGAAGCGTGGATCACACAAATTACTTAGCGTGATCGATCAGCTTTTGTGAGATCCTTCACTTCGCTCAGGATGACAACGCGCACTGTTCTCGCTTCCTTCTTGGTGGCGGCAATTCTTGGATCGACATCGCTCTCTGCGCAATCGCGCAAATCCGATATCACTTCCGACATTCGCGCAGCGCTCGATTCTGGCGAGCGCTGAATATGCGATCCCATATCATCAGGGCTACTACCGGCAAATCCGCGAGCGCGGCCACGATTTGATGCGCGCTCAGTACAGCTCGCGACTGGATGAAGTTCAGGAATTCATTCGCAAGCACCATGTCGATCTTTGGATCGTGGACCGCCGATCCTTTCAGCCAGGTTTTCCTTCGCACGCGTTCTGGTTCAAAGACGTCGCGTCCACGGCAGCAATCGAGCAATCGCTTCAAAGCGGCGAGCGGCCCGTGCTCAGGCGATTGGCCCCGCGTTGCAAAGTTTGGGAGGACGAGAAAAGCATCGTCCTCGACGCCCACGCCATAGAGCGGTCAACTGCTTCGGATGGAAAACAATAGTCGAGCGCCCGAACCAGGCTTCGGGCCGATAAAAGCAAATCGCTGGCTGTTCGCCGCGCTCGTTGTCGCGCTCGTTTATAGTCTACTCGCGCTACGTCTCGCGTTTCGTTTGCCATACCTCGTCCAGGACGATGCGCGGCAACATATCTTTTGGATGCGGCGTTATCTCGATCCGACAATTTTTCCAAATGATCTGATCGCAAACTATTTTCAATCGATCGGCCCGGCTGGTTACAAAGCGCTTTACTGGATCTTCGCCAAGGCCGGTATCGATCCAATGCTTCTCGCGAAATTGTTGCCGGCGACGATTCTCGCGCCGCTCTGCATTTACCTTTGCTTCCGGCTTTTCATGCGATTAATGCCGGATCCGCGCGGTGCGTTTGTCTCCAGCGTGCTGCTCTGCCAGGTGCTCTGGTTAAAAGACGATGTCATATCGGCAACGCCGCGCGCGTTCGCTTACCCGCTCTTTCTTCTGTTCGTGTTGCTGTTCCTTCGGCGCTCGTTCTTCGTCTGTTCCGTCGTTCTCGCGTTGGAAGGTTTGTTTTACCCGCCGGCGATGATCATTTCGATTGGGATAGTCGTTTTGTATCTGATTCGAAAAACACACAAGAGCTTCCATTTTTCGCGCGAACGAAGTGACTACATCTTCTGCGGAAGTGCACTGCTCATTGGGGCCTTGATTTCGTTCGCATACGAAAGATCGATCGCGGCTTACGGACCAGTCCTGACCGCAGACGCAGCGCGATCGTTACCTGAGTTCGGACCTACTGGACGTTCACCTTTCTTTTTGCCCGGCTACCATTTTTGGCTGGACTCGCGTTGGAGTGGCTTTTTCCCGGTAACCTTCGAATCGCTTCACGTGGCAACGCTGCTCTTTCCGCTTCTTTGCTTAATATTCCCGAGGCGGGAACGTGACGGTAACGCGTTACTATTCTTGCTCCGCGTTGGGACCGTCTCGTTCGCGCTCTGGGCCACCGCGCACGCAGTTCTTTTCAAACTCTATCTGCCAAGCCGTTATTCGTGGTGGGTCTGGTACATCATCGAACCGATCGCGGCCGGAATGATGATCGCTCTGCTTTTCGACATCGTGGATCGATTCCATTCAGTTCGCGCGCTGAGATGGTTGCCCTATGTCGCGGCTTTAGCTCTTCTCATGTATCCGCATTGGCGAACGACGATTCCGCGAAACACTTATGTGAAAGGGAGCTCGGCTGGTCTTTACAGTTTCTTGCAGACCCAGCCGAAAAACTCGGTCATCGCGGCCTTGGGACCGGAAGCCGATATGATTCCAACGTTCGCTCAACGTTCCGTGCTCGTGGGCGCCGAATGCGCGATCCCTTTTCATCAAGGTTACTACCGCCAAATTCGCGAACGCGGTCAGGATTTAGTTCGAGCAGAGTATAGTCCGCGCCTGGATGAAGTGCGCGCGTTTATCCGCAAGTATCATGTCGATCTTTGGGTGATAGACCGCCGAGATTTTCAGCCAGGTTATCTGTCTCACGCGTTCTGGTTCAGGGACATTGGCGACACTGCTGGAATCGAACGCTCGCTTGGACAAGGCCAAACCCCGGCACTGCTCAAATTGATTCCAACTTGCGGAATCTGGCAGAGCCCGAGAAACGTTGTCCTCGACGCCCACCGCGTTGAACACGTCGATCCGAATCTGATCGAGTAACGGGCTAAGCCCTCAACTTTTTCAGCAGTTTCTCGTGAATGTTGTCGAAACCGCCGTTGCTAAAAACGGCGACGATGTCTTTCTGTTTCAGCATTGGCACGATGCGATCGACAATCGCGTCCGCATTTTTTTCGTAAAACGCCGGGCGCCCTGATTGCGCAATCGCCTCCATCACCGCTTCGGGATGCAATCGCTCTTGTTCCGGGATTTGCTCGAGCTTCGCGACTTCGGCGATGAAAACGCCGTCCGCATCTTTGAACGCTTCGGGGAGTTGCTCTTGAAAGACGGCGCGCCGTGTCGTGTTTGAACGCGGTTCAAAGATCGCCCAAATGCGATGGCCCGCGTAACGGTGGCGCAACGCGGTCAGCGTTTGCGAAATCGCGGTGGGATGATGTCCGAAATCGTCGATCACTTTGACCCCGCGTTCTTCGCCGCGCACCTCCTGCCGCCGCGCGATGCCGGAAAAAGTTTTCAGCGCATTGTCGATCTTTGCCTTCGGCACGTCGTAAAATCCCGCTGCGGTCGCGGCCATGGCCGCGTTGCGCACATTGAATTCGCCGATAAGCGGGATCTCAAAAGTTTCCTCGCCGAGTTTAAAGCGCGAACCCTTGGGCGAGTAGGCAACGTCACGAATTCGCTGCCCGCAATTTTTCGAGAAGCCGACCTCGACCATCTGGGCGAGGCAATCCTTTGCCACTTCCACACAGTTGTGGTCGTCGCCGTTCAACAAGATCATGCCGTTTTGTGGCACAATGTTCAGCAAGCGGCGGAAGCTCAATTTGATCTCGTCGAGATTGTTAAAGATGTCGGCATGATCGAACTCAATGTTGTTTATGACCACGAGCTCGGGCAGGTAATGAATAAACTTTGAGCGCTTGTCGAAGAACGCGCTGTCGTACTCGTCACCTTCGATGACGAAATATTTGGAATCATTCAGGCGCGCGCCTTCGCCGAAATTTTTTGGAATGCCGCCGATGAGATAAGCCGGTTTGCGTCCAGCTTTTTCCATGATCCACGCCAGCAATGCGGTGGTCGTGGTTTTTCCGTGCGTGCCGGTTACGACGAGATTGTGCCGGCCGCGCAGAAAATAATTTCTCAAGACTTCCGGCAACGAGAGATAAAAAAGTTTGCGGTTGAGCACCGCCTCCACTTCCGGATTGCCGCGTTTAATCGCGTTGCCGACGACGACAACATCGACATCGGCCGGAATATTTTCCGGGCGGAAACCTTCGCTCAAAGAAATGCCGCGCTCCTGGAGAAAGGTCGACATCGGCGGATAAATATTTTCGTCCGAGCCAGTGACTTTAAATCCGCGCTCCTTCAACGCCGCAGCCACCGAACCCATCGCCGTCCCGCAAATTCCCATGAAATGAAAATGCTGTGGCGCTTGCTTCACGCGGATTCTTTACGACGCGTCAACGACTTTGGCTACCGAAAGGAATCAGACATCTCGCACAAAGACCACAACGGAGCTCAACGGCCGCAAAGTCAATAAATTCGTCGTGTCCTTTGTGGCCGTTGTGCGAGGCGAATTACTTCTTCTTAAACACTTCGACCGCATTCCAGGCTTCATCGGGCGGTGCTTGTTCGTATTCCAGCGCGCGAGAGAGATACATCTTGGCCAGCGTGTCCTCGGGATAAAATTCGAGGAAGCGCGAGAACAGAATCTTGGCTTGCGTAAAATCGCGTTCCCGAAATTTCCGGATTCCTTCTTCGTAAACTTCCAGCCATTTCAAAAACTCAGGATCGACATCGTCGCTGCGCGCGCCGATGAGCGTGCAAATATCCACCGGCTCGGTTTTTCCTTTGACCTGCGCGCGGGCCACCGTGCGCAGGTAAAAATCGTCGCGCACTAGTTCGGACACTGCTTGCCCGAGCAGAATGTCTACGCCATAAACTCGAGTCAGCGCTTCCAATCGCGACGCGAGATTGACGGCGTCGCCGATGACGGTGGGATCGAGACGCTCGTGGGGTTCGTACGATCCGATATTGCCGATGACAGCGTCGCCATGATTGATGCCGACACCGAAGCCCAACTCTTTTCTCCCTTCTGCCCGCCAGCCATCATTTAATTTGCGCAACGAAGCGCGCATCCCGAGCGCCGTGCGCACCGCCAACTTGGCGTCCTCTGCGGTTCCGAGGCTGCTCACGTTCCCCCAAACCGCCATGATGGCGTCACCGATGAACTTGTCGAGCGTGCCGGCATTATCGAAAACGTGCGGCACCATCGCGCTCAAATATTCATTCAGTTGTTTAACCAGCGAAACGGGATCGGCGCGTTCTGTCAGACTGGTGAATCCGACGAGGTCCGAAAAAAGAACCGTGACCGGTTTGCGCGAACCGAGCATCGAATTGTAATAGCCGCCCGGATTATCGAGAATCTCTTTGACCAGGTTCTTCGAGACGTAGCGTTCCAGTGTGCGACGCGTCCGTACTTTCTCGAGGCGTTCCAGCGCATATTCGAATCCGAGTCCAACCAGCCCACTCATCAGAAACGCGCTCAACGTCGGCACGGCCATGACGAGCAAACCAAATTGGTTATATAGAATCCGCGCCAGCCCGAGATAAGCAGCGCTGATCCCCAACAGCGCGACTAAACAAAGGAACGGCCGACGAAGAAATGCGACCACCACCCAAGCCGACAAACCGCCCAACAAAACTAAAACGAAATCGACGCGGATCGGAGTTTCATAAAGAAACTCGTGGTCAAGGGCCGCAGCCAGCGCGTGTAAATGCAGCACCGCGCCGTGCAGGGTTGAATCAATCGGCGTAGCGACAAAATCGTGCATGATCTGCGCGGACGGGCCGACAATGACCAATTTGCCCTTAAAAAATGCTCCGTCGCCGTAATTCGAATGCCACTTGTCAGGGAGAAAAATTTCATACAAAGGCCGAGGAAAATAAGCGTCATTGGATCCGAAACGGATCGCGTATGCCTGCACATCTTTTGGCAAGGCGTCGGCCCGCCCGAGCTTCACCAGGGCGCGGGCTGACAGCGATGTGAAAATTTCCTCGCCGGGAAATTCCGGCTGATCGGCAAGCTGGCGGTCAGAAACATGATAGTGCGAGCGCCGAACTACGCCATCAACGTCGCGCCAAAAGTTCACGAAACCGACTCGATCGTCCTGCGCTTGGGGCACAGGAATCAACGCCTTGTTCGGGAGAACGAGTTGATTGCCTCGCGCGTCATCGAAGTTGCAGCCGATCACAACGCGATCTCGATATTTTTCCAGCGCATCGTGAAATTGGACGTCGGCATCGCTCGCCGGACTAAAGACGATATCGAATATGATTACCCGTGCGCCCGACGCGAAAAGCTTGTCCATGAGCAGGGCCCAAAGTTCGCGCGACCAGGGAAACGGCCGCTCTGTCATCAGTTGAATCGCTCGAATTTTCGGCCAGGCATTCATTTCGTCTTCTCCCTCCGGCTTCAGCGTCAGTGATGCCTGATCGATGCCGATGAAGACGAAATCCTGATGCGTCGCGGTCCTGCGCCCCTCGCGCCGCAATAGATCGGCAAAGCTATGCTCGCCACTCCAAACTACGGAAAGGAATGGCGCCTGCGGAAAAAAGTGCGCGAGGACAACGACACCTGTCCAAAAAGTGGCGATCAATGCCAAAATGATCCGGCGGTGGCGCCCAAGCCAATGCATGGGTTGAATTTTACGCCGCGCTCAACGTGCGGCCAATGGGAAAAATTTCCGCCACGCTAAAAGCGGTTGTCATTTATTCGTTGCCGCTTACTTTTCCGGCCCGACCGAAAACGCGTCGGAGCATCTTTCCACCTGGTCCTGCGATTGCGGGACTAAATCGGTGAGCGAGATCGGAAAGATCGACAATAAAATAACAGCTCGCCGAACGAGGAGTCCTGGAGCAATTCGGGGCAAAACAAAATGCCAAGAGCCACCAACGCCCCGGCCAGCCGGGAGCGGCGCAAACGCGTTATCAAGTCCGCCAAAGGTTATCGCGGACGCCGTTCGAAACTTTTCCGTTACGCCAAGGACGCGACCATGAAAGGCAAATATTGGGCCTATCGCGACCGCAAAACGCGCAAACGCACTTTCCGCTATCTGTGGATCCAGAGACTCAATGCCGCCGCTCGCGCCAACGGCATGACCTACAGCCGTTTCGCCGAAGGACTCAAAGCCGCCGGCATCGGCCTCGACCGCAAGATTCTTTCCGATCTCGCGCTCACCGACGACGCGGCCTTCAAATCGATTGTCGAGCAAGCCAAAAGCGCGCTCGAAGACAAATCGAAGTCGAAAAAGAAAGTAGCGTAGTTTTCTTCTGTAGCGGCCCCGAAAGCATTCGGGGTCGCACTTATTGATTGAGCGTTGCGCATAGTGCGTTCAACGTTCGTTACTTCCATGCACCCGCTCGAAGAATTACGCGACGCCGCCCTGCGCGAGATTACCGATGCGCGCGACGCGCAGGCGCTCGAAGCCGCCCGGGTAAAATATCTCGGCCGCAGCGGAAGCGTTTCCGCGTGGGGCGAGCAAATGAAAACGCTCGGCAAAGACGAAAAGCCGATCGTTGGAAAGTTGCTCAACGAAGTCCGCAACGCTGTGACCACGGCGATCGAAGACCGCGCGCAAAAATTTCGCGCGCAAAAAGAATCGGACGCGCTTTCTAACATCGACATCTCGCTGCCGGGCACTCCGCACGAACGCGGCTCGCTTCATCCCCTCACCCAGATGCTCGATCGCTCAATCGACATTTTTCGCCGCATGGGCTTCGCCCTCGCCGATGGACCGGACATCGAAGATGAGTGGCATTGCTTCGACGCGCTCAACACGCCACCCGAACATCCGGCCCGCAACGAACAGGACACATTTTATCTGCCGGACGGCCGATTGCTGCGCACGCACACATCCACAGTGCAAATCCGCGCCATGCAAGCTGCGCCACCGCCGATGCGCGTGATCGCGCCCGGCGCGGCCTATCGCCGCGATGAAGTGGACGCGACGCATAGCGCGCAATTTCATCAGATCGAAGGTCTTTACGTCGATGAGAACGTCAGCGCCGCGGACTTGAAAGGCACGCTCGAATTTTTCATGCGAGAACTTTTCGGCGCCGACACCGCCGTCCAATTTCGGCCGCATTATTTTCCGTTCACCGAGCCGAGTCTTGAGGTGTACGTGAAATCAAAGGCGCTCAAGAAAGGCGAACAATGGATTGAAGTCGCCGGGTCTGGCATCGTGCATCCGGCTGTCTTCGAAGCCGTGAACAAAGCGCGCGGCGACGATGCCTACGATCCGGAAAAGTGGACCGGCTTCGCCTTCGGCCTCGGCATGGACCGGCTTGCCATGATTTTGTTCGACATCCCCGACATCCGCCTTTTTGCGCAGAACGATCTGCGTTTCCTGAAGCAATTCGCGTAATGAAATTTTCTGTTAATTGGCTGCGCGAATTTGTCGATCTTCCAAAGAACGCCGAGGAGATCGCGGAATTATTGACCCGTGCCGGCGTCGAGACTGAAAGCATCCAAACCCGCGGCGCGAAGATCGACAAGGTGATCGTCGCGCAGATCACCGCGTCATCGCGCCATCCCAATGCCGATCGTCTGACCGTTTGCGAAGTCGATGACGCCAGCGGAACAAAACGGCAGATTGTTTGTGGCGCGACAAATTACAAAGTCGGCGACAAAGTTCCGCTCGCATTGCCCGGCGCGAAGCTGCCGAATGGATTGGAAATCAAGAAAAGCAAACTGCGCGGCGTCGAAAGCGAAGGAATGCTGTGCAGCCCGATTGAGCTCGGTCTCGGCGAAGATGCTTCCGGATTGTTGATCTTATCCCCGGAGGCAAAAGTCGGCGCGTCGATTGCCGATCTTTTCCCGAGCGACACCATTCTCGACGTTGAGATCACGCCGAACCGCGGCGATTTGCTCAGCCATTTCGGTCTCGCGCGCGAAATCGCAGCGTTAACGAATGGAGACGTGGCGCCCCCGCCACGTTCTTCGGAAAAAATCGTCCATGAAGATTCGGGACGAGGGCGTCCCGGCTCCATCAAAATTACAGCGGTGCGCGAATGTCCGTTCTTTTCCGCGCGCAAGATCGACAATGTGAAAGCCGGCCCGAGTCCGGAATGGCTGCGTGCGAAGATCGAGAGCGTCGGCGTTCGCTCGATCAACAACATTGTCGACATCTCCAACTTTGTGATGCTCGAACTCGGCCAGCCCACACACGCGTTCGATGCCGACAAACTCAAAGGCGGGATCAACGTGCGCCTGGCACGCGATGGCGAGAAATTTCTCGCCCTCGATGGCAAGACTTACTCGCTCGCGTCGGAGAACCTCGTGATCGCCGATGAAGAGCGCGCGATCGGAATTGGCGGTGTAATGGGCGGCGAAGAAACCGGCGTCACCGAATCGACAAGAAATGTTTTGCTCGAAGCCGCTTACTTTTTGCCGGCGAGCATTCGTCGGACCGCGCGGAATTTGAATTTACCGAGCGATGCGAGTTACCGCTTTGAGCGCGGCGTCGATCCCGGAATGGTACTTAGCGCCTCGCAGCGCGCGACCGAATTGATTCGCGAAATCGCGGGCGGTCAACCGGCGAAAGAAGTTGCAGCCGCTGGGAAAATTCCGGCGAACCCTTCGAACGTTTCTTTGAGCCACCAGAAATGCGATCAAGTCGTCGGACTAGCGATCAAACCGAAGACGGTCGATCAGATTCTTGAGCGCTTCGGATTGAGCAAGAGTAAGAGCACGAGCAAGAGTAAAAGTGGAAGATCGACATGGAAAATCCCGAGCTACCGGCGCGATTTGCAGCGGGATGTCGATCTTATCGAGGAAGTCGTGCGCGCACATGGCGTCGACAAAATTTCCGGCACAGACCGAAGCCGGTTCACGCCGTCGAGCCCGGCCGATCATTTACACGATCTCGAGTCCTCACTGCGTGGGCGATTGATTGCCTACGGGCTTTCCGAAACGCGAACGTCGAAATTGATCCCGCGAAGTGCGGTTGCATCCGGCGAAAGCGCGATCCAACTGCGCAATCCGCTGAGCGAAGATCATGTCGCGCTGCGGCCAAGTTTGATTTCGGGCTTGCTCGCGGTACTTGAGCGAAACATTCGCGCGGGCGCGGAACGCGTCGCAATTTTCGAACTGGGCCGTGTTTTCGTTCCACCGGCTGGAAAAGAAGAACGCCGCCTTGGAATTCTACTGTGGGGAAGAATGGCGAGTGCGCCTCATTGGCGAACGCGTGAGAAACGCCAGCTCGATTTTGTCGATCTGAAAGGCGTGATTGAATCGCTCATATTTCCGTCGTTGTCGTTTCGCCACAGCGAACATCGCGATCTTGGCCTTGCCACCGAAATTTTGTCGGGAGATCGCTCGATCGGTTTTGCGGGCCAACTTTCCGGAGCGCGAACATCGACAATTGACGCGCCGGGTTCAGTTTTTCTAGCAGAGGTGCATGTCGATCTCGTTCTCGGCGCGCAGGGATCGGCGAAGACTTTCCGCGAGATCGAAAGATTTCCCGCGATCACACGTGACATCGCGATGATTGTTCCGGAAAAAGTTTCGCACGCGGAAATTCTGCGCACGATTGAAAATCCAAAAGAGCCGCTGCTCGAAAGCGTGCAGTTGTTCGACTTATTCACAGAAGAAATCGGTGAGGCGCGAAAGTCGCTCGCATACCGATTGACATATCGCGACCGAAGTCGCACACTGACCAGTGAGGAAGTGACTGCGGCGCACGCGAGAATTCGCGAGCGATTGCAGCGCGAACTCAGCGCAGAATTGCGCGAGTAGTTCTTTGAGAGTGAGAGCCGTTGATTGAGGGTTGGGCAGGAAACCAGTGCTTACCTCTCAACTCTCAACTGACGGCTCTCGAAAATTTACCCTGCGATGTTCGAGATTAAAGGTGACGTCCCCGAACCGATAGTTGACGAAATAAGGAGGCTTGGTTGCGCGGAGAATGACAGGCCTTAGTTGGAAGTCAGGAACCGCAGCGACGGTCATCCGCCGTTTACCGAAAGGGAACGGGAGATCCACCTAAACGGCATCGGCGGGGTAAAATTTTGTGAAAGGCTTGGATTAATTGTCGATCCAAGCCTTTTTTCTCTTCAGAAAACGCCGAACGTGAAGCCTCCAAGCCGATTGTCATCCCGAACGAAGTGAGGGATCTCACAATCGAAGCTGAGGACACGCAGAGCCGAATAGCGTGCTCAACGGCCGAGCGAGAGATCCTTCGCTCTGCTCAGGATGACATTTCAGTTGAGCGTTGGGCGTTGAGCGTTGAGCGTTGGGCGTTTCGAGCTGATGAAAGCTATACTCGCCCTTGAAGACGGCAGACATTTCGAGGGCGAATCATTTGGCGCCCCCGGCACACGGGTAGGCGAAATCTGTTTCAACACCGCGATGACCGGTTACCAGGAAGTGCTGACCGATCCTTCTTATCGCGGTCAGATCGTGGCCATGACCTATCCGCTGATCGGAAATTACGGCATCAACTCCACAGACCAGGAAAGTCGATCGCCGCACGTGCGTGGATTCGTGATCGAAGAGCTGAGTGAAGTGCCGAGCAATTGGCGCTCGGAGATGTCGCTCGATGAATATTTGCGCAAATGGGACATCCCCGGCGTCCAGGGAATCGACACACGTGCGCTCACGCGGCATCTCCGCACGCGCGGCGCGATGAAAGCGTGCCTAACGACTGAGAAGATGTCGATCAAGGCAGCGACGCAGCGCGCGGTCGAAGGCGAAGGCGTGATCGGAATGGATTATGTGCGCGAAGTTTCGACGCCCGAAATTTATCAATGGGATCCCGAAGACAAGTTGAGCGCGCCGTGGTCGATCGCGACGGACAATGGCGGAAGCAAACGCGCACTGCCGCCGATCCGGTTTCGCGTCGCCGCTTACGATTACGGGATCAAACAAAACATTCTGCGGCTACTCCGACAAAAAGGTTTCGGCGTCACGGTGGTCCCGGCAGCGACCACCGCAGAGGAAGTGCTCGCACTGAATCCCGACGGAATTTTTCTCTCCAACGGACCGGGCGACCCGGCCGCGCTCCCTTACGCGCATCAAACCGTGCGCGATTTAATGGGCAAGAAACCGATCTTCGGAATTTGCCTCGGCCATCAGATTCTCGGTTTCGCTTTCGGTGGATCGACATTCAAACTGAAATTTGGACATCGCGGCGCAAATCAACCAGTCAAAGATTTGCAGAGCGGCAAAGTTGCAATCACCGCGCAAAATCACGGATTCGCGGTCGATCCGGAATCGTTGCCGTCAAACGTCGAAGTTAGCCATATCAATTTGAATGACGGCACGGTCGAAGGAATGCGGCACAAGGAGTTGCCCATCTTCAGCGTGCAGTATCATCCGGAAGCCGCACCTGGACCGCACGATGCCTCTTATTTATTTTCGCAGTTTGCCGACTTGATAGAGAAGCAGAAGTCGGCCC
>DASYVQ010000038.1:0-5473 GCA_035936875.1 Chthoniobacterales bacterium
CGGCATGTGCACGAGATGTCCGGCCGCGGGCGCAAGTCTACCCAGGCGCTCCGCGCACGGGAGCGCCCGCTCCGCATGCGGCGACGCTTCGACGGCGTGAATGTAATAATGATTCGCACCGAGATGATTCGGATCGCGCTTTAAGACCGACTCAAGTGTCGCGACAATTTCCTCGGTTCCCTCAGCCGGTTTTCCATCCGCAGTCCAGAGATGCCACGGATTCAAATTCATCGAGCTCTCGGCATAGAGCGTTGTTGCATCGAGATCGTCGGGATACCGTTGGATGAGCTTCAACATGGCGTTCTTGTAGTCGAGATCGAGCCTGTGCAGATCGGCTTTCGGATCGTTCGAATAACGGACTGAGAGGGCATTGATGTAAGCGCGCTCTGGATCGGACGCGTTTTCCTGCAAGGCGAGCGCGCGCTGGACCGCATCGTAACCAGCTTTTTCGCGCGCCGGATCGACCGGCAAATTGTAATTTGGCCCGAGCGTCAACGCGACGCCCCACCACGCCATGGCCAGCTTCGGATCCAAGTCGGCCGCGCGTTGAAACGACCGGCGTGCTTCGTCGTGATTGAATCCAAAGACAAGTTTTAATCCTTGATCGAAAAACTGCTGCGCTTGGGAATTTTTCGTCGAGACCGGATGATGCACTCCGCCCAAACCCGGCATGAGCTGCGGAGATGAAGCTGGATTGGTTTTCGCAGGCGCAGCGGAAACTGAAATAGCGACGCCAGTGGCAAGCATCAGGATGATTCGCAAAATGAACATGTCGATCTTGCTCCCGGTTTCTATTTTTTGTCTTCGTCCAGCTTCGCCTTTACGGCGGTCTCGATTTCTTTGTAGAGCGCCTGATCGTTCTTCAAAACTTCTTTGGCAGCGTCGCGCCCTTGTGCCAGTTGCGTGCCCTTGTAATTCAGCCACGATCCGCGTTTCTCAATGATTTGCTTTTCCAGCGCCAGATCGAGAAGCGAGCCGGTGACGGAAATTCCCTCATTGTACATGATGTCGAATTCGGCTTCGGTAAACGGCGGCGCGACTTTGTTTTTCACGATTTTGACGCGCGTGCGGTTGCCGGTCACAACACCGTCGGTCTGCTTGATCGCTCCGATTCGGCGGATATCGACGCGCACACTCGAGTAAAACTTTAGCGCTTTGCCGCCGGGCGTTGTTTCGGGATTGCCGAACATCACCCCGATTTTCTCGCGAATCTGGTTCGTAAAAATGCAGCACGTGCGTGCCTTGGAAATCAATGAAGTGAGCTTGCGCAAGGCCGCGCTCATCAAGCGCGCCTGCGCGCCGACTGTGGCGTCGCCGATCTCACCTTCCAACTCAGCCCTCGTGACCAGCGCCGCCACCGAATCAACCACGATCACGTCCAGTGAGTTGGATCGAATGAGCGTTTCGCAAATGCGCAGCGCTTCCTCACCCGAGCTCGGCTGAGAAATGAGCAGGTCACCAAGATCGACACCGAGCCTGCGCGCGTACTGCGGATCGACCGCATGTTCGACGTCGATAAAGGCGGCCAGGCCGCCCCGCTTTTGCGCCTGCGCGATCACCGTGAGAGTGAGCGTGGTTTTTCCCGATCCTTCCGGCCCGAAGACTTCAACTACTCTCCCGCGCGGAAATCCACCGACGCCAAGCGCCCGATCGATCAGGATGTTGCCCGTGGGAATGACATCGATATCGGCAATCTTCTCGTCGCCGAGACGCATGATCGCGCCTTCGCCGTAATCTTTTGCGATTTGTTGAATCGCGAGATCGAGATTCTTGTTTCGCGCGGCGGTTACTTTGTCCTCGCCGGTTTTTTCTTCAGTTTTTGTAGCCATATTGTTCGGGGTGACCTCTAAGTAAGTCCTGCGCGATGGATTCGCCAAGCAGAAAAGCTCGCGTGAGAAACAAAAAGGTCGCAAAACGTTTGCTCGACATGCGCGCCCACGAATATTCGTTTCCCTATGCCGCTCATTGAAGCTGATGCTCGCTTCATGCGCGCCGCGTTAAGAGAGGCGCGTAAAGCGTTGGGACAAACAAGCCCTAATCCGGCGGTCGGTGCGGTGCTGGTCATTGGGGATCGAATAGTATCCCGGGGACATCATAGCCGAGCAGGCGCCTCGCACGCAGAAGTTGAGTGCCTCCGCAGTTTCGGAAAGCCCATACCAAGAGATGCGGCTTTATACGTCACGCTTGAACCATGCTCCACAACCGGCCGCACACCGGCCTGCACGACCGAGATTATCAAGGCCGGTGTCAAAACCGTAATCATCGGCGCCGTCGACGTGAACCCGCGCCATTCAGGACAAGGGATCGATATTCTGCGCCGGGCCGGAATAGAAGCACGCGTGGGCGTTCTGGCGGACGAGTGCGCCGAGCTCAATGAAGCTTTCAACAAATGGATTGTAACGGGAAGACCCTTCGTCATCGCGAAGTGTGGGATGAGTCTGGACGGCCGATTGACGCGACCTCCAACTGAGTCGCGTTGGATCACGAGTGACGCAATGCGTCGCCATGCCCATGCGCTTCGGGCCGATGTCGATGCAATCCTGGTGGGAGCTGAAACCGTGCGACGCGATAACCCGCGTTTAACCATGCGCGGTCTTGGGCGCGCAAAGCAACAACCGCTGCGCATCATCCTCACGCGATCAGGAAACTTGCCGCGCAAGGCGCGTGTATTTACCGATCGCTTCGCCGAAAGGACGATGGTTTACCGCCGGAAATCACTCGATTCAGTTTTAAGCGATCTGGGGCGAAAAAATGTGATCAGCGTATTGATCGAAGGCGGCGGAGACGTGCTCGGCCAGGCTCTTGACGAGGAGATGATCGACAAGATGCAAATTTATCTGGGACCCATTTTGACGGGCGGCCCTGTAATCGCCTTTCCTGGCCCTGGAAAGGGCGCTACGCAGGAGGCGGCGCGGCTTGAGAGGGTGCGATATGAAAAGATTGGCCAAAATCTTTGCATCACAGGCTATCCGAGATACCGGGCGATTGCTTCGACTGAATAATTTGAGAAACTATTCGTCGTACTTGATGTTCAATTGGTAGGTTTGCAGGAGGTAACATAAAACATGAAAAAGCTTCTTTTAATCGCGCTTGTGGCGGGCGGATTCGCATTCGCTACAGCCCCAAGCTCTAATGCCGGTGTCACGATTGGCATCGGAGTCGGATATCCAGGGTACGGATATGGGTACGGGTATCCTTACTACGGCTGCGGCTACCCTTATTCTAATTACGGGTACAGACCGTACTACCGGCCGAACTATTACAGCTACTACGGTGGGCCGTCATTTTATCGGTATCACGGACACCGAGTGTACTACTCGCGTGCGCATCATCGTCACTACCGCCACTGGCGGTAAGATAAACGGCGAAAAGTTTTCTCGAGCTGGCGGGGTGCAATATCCCGCCGGCTTATTTTTTGGGCGTCACTGAAGCTGCTGGCGCAGATGTCGATGTAACGGCGGGCGATGGTTCCTGAAATTCTCTTCTTAGACGCTCTTGCAGCGCCGGCAGTTGCTCGTGCCGTTTCGCTTCGACTTCCTGCCGGAGTTCGCGCTCGATTCTCCGGCGTTCTTGAAGATATCGCTGTTCGAACAAATCGCGCTTTTCCTGGTCGAGCCGAAGGCCCGCCTCGCGCAACGCTTTGTCCGCCTCGCGCTGGAGTTGCCCGCGACGCAGTTGTTCGCGTTCGCGCATCCGATTGCGCTCCTCCGGTCCCATCTGTATCCAGCGCTCAGCGTTTCGCCGGAATGTTTGTCGATCTTCCGGAGAAAGCGAAAACCAGCGGTCGCGCGTGGTTTTGAATTCAGGCTGGCGACGAAAAGATCCTTCCCTGTGTCCTTTAGGTCCTTGTGGCTGCGCCTGGGCGGAACCGCAAACCAGGGCGCAGATCGACAATGTGACGATTATGCTTACAAAGTTTGATTGTCGTCCCACAGGTTATTTTCGTCTGAAGCCAGCAATTCATCCAAATCCGCAACGACCTCATAATCTTGCGGATCAATTTTCGCCACAACGTCCGGTTCGCTCTCCAAACCTTTCTGGGGCGCAGATTGATTGTGCGTGGCGATTATCGCGGCAATTACGGCAACTGCCAGGCCGGAAGCCGGAACGAGGCTGCGCCAACTAAACCACCCTCGAACCCAATCGAACTGTCCCGGTTCCTCCCGGATTCTCCGAAGCACGTTACGAGCAAAAAAAGGCGATAGCTTCGGCGGCGGCGCCTGGCCTAAAAGATCCCACAATTGCTGGTCGTCTTCGCGTTTCATTGCCTTCCGCGAAATTAAACTAAATGCACCGTTAAAAGTTGCGCCGGAACAGCGCGTAAGATCGACACCTACACTTCGGCCGCTTCCAGGAAGCCTTCCAGCTGCCGGATGCGGGTCGGGTGGCGCATTTTGCGCAACGCTTTAGCCTCGATCTGGCGAATCCGCTCGCGGGTGACCCGAAACTGCCTACCCACCTCTTCGAGCGTCCGGCTGTAGCCATCGACCAGCCCAAAGCGCTGCTCGAGCACCTGCCGCTCCCGCTCTGTCAAGGTCTCGAGCACATCCTTGATTTTCTCCTTCAACAAAACGATGGCGGTCATATCGCACGGATTTTCCGCGCTCTTGTCTTCGATAAAATCGCCAAAATTGGTCTCTTCGCTCTCACCCACCGGCGATTGGAGCGAGATCGGCTGCTGCGCCATTTTCAAGACCGCGCGGACGCGATCGACCGGCAACAAAATTTCCTCCGCCACTTCTTCGGGGGTTGGCTCGCGGCCGTACTCCTGCACGAGCTGTTTTTGCACGCGCATCAATTTGTTGATCGTCTCAATCATGTGCACGGGGATGCGAATCGTGCGGGCTTGATCAGCGATGGAACGAGTAATGGCCTGACGGATCCACCATGTGGCGTAGGTCGAAAATTTGTAGCCGCGGCGGTATTCGAATTTCTCGACCGCTTTCATCAATCCCATATTGCCCTCCTGGATGAGATCGAGAAATGAAAGACCGCGATTCGTGTATTTCTTCGCAATTGAGATGACGAGACGCAGGTTGGCTTCCACCATTTCGGTCTTGGCCCGAAGGGCCTTGCGCAGCCAGCCTTTCAGCGCCTGATATTGCTCGGCGTAATCATCCAGCGAAAGCCAAAGAGTTTTTTCCAGCTCGCCCGCCTTGATGCCCAGAGGCGAGCGCGCGCTGCACGCCCGGGGATGTTTTGCCATCTCAGTCTGAAGCTGCAGCAAGGCGTGATAATGTTCGTCAGCCAGATGAACAAATTCTTCTGTGACCTTCTGTTTGAAGTAAAATTTGGGATAAAACCGCTGCAGAGAATTGAGCGATCTTTGGAAAACCTTCAGCTTTTTGGCTTCCCCTTTTGAAGGCTTGTTCGAGAACTTGCTGTATTGCTGCGTAATGCGCTCGTTTAGTTTTTCTACATGCTTGCAGAGTCTCGGCAGCAGCTTCATGTAGCGCTCGCGGCTCTCGATTTT
>DASYVQ010000039.1:0-8613 GCA_035936875.1 Chthoniobacterales bacterium
AATACGCCGCCGCCATCGCTCCGCCGGGCCAGGAAGCGTCCTATGGAGCGCTCGCCTATCTTCCGTTCCTCGTCGGCAAGCTTCTTGTCGGAAGCGCGGGATGGTTGTTGGCTGCGTTTTGTCCAGAACACGGTCGGCGACACTCCGGGATAATGTGGCTTATCTTTGCTTTGGCGGCATCGATTGCGCCGATTGGATTGCTTGTGTTCCGTGCCTACATTCGCGTCCCCGAAGCCGGACGCCAGGACGTCGACTAGCGAAAATTCCGCTGTTGCCGCGAAATAAATCGCGTATTTTTCAAGTATGATCGAATTTCCGCAACGGCCAAGAAAATCGTCGCGCGGAATGTTAATTTTCTGCGCGTTCGTTTTCGTCGGCTTGAGCGGCCTTTTGATATTTCTGAACCGCGCCGGCGCCCAGAAGAAAGATGAACCAGCCACCCAAACAACAGCCATGACAAGTCCATCAACCACCAACCAAACGAGTGCCAAACCGTCCGCTGAAGAATTAAGAAAGAAACTCACGCCCGAGCAATACCACGTGACGCAGCAATGCGGCACCGAGCCCGCGTTCCACAACGAATACTGGAACAATCATCGCGCCGGAATTTATGTCGATGTTGTCAGCGGCGAACCGCTCTTTACTTCGGTTGATAAATTCGACAGCGGCACCGGCTGGCCCAGCTTCACCAAACCGATTGAGAAAGGGCACGTCGCCGAAAAAACCGACCGCGCTTTCGGCATGGAACGCACCGAAGTCCGTTCGAGTAAGGGCGACTCGCATCTTGGCCACGTTTTTCCGGATGGCCCGGCGCCAACCGGTCAGCGTTACTGCATTAACTCCGCCGCACTGCGATTCATTCCGGTGGAAAAATTGAAGGAAGAAGGCTACGGGGAGTTCTTGCCACTCTTCGAAAAGAAGAAGTAAGATCGACAATCTCTCGATATGGAAGGCAGCCGCATCCAACATGAGCCGAAGTCGTACCTCAGCGTTTTGCTCGGCGTGCTCGGCGTCGTCGCGGTGGTGGCGGGAGTCTTTTTCTTTAGCCACGCGCAGGCCGAGAAAGCAAAGACCAGGACTTACGACCCGAACCAGCCATTGCCGAGTGAAGGGCAAATTCGATCGACATTGAACGAGGACCAGTACCGTGTCGTCAGGCAAAACGGCACCGAGACCGCTTTTCGCAATGAATACTGGGACAACAAACGTCCCGGCATTTACGTCGACGTCATCAGCGGCGAGCCGCTCTTCACTTCCATCGACAAATACGATGCAGGCACCGGCCGGCCAACTTTTACAAAACCGGTTACGAAAGATCGCCTGGTGTCAAAAAAAGACACCTCGTTTAACATGGACCGGATCGAGATCCGCGCCAAAAAAAGCGACGCACATCTGGGGCATTGGTTTGCCGACCCGACCACGCCCTCCGGGGAACGTTATGCCGTCAACTCAGCGGCGTTGCGTTTTATTGCGGCTGAAAAACTGTCGGTCGGTGGCTACAACGAGTTCGTCCCCTTCTTTCAGGACGTGGCGAGCGAGACGAAGCATTAAGCTCGCTTTCGATCTTGCCAAAAGACGCGGACAAATCGCACGAGACTTCCGGTCTCATTGCCGCAATCGCCGCATTTACGACTTGGGGTCTGATCCCAATTTACTGGAAACTTCTCGCCGCCGTCCCGGCCACGGAGATTCTCGCGCATCGATTTGTTTGGACGACAATCTTTCTCTCAACCGTACTAAGCTGGCAGCAGCGCTGGCCCGAAGTGATTGCAAATGTGCGCTCGCGCCGGGCGCGCATCTACTGCCTCACTGGCGGCCTGGCCATCGCGTCGAATTGGTTTCTGTTCATCTATGCGGTCAACATCGGCCGGGTCATCGAAACGAGCCTCGGCTATTTCATGACGCCGCTGATGAACGTCCTCTTCGGCGCAATTTTTCTGCGCGAACGTCTCACCCGTTTGCAGTTCGCGTCGGTCTTACTCGCTGCGCTCGGGGTTTTGAATCTCACTTTCGGCTACGGCCGCTTCCCATGGATCGCGGTCCTGCTTTGCATCACCTTTGGACTTTACGGATTGCTTCGAAAACAATCAGGCACCGCCGCCATTCCCGGTTTGTTTATCGAAACGATCTTGCTCGTTCCGCTCGCGGTGGTTTTTCTCATTTATCTTCAGCGGTCGGGCGGGCTTGTGTTCGCCCACGCAGACTGGTCATTGTCGATCTTGCTCATCAGCACCGGTGTCGTCACGGCCGTTCCGCTTTTCTGGTTCGGTTACGCCACCCGACATCTTCACCTCATCACCGTTGGCTTTCTCCAATATCTTTCGCCAATTGGTTCGTTCTTTCTCGGCGTCTTCCTTTATCACGAACCGTTCACGCGCGGGCATCTGATCACTTTCATTTTGATCTGGCTCGCGCTCGCGCTTTTCACCGGCGAAGCAGTCCTGCGCTGGCGATCCAGCCGCGTGCGCAACATCGCCACCTGCGCGCTCGAAGCTTCAGCGCTCGATTGAAACGCTCGCGGGCTGATCTAAATTGGTAGATCGACAATGAAGGAAGACGATTTCCAATACGCGATTGAGAACACCCAGGTGATTCTGGCGCCCGAGCGCAAGATCGCCACCTTCGGCAGCACCAGTTTTCATTTCTATCTGATCTCGGAGTTGATGGACCGGGTGAACGAAGTGCGCGTGCGCGACGGAAAGATTCACGCCGACCGTCCGCAGATTCTCACCCCCGAACATTTCAGCCGCTTGCTGCTGGAAGGATTTGGCGACAAAGCCGAGCGCTACATCGAACAACTGCGTGAACAGGCGCGCAACATCGCGGTCTTGCGTTACGGATTTCAGTTTCGAAAGACCGACGTGACCGAGCGGATGTTTCGCGACCCAATCGACGCCGTGATTGCGCGCACCAAATCGCAAGTCGAAGGAATGGAGGAACCGCTCAGCGCCGTCATTCAGGGTGTGGACGAAGCCTGGGAAGTTTGCCTGCTCAAATTCACCATCGACATGATCGAGCGCTCCTCCGGCGGAAACCTCGGCGACTTCCGCAAGCGCGGGCTGATCTAATTCTATTAAAGGCCAATCCGGCTCCGATTTTCGGCTTTCGTCGCATCATCCGCCTTGTCATTCTGACGCGCCCAGATGTTGAAGAATTATCTCAAACTGAATCTGAGTTTGCTTTACTGGGTGTTCGTTGCGCCTTTTACCGGCCAGTTTTTTAGTATCTCCCAAATTTTTCGGCAAATGGTTTTCATCGGTGTTCGCGCGACGTCGATGGTCGCGCTGACGGCGTTCAGCATCGGCGTGACACTCGCGATGCAAGCAGCGCACTCACTCCAACAACTTGGCGCGGAGATGTACGTGCCCGATCTAGTGATGTTGTCGATCTTGCGCGAGATGGGGCCGGTCCTTATTGCCGTGATCGTGATCGGTCGCAGCGGATCTGCGGTCGCAGCCGAACTGGGAACAATGAAAGTGTCCGAAGAGATCGAGGCGCTCGAAGTCATGGCGATCAATCCGGTCCAATATCTGGTCGTGCCGCGCTTTCTCGCCATGCTTGTCATGTTGCCGGCGCTCACGATTTTCGGAAACTACATCGGTGTTCTTGGTGGCTGGGCGGTGTGCCGGTTCGCGCTCAATTTCAACACTGCCGGCTATGTGCTGCGCGCTTTGCAAAGCGCAAACACATGGGATTTGTATTCGGGCATGATTAAGAGCGGCGTCTTTGCATGGATCGTCATCACCATCGCGTGCAACGCCGGCCTGCACGTCGAAGGCGGCGCCGAAGGCGTCGGACAAGCAACAACGTCTGCGGTCGTTCAAGCATTGCTCGCAATGTTGGTAAGCAACGCCATCCTCACCGGAATCTTTTTCTTTGGAAGTTAACCCGCCAATCACACGAATTGACGCAAATAAAAAGACAACCTCTTAGATTCGTATGATTCGCGTGATTCGCGGGCTAATCTGTGACTCTTGATATGTCACCCTCGCCTGATGCCCCAGTGATCGAAGTTTCCGATCTTGTCCGCAGATTCGCGGATCGCGCGATCATCAACGACATTTCCTTCAACGTCCACCGCGGCGAGACCCTCGTGATCATGGGTGGAAGCGGCTGCGGCAAGAGCACGTTGCTGCGCCACATTATTGGCTCGATGAAACCGACCTCCGGCTCGGTGAAAATTTTCGGCCAGGAAATCACGACGATGGACGAGCGGGAGATCGCGCTTGTCAGGCGCCGGTTCGGAATGCTGTTTCAATCGGGCGCATTGCTTGCCTCGCTGACAGTTGGCGAAAATGTCGCGCTTCCGCTTGTCCAACACACTAAAATGCCACCCGACGGAATCGAATCAGTTGTGAAACAAAAACTTCAGATGGTCGGGCTGAGTGGATTTGAAGACTTGAAACCGGCCGAGATCAGCGGCGGAATGAAAAAACGCGTTGGCCTCGCGCGCGCGCTCGCGCTCGATCCCGAATTGCTTTTCAGCGACGAGCCAACTTCCGGACTCGACCCGATCATGACCGCCGTGGTCGATCAACTCACACTCAAGCTCACGCATGGGGAGCACATGACCGCGGTGGTGGTGACGCACGACATGACGAGCGCGTTTCGGATCGCGACGCGCATGATCATGCTCGGTCACGGCTCGATTGTCGCGCAAGGCACGCCGGATGAAATTCGCAACAGCACGAACCCGGAGGTGCACCAGTTCATCAACGGCGAAGCGGACGGCCCGATTCCATTGAATCTTTCGCAAGATGAGCATGAGCATCATCAACACGTGAAACCGCGGCCCTTTGTCGCTGCGCGCCATCGATTCCATCGCAAAACCGCATGAAGAAAAATCTCTCCGACTATATCGTCGCTCTCTCGGTCATTGCCTGCAGCATCGTCTTACTCGGCGCGCTGACGTTTGCTCTGTCGGGTTACCGTTTGAAAAAGCCGACACGCACCTTGCAAATCAATTACGAGGATGTCACCGGCATCAAAGTTCATTCCGAAGTGCGTTATGCGGGTGCGCCGGCCGGACGCGTGATCGCGATGCGGCATTTGAGTCCGAGCGAGCGGGCAAAATCGGCGAACACGAAAGACGCGGTGATCGTGACAGTGGAACTCGACGAAGAAATTCCACCGTTGCCCGTCGATGTAACCGCAACGCTCAGCGCCGATACACTCCTCGCGCCAAAGTTTGTCGCGCTCTCCGCCGGCACCGCGGGCGGCAAAACACTTGCGAACAACGCGGCGATTGAAGGACATCCTGCTTACGGCATCGAACAAATCACCGCTGCTGCCGGTCCGCTTTTCGAAAACGCCAACCGTTTACTCGATACTCTCACTGTGACGGTGGGCGATCTGAAAGGCAATCTGGGCGACTTCATGCCGAAACTCGGACCACTGGCCGATTCGCTAAAAACCGACGTGGACGAATTGCAGAACGTGATTGCCGGGCTGAACAAGGTTGAGACACAAGCCGGCACGCTTTTCACCACGGCTAATACTTTTGTCGGCGCAACCGACAAGTCGCTCCAGGAACAAATGAAAGAGCTGCACGTGATACTGCTGAACTTGAAAGTCGCAACGACGCACGCGAAAGCATTTGTCGAATCGCTCGCAGAAAAACCGAACCGCGTGATTTTCAGCGGCAAGGCGGCCAAGTTGACGCCGGAAGCGGAAATCATCAAGAGCGGCAAGCCCTTGCCGGCAAAGAAGCCGTGACGATCCCTGTAGGGGACGCTGCCAGCGTCCCGTTTTGGGAAGCAAACTGCTTCCCCTACAGTTTTTTGTAGCGGCTCATCAGTTTGAAGAAGCGGAGGGTGTCGCGCACCGGATGGATGCTGCTGACTTCGTCGGAATAAACGGTGCTGATTGGGACTGAGTCGATGCGAAAACCTTTCCGACTGGCGACGATCAGCATTTCGGTCTCGTAATCGAAACGCGCCGCGCCGCCGAGCAATTCCGGAATCAGTTGTCGATGTAACATCCGAAACCCGCACTGCGTGTCGGGAATTTCCTGGCCGCAAGCCGCGCTGATCCGTTTGCTCATCCAACTATTCACGATTCGGCGGACGAGCGGCATTGAGGAAATATCGTTCATGCGATTGCCAAGAATGAGTTTTGGTTCGTCCGCCGAAAGCGCAGCTGCAACGAAACGGTCGATCTCTTCCGGTCGATGCTGGCCGTCGGCATCCAGAATGATTACGAAATCGATTTGCCGCTCGAGCCAGTGACGCAATCCGGTTTTGATCGTCTCGCCCTTGCCTCGATTTTGTGGATGGACAATGACTTCGGCGCCGGCTTCACGCGCGCGATCTGCGGTTTTATCTCGCGAGCCGTCATCGACGACAAGAACGTCGTCGAGTTTCTGGCGCGTTCGGCGAACAACGTCGCCGATATGATTTTCTTCGTTGTAAGCGGGAATGACCGCTGCAGTTCTTGACGCCTCCATCCTCAGCGGACAACGGGATGAAAGTCGGCCGCGTGATAGGAGCTGCGAACGAGCGGGCCGGAAGCGACGTGCTCGAATCCTTTTTTACGCGCGATCTCGCCGTAAAGATCGAACTGCTCCGGCGCGATGTATTCAACCACCGGCAAGTGGTTCGGTGTCGGACGAAGATATTGTCCCATCGTTAAAACCTGAACGCCGACTTCGCGCAAATCGTCCATTGTTTGAAAAAGTTCCGGCTCGGTTTCGCCAAGGCCAAGCATGACGCCGCTCTTCGTCACGATCCCGCGACCGCGGGACGACAATTTTTTTGCGCGCAGCAGAACTTGCAGCGACGTGCGGTATTTCGCGCGTGATCTCACAACTGGTGTGAGGCGCTCCACCGTTTCCATGTTGTGATTGTAAATGTCCGGCCCGGCATCGAGCACAATCTGGATGCACCAATCTTGCGCGTGAAAGTCGGGCACCAGGACTTCGACGATCACCGACGGATCCATGTTCCGAATCGCAGCGATGACTCTGGCAAAATGATTGGCGCCGCCGTCTTTGAGATCGTCGCGCGCGACCGCGGTGATGACGACGTGTTTCAACTTCATGCGCCGCACCGCCTCGGCGACGCGCTCCGGTTCGTCTTCTTCAAGTGCGAACGGCTTCGCTGTTGTCACCGCGCAAAACCCACACGCGCGGGTGCAGCGGTCACCGGCGATCATCATCGTGGCGGTGCCCTGGCTCCAGCATTCCCAGCGATTCGGGCATTGCGCGCTTTCGCAAACAGTGTGCAAGCGCAAGTCGGAGATGAGCGCCTTGGTGGAAAAGAAAACCGGGTTCGACGGCAAACGCACTTTGATCCAGGGCGGCTTGTGCGGCTGGTGCAGCGCCGGATCAATTTTCGCGCACGACATGGCTTGAGAAGTTAGTGCAACGTTGAAGCGTTGAAAAGTTAAAGCGATTACAGCTTCGTCCGGCCCGAGAGCGCGGCGGAGAGTGTCAATTCGTCGGCCGACTCCAATCCGCTGCCGGCAGGCAGGCCGCGCGCAATCCGGGTGAGCGCGACCGGTTTGTTCTTCAAAAGATCGACAAGGTAATTTGTGGTGGCTTCGCCTTCCACATCGAGAGCAAGCGCAAAAATGATTTCCGAGAATTTCTCTTTCTCGATGCGATCGAGCAGTTCCTTGATCCGCAGATCCTCCGGGCCAATGTGATCGAGCGGCGATATTCGGCCGCCTAACGAGTGATAACGTCCGCGAAAGGCGCCCGTTTTTTCCAGCGGAAGAATATCCGTGGGCTGTTCCACTACGCAGAGCAAATCCGCGGCCCGCGACGAATCCGCACAGATATCGCAGATTTCATTTGTCGTGAAATATCCGCAGAGCTTGCACGGATGAATCGCTCGCCGTGTATCGCTAATGGCACGGACTATCTGCTCGGGCCCATCGCTGCGGGCCTGCACCATCCAGAGAGCGATGCGCTCGGCTGAGCGCGGCCCAACGCCAGGCATCTTCCGCAGTTGCCCGACCAAATCCCGCAGCGCCGTTGGATATTCTGTCTTTCTCAAAAGGCAGCGGACTTACGAATGCGGCGCAAGCGCGTCAGTTAGATGCAATGCGAGCGGCTCGAGGCGACGCAAATACAATTGCAACGGCGCGTCCTCTTCGTCGTTAGGGCCGCGCGCTTTTTGGAATTCGGAATAGGCCTCGGCCCAACGTTTCTCCCGATAAAAGACGACGCCATTCCAGAACGAGTCGCGTCGCGCCAGCTGTTCCGGTTTGGCCTCGGCTGCCGGCCAAAGCGGCTCGTAGATTTCGTGGCGCTCGCGCGAGTTAACGCCGCTGAGAAAATCTATCGGACGCGCGACAACGTAACGACTGGCGAGCTCGAAAGTGTGCGGACCAATCAGGATGCGCGAACCGTAAAAACGATTCGCCACACAGAAGCGTCTCGCCAGCTCGATTGGTTCGCCGCTGGTCAGAAGCGACGACCGGTTCCCATCGTCCAACGGCGCCACAATCATGGTCCCGGAACTGATACCCACGTGCACATCGCACTTGGCGGAAGCTTCGCTATTGTTCGATTGGCGAAAGTCCCGAAAGCGCTCCACCAAGTCCAACGCTACTCTCACGGCTTTGTCGCCGTGATGTGCATCTCCCTCCGGAAAACCGAAAAGCGCGACG
>DASYVQ010000040.1:0-56308 GCA_035936875.1 Chthoniobacterales bacterium
GCAAAGATTGGTTTCTCGATACCGACCCTTCGCCAGACAGCGTTTACAGCGTCTTTGAGCGACTGCAAAAAATCACACCGTTGGTCGCGACTGAATACAGCGGCGTCGGCGCGCTGGTGGATCCCGGAAACGCGAAGGCAAGCTTTGTTCGGCAGCTTGTCCGCACGCGCAACTTTTCGGGTCAAGTTGATCAACTGCTGAAGAGCCACAGGTATCCTGATCTGATTCTACTTTGGATTGGGCATAATAATTTGGATTGGGCGGCGGGAATCTCGACCAGCGAACGCGAGCATCCCGAGAAGCATTTTGAAAAATTGGCGAAAGCATTTCGCGAGAATTACGAACGACAAGCGTGGCGTCTGATCAGTCGCGCCGCGAGCGAGAACCACAAAGTGTCAATCGTGGTTTACGGGCTGGTGAATTTTGAAGCGTTTTTCAAAGCGCGAGAGCAAACAGAAGCGCTCAGAGCCAAAAATCCAAAGTTGTATCCGTATCTCGAAGTGGATTATCAGCATTTTGTTTCCATGAGACCCGCGTATCGAAAAGGCATGATTAAGCTCGCGTTAATTATGAATCAGGAATTGCGAATGATGGTCGCCGACTTGAATCGCACGCACCCTTCAAACGTCCAGCTGCGGTATTCCGACGCGCTGGCGAATGTGGACATCGGCCGGGCGGAATTGATTCACGCCATGGACGCATGGCACCCCTCGGTGAAAGGACACAGCGTCCTGGCGAAAGCTGCGTTTAGCGCGCTGCCACCCAGCCTTCAGTTTCTGGGAATCGAGCAGAAGACAAACGCCTCAAGCGTTTCCAAGCCCGGCCAACAGAGCGCGGGCCGCTGATTCTTCGGCTTCGAGCTTGCAGTCGCGGGCGAGTGACACCGCTTTCTCAAGCGTCTGGGCCGCGCCGCCTTGATCGGCACAAGCGATTTGTGCTTTGGCTTGTGCGAGCATGGTGCGGGCAAGATCGTATTTAGCTCCAATTTTTTCCAGGATCGTTGAACTCTTGGAAAGATGCGCGAGAGCTTCTCCGACCCGATCGGGAATTGCGGTCAGCGTTCGACCCAAAGCGCGCTCTGCCAGCGCTTCCGCGATCGCGCTGCCAGCAACCTTGGCCAAAGTAAGAGCTTCCTCGGCTTGAGCGAGCGCTGCGTTCGTGTCGCCCGCTTGCAAGAGCGTTTCCGCTTCAATCGCCGCGAACGACTCTCGGAAAAGCAAGCGGCCACCTAACGGTTTGGCCGCGTCGCGGGCAGCCGCCCAGTGTTTCAGCGATTCCGGAAATTTTCCCAGGCCCGCCAATGCCCAAGCGACAAAAGAGTTGCTCGAATAACGAAACATGGCGTCGCCGCTTTTTTCCGCGACGGCCAGAGCGGTTTGCGCGCTCTCCATTCCAGCGGTGTAATTGCCGGCGAACATTTGGACTAGGGCCAGTCCGGTGTGGGCCATCGCTTCGGCATTCTGATCCTGACTTTGCCGGGCAATTTTGAGCGCACTCTTCAAATCCGATAGGCCAGCGGAATAATCCCCCAGACACGTACGCGAAGCTCCCCGGTATATGTAGGCGAAGAGCATTTCGTGCCGGTTGTTTGCCGCTTCGAGAAGCGGTATCGCCTGATCGAGCAATTGGAGAGACTTCTGGAATTGGCCTTGCATGAAAAGCACGCGGCCGATGACCGCCCCGGGCAGCGCCAACAATTCGGGATCTCCCAGCATCGGCGCAACGGCCAGGACTTTTTGGAAATAACCGATCGCCTCCCGCAATTTGCCGCCGTAGTAATGGGCACGTCCAATCCAGAGCTGAACGCGCCCCAGCCGCACCGGATCGTCTAGTGTTTGGGCCACGGCCTCGGCCTCCAGCAGCCGGGCAAGATTTTTTTCCGGCGATTCAGCCTGAAGCGACGCGCCTACTAATTTGATTGTGATGTCGATGTACTGCCGCAGGTGTGGCGGATCTTTTTCAAACCGCTCTAGGCATTCCAGTGCGCGCTGATAATGCGAACGCGCCTCAGCGTAGGCACAAACACGGAACGCTCCATCGGCTGATTCGACTGAGCGCTGGAGCGCTTTTTCCCACGATTCCGCGCAGAAATAGTGGTAGGCGAGGAGTCCGCTGAATTCCTCGATGCGCTCTGCAAAGATTTTCTCCATCGCTTCACCGACGTTTTGATGAAGAAGTTTCCGGCCGGGAGCGAGCAGGGTCTGGTAAGCCACCTCCTGGGTTAGCGCGTGCTTAAAAATATATTCGACTTCCGGGACCCGCGAACGTTCCCGCACTAGATCCGCTTCCTGTAACGCGCTCAATTGCGGATCGAGTTGATCTTGTCCGCCGCCCATTTGCTCCAGAATCCGATAGAAGAACACGCGACCGATCACGGCCGCTTTTTGAATGACCCGCTTTGACTCTTCCGGGAGACGGTCCAAGCGCGAGAGCAGCACTCCCTGCAACGTATCGGGGACGCGAAGCGTTTCGACCAACGCGCTCACTTCCCAGCCTTGCTCCTTCCTGGCCAGGACGCCTCTCTCGATTAGCGAACGCAGCACTTCCTCGAGAAAGAATGGGTTGCCACCAGATTTATCGAGAATTTCTTCACTGAGTTTTTCGGGCAGATAATTTCCGCCGAGCAATTGTTCGACTAAGCTGCGGCTCGATTCCGCGGAGAGCGGCTCGAGCGAAACTTCTGTCAAACGCTCGCGATGCTGCTCCAAGGCTGGCCGGAGTTTTTCCCAATTTCCGGCCGGTTCATTTGAAGAGCGACTCACTCCGATGATGGCGACCCGTCCGCGCGCCGTCAGAGGCAGGAGATGACCAAGAAGCTCGATCGAGCTGAGATCGGCCCAATGAAGATCCTCCAGCAGAATAACCACAGGCTTTTCTGCGGTTAAGCGCAGCAGGAGTTGCTCGATGATCGCAAAGAGGCGGACGCGGAATGCCTCTCCTTTCACTTGTTTCAAGATTTCGAGCTCGGCATCGGAGAGGTGCAAAACGAGCAATTGTGCCAGGACCGGATAAACATCCGCTTCGCCGGGAAACATTTTGTCCGTGTAAGAGCGAAGCGCGGTTTGCGCCGCATCTTCTCCTTGTTCGTCAGCGATGCCGACGTGGCGGCGCAATAAATCCAGGAACGGTCCGTAACTTAGCGCATTGCTGAAGGCAAAGCATCGGCCTTCAAGCCAGGTAAAATTGCCGGCTTCGCGTTGACGTGTGTCCGCCAATAAACGGGTCTTCCCGACACCAGCTTCACCATAAACAAATGCGATGCATCCTTTTCCACCTTTGACCGCACCCAGGCATTTTTCCAGCATTGCCAACTCGTCAGCACGGCCCATCAGCGGTGAGATGAGACCTTCAAGGCCCCGCGCCTTCTCCGGCTGAATCTTTGCGCCAATTAATTCGAAAATTGGAAGCGACTCTTTCTTTCCCTTTACCCGAATTGGCTCGAGCGCCTTGAAATTGAATGCGCCGTGCGTTAACCGATGAGTACTTTGGCTGACGAAAATCTGGCCTCGCGTGGCAGCGCTTTCGAGCCGAGACGCCACATTCACAGTGTCGCCCATGACCGTGTAACTCATCCGCAGATCGTTGCCGACATTTCCTGCGATCACGGTGCCCGAGTTGATGCCGATATGCAGACTCAAGGGCTCCTTTAGCTTATCAATCCATCGCCGGTTGAATGCTTCGAGGCGTTCTCTCATCGCCAGGCTGGCGCGCAGCGCCCGTTCCGCATCATCTTCCAGCGCAATCGGCGCCCCAAAAACTGCCATCACACAATCACCAATAAATTTGTCGACCATACCCTCGTACTGGTAAACCGCGGTGGTCAGTTCCTTCATGCAATCATTCGCGAAGGATGCGACCTCTTCCGCATCCAGGCGTTCGGACAGAGCCGTGAAACCCGAAATGTCAGCGAATATTACGGTTACCTGCCGCCGTTCCCCTTCGACATGGCCGCTGGTACGTATTTTTTCCGCCAATTGTTTTGGGATATAACTTTGTAGCCGCGCCAAAAGTTCCCCAGACGCTCCGCCATTGTCAGTCGAGGCAGCCTCTTCGGTGAGCGATTCTAGCAATCCTCGCAGAGGTTTGAGACTGAGCTCAACCGTAGCGTCGCCGAGTGCAGGGCGCATCGCTTCTTGGGCTTCGATAGCTGCACGCAGTTGAGCAATCCGTTCCTCGCGGGAGTTCACCGGAGCCAGGTTTTTATCTTTCATTAGAGCGTTTCAAGTGAGCAGGTTCCCTGCGAGCGCAACGCACTGTGACAGATCGAGTTTGCCGGAGGCGAGAACGGGGATCGATTCGACGCGCTGGACGCGCTTGGGAATCCATAAGTTGGGAACACCGGCATCGCGAAGTTTATCGCGTAATCGCGCAAGATCGACATCTACCGCAGAAAGCAGCACCAGCGCTTCGCCTTTCGCTTCGTCGGTGACGCCGACGATCGCAAGCGTGCGCTCGTCTTTCCCGGACAAGCCGAGTAGTTCGACAATTTTTTGCTCGATCGATTCGTGCGGAACCATTTCGCCGCCAATTTTCGAAAAGCGAGAGAGCCGTCCTTCAATGTAAAGGAAGCCGTCTTCATCGAAGCGTCCGATGTCGCCTGTCTTCAACCAGCCATCGCGCAATACTTCCGACGTTCGTTCCGGATCGTGCAGATAACCTTCGAAGATGTTTACGCCGCGCAGCCAAAGCATTCCCGTTTCGTGCAACGAAAGTTTGCGATCCGTTTCCGGCTCGCGAATTTCGGCGGCGATTCCGGGCGCCATTTTTCCAGTTGAGCCGGGCCGACTCGATGGTTGCACTTGCTCGCCGGGCCGGACTGGCTCCGGCTCGGGTAAATTTGTGCTTACGACCGGCGAAGTTTCTGTCAGGCCGTAGCCTTCGAAAACCTTTTGCTTGAAGCGTTCCTCGAAACTTTTGGCCAGATCGAGAGGCAACTTTTCCGCGCCGGTGATGACAAGGCGCAAGCTGCGGAGTTGGTGCGGCTCAGCTTTGCGCAAGTAGCCACGCAGAAATGTAGGCGTCGCCAGTAAGAGCGTAAGTTTATGCTGCTCGATCAACGCGGCGTTCTTTGCCACTTCGAGCGGACTCGGATAAGTGATAATGCGCACTGCTTCGATGAGCGGATACCAAAGTGTGACGGTCGATCCAAAACTGTGAAAAAACGGCAGCGACGCGAGAATGGCATCGTCCGTCTTGGCATCGAGAAGTTCGCGGAATTGGGAAACATTTCCGACGACATTGCGATGACTTAGGACGACACCTTTCGGTTCCCCCGTGCTTCCGCTTGTAAAAAGCAAGGTTGCTTCAGCGTGACCGCCTTTTTTTGGAACTTGCAGCAAGTGCAATAGCAAACGCGCCGGAGCTAAGATCGACATCGTCCACCAGAAAAGAATTTGCGGCTTCAAGCGCGGCATTAGTTCGTCCAGTTTCAAGACGCGCTCCGGCCACGGAAAATCTTTTAGTCGCGGCATGAATGCAGTCGCCGAAATGGCGACGCGCAGATTCGCGCGTTTGCAGCAAGATTCATTGGCGGCGCGTCCCATCGTGAAATTAAGATCGACAGGAACTCTTCCAGCGAGAGTGACAGCGAGGTTTGCTACTACGGATCCTTTGCTTGCCGGCAAAACGATGGCGATCCGCTCATCGGGACATGCTTGGCGGAGATATCGGCTGAGCGCGGCGGCCGCCCCGAGCAATTTTGCGCGCCCTAGTTTGCTTTGATCAACCCCATCAACGACGGCGGTTGAAAACCGTCGCTTCTTCAAGCCGCGCACGCAGACTTCGGCAAGATGTCGATCTAACTCGCGCCGCCGACTGAAACAAAGCTCACCGAGTTTGAGCATTTCCTCGCGCACCGTCGCGATGTCGGCAACGTCGGCTTCGAGCGGCTTGCCGAAGGCGATCGTGACGTGGTAGGGAATTCGTTTCGGCAACTTGGTGAAGAATCGTCCGCCTTGGAACGAGAAGATTGAGCCCCAGAGTTGATCGAGCCACACCGGAACCACCGGTGCGTTGGCGTGACGCGCGATCAATTCGTAACCTCGCCGCAGACGCAAAAGGGTGCCCGAGCGCGTGAGCTGGCCTTCAGGAAAAAGGCAGACGATTTCGCCGGCAGCGATTTTTTCGGCGGCGGCGCGAATCGCGGAGCGTGAATTGCGCGTATCAATTGGAATGCAACCGGCAATGCGCAGAAAGGGTTGCAAGCTCGGCTTGTGATAAATTTCCTGATCGATGATGTAACGAATCCGGCGCGGACAACCGAGTTGCAGTACGAGGGCGTCCACCCAGCTGATATGATTCGGTAAAAGGAGAAATCCACCTTTCGGTAGATGCTCAAGTCCGAGGGCAGTCGCGCGGTAAAGGCAGAGCACAAGCAGGCGGCCGAAGAAGTAAAGCGCGCGCTCGGCGGCGGAGGTCGAAGGCATTATTTATGATTTACAATCAGCGCGCTCCCATCTGCAATCGACAATTGTCGATGGAAACGAGCGTGGCCCCTGCTCCCGGCGGTCGAACCGCGTTGTGGCTGCTGCTTGCAATCAACCTTTTCAATTACATCGACCGGCAAGTGCTGGCGTCAGTTGAGCCGGAAATTCGGGCGCATTTTTTTTCAGTGGGCGATCCAAACGCCCATACTCTAACCGGTTTTCTCGGGACCGCATTCCTCGTTAGCTACATGATTTCCGCGCCAATCTTTGGTTGGCTGGCTGACCGGATGTCGCGCTGGCTCATCATCGGCGCGGGCGTGATTTTGTGGAGCGCAGCTACGGCGGCATCGGGGTTCGCCGGTACATTCGCGTTGTTGTTTACGATGCGACTCTTCGTGGGAGTGGGGGAAGGCGGGTACGGTCCGGCTGCGCCGACGATTATTGCGGACTTTTTCCCGCTGGCGCTGCGCGGCCGCATGCTTTCGTATTTTTACGTGGCGATGCCGGTCGGGAGCGCGCTCGGCTACGCCATCGGTGGATTTGCCACATCGCATTGGGGTTGGCAGACTGCATTTTTTGCGGTGGCGCCTCCGGGCTTTTTGCTTGGTTTCCTTTGTTTTTTCCGACGTGATCCGCGCGAACAACTCGAAAGACTGAAACAGAAACGGCGCGCGAGCTTGCAAGATTACCTCGGCCTCGCGCGCATCCGCTCCTACGTTTTAAACACGTTCGCGATGACAGCACTGACTTTTGCGATCGGTGGTTTGTCGTTTTGGGTCCCGGGCTATCTCGAATATCGCGGTTTGCCGCCAAGCAGCCGGATTGTCTTCGGTGGCATCCTGGTCTTCGCGGGGTTGGCAGCGACGCTGCTCGGCGGATTTACCGGCGATCTTCTGCGCAAACGTTTCGCCGGTTCCTATTTTCTCGTCTCAGGAATTGGAATCTTGATCGCGTTTCCGTTTTCGGCCGCAATGCTTTTCACGCCGTTCCCCGCGGCATGGGTCCTGATGTTCATTGCGATCTTCTTTCTTTTTTTCAACATCGGCCCATCAAACACGGCGCTGGCGAACGTAACGCACCCGTCGGTGCGCGCGACCGCCTTCGCCCTCAATATTTTGATCATTCACGCGCTCGGTGACGCGGTTGCGCCGCCATTGATCGGCGCGGTTGCGGATCATACGAACATGAATATCGCGTTTCTCGTTGTCTCGGCGACGATGATGATCGCCGGTGTTCTCTGGCTTATTGGGATGAAATATCTTCCCGCGGACACAGCAGCGGTTGAAGCTTCGGTGGGGTAGATGTCGATCTAAGAAAAACCGCAGAAGCGTTTGCACGGTTCTGCGGTTTAGATTTGTGCGCGCACTACGCGACGCAAACTGGCTCGTTATTCTTGCTCTTCGGTAGTTCTCGGAGTCGCGCTTGGTGTGGTTCGTTCTTCGGTAGCGCGTTTTTGCGAGGCCTTTTTGCCGCGCTTCTTCGAGGGGCTAGCAATGGCTTTCGGCGAAGCGCTTGTCGTAACTGCAGATGCAGTTGCGCTTGGTGAGGCGCCGGGCGTCGGCGAAACAGTCGCGGTAGGTGAAGCGCTGGCCGTCGGAGCGGTTTGAGGAACGAGATGTACGTCGTAGGTCTGAGCGCGCCAGAGTGCTGCGGTTGCTTCCTCGGCGCGTCCGGCTTTGGCAAGCAGTTCACTGAGCAGTTGCCAACTTTCCGCCCGATACCACTGCGTTCGTAAACATGTTTGCAACTCGGAGATTGCTGCCGCCGTTCCGCCGGCTTCGTCGAGCAACCTGACATAGCGCTTTTCGATCGACCAATCGGGCGGGCCGGTCCGGGCCGCGAGTCGCATCCGGATTAGATCCACATGTCCGTGTTCCCTGAATTCGAGGATGGCGAGGAGATCGTACGCCTGCGCGTCAACGAGCGGCATTTGCGTGGCACGGGTGAGAAGTTGCCGCGCTGTCTTAAAGTCATTTTGCTTCAATGCCACCGCCGCCAGATTGATCACGGCCAAGGGTTGATCCGGCTTCTTTCTCAAAGCGGCATGCAAGTGCACGGCTGCGTCTTCCAGTTTTCCTTCGCTCAATTCCAAGCCGCCCAGATTGATCAGCATGCGCGCCGACTCGCCGCCGCTTGCGATCGTTCGCTCAAGAAATGTCCGCTGATCTTTCCAATCGAACGTGCGGATGAATGTCCGCACGCCGAGAAATGCGAGCCAGCCCAGGAGCAACGCGGCCGCGAACATAGTTGTCGATCTTCGCAGAGTGCGTTTTTCCACGAACGCGCTGATTTCGACTGCGACCGCTAAAAAAAGAAATGCGCTCGGCAGATAAATCCAATGCTCCGCGACCGTGGCGTTCAGGGCGACGATTCCGCTTACAGGCAAATAGGTTAGCGCCGCAAACAACAGACAGGCGAACGCGGTCCCATCACGCTTGTATGCGCGCACCATCCAGTAAATAGCGGCAGCGATTAACAGAATTCCGAGAAGCGTTTGCAGCTCTCGCCACGCCGCTCTTGCTAGACTCGCCTCGTTGAAGCCGGTCGGTTGAGTCTCGACGTCCCGGTCCATGTGCAGATTGAGAGGGAACACGACCAGACCGGCATACTCAGCGACAGCGCGTGCCGTGATGATTGGCCTAACAAGCGCTGGCGCCGGAGCGCTTAAGGTTGGCGGGGGAATATGTTCCGCTCCGGCGCGCAAACTGAAATAAATCGCGCCGACAAAGGCAGCAATTCCAACCGTCTTCCATACGTCGATCCAATTCTTGCGGAGAACGAAAAAGACGAGCGTGAGTACTGGGAAAATTAAACCTGTCTCTTTGCTCAGCGCGCTCAAGAGAAAGGCGATACCGGCGCCGATCAGAAAAAACAATTTGGGCCGGCCGAGCGCGCGCATGCTGCGAAGAATTAAGTACAAACCGAAGAAACCGAAGGCCGCGGCCAGCGGGTCGGCCCTACCCGAAATGTAAACCACAGCCGCACTCTGCACTGGATGAACCGCCCAGATGAGTGCGGCCAGGAACGCGATCCAGCGGCGTATTCGCTGTTCCATTCCAAACGCAAGCAACAGCTCTTCGGCAAAGAACAACAGCGCAACCGCCGCCGCCGCGTGCCAAACGATGCTGACCAAGTGATAGCCTCCAGGTCGAAACGCGAAGGCCGCGTAATCGAGGGTATAACTGAGGCGTTGGAGAGGACGGTAAAAATCCGACGCCGTGGCATCGGCAAAGAGGAAGTGATTGAAGCCTTCCGGAATCAACCGCCAGCTTCGAATGAGGGGATCGCGCAGGATCAAAGCGGTATCGTCCCAGACGAACCCGTCGCGCACCGCGGGCGCGTAGCTGGCGAACACGGCAACAACGATAATCAGAGCGGCGATACTTTTCTTCACGCGAAAAACGAGTTGGACAGAATCAATAAAGTGCGCGTCTAAGTTTGGGAATGTTTATGTCGATCTTACGTGCACTTTCGTGCGGCGCGCTGATTTCCTTTGTCAGCAGCGTACATGCCGATGGCGTCCCGGGCGATTGCACGCAACTTATTCTCGGGATCTCGCCGGATTGGAATTCGATGCACGGCAAACTTCAGTTGTTTGAGCGAACACGCGGTGGCAGTTGGACCGCCGTTACGCGTCAGCTTCCGGTTTTGTTTGGCAAGAATGGCATTGCCTGGGGCACGGGGTTGGCCGGTCAAAATGAACCCGGCCTTCGCAAAAAAGAACGCGACGGTCGCGCGCCCGCGGGAATTTTCAAAATTGGCGAGGTGTTCGGTTATGATGCGAAATTGCCGCCCGGAGGGGACTATCCGTATCACCAGGTAACCGAAGCCGACGTTTGGAGCGATGACCCGCGGTCGCCGAATTACAATCGCCACGTCGTGATCGATCCGAAAAATCCACCGGACAATTACTCCCACGAGAAGATGCGCTCGGGCGATTTTGCTTATCATTGGCTCATCGAGGTTCGACACAATTCCGACCCGCCTGTTCCCGGCGCCGGTAGCGCTATTTTTTTCCACATTCGTCGTGGGGTGAATCATCCTACCACCGGGTGCACGACGATGGCGGAGCCGGACCTGGTGCGAATCGTCGTCTGGCTGCGGGCAGCCCGTAATCCGTGCTATGCGCTTTTGCCTGCGGCCGACTACGAAAAAAAATGGCGAGCGTGGGATTTGCCCTCACCTGATAAATCGGTGCCCCATTCATGAAACTGCAGCCTTCCGTTGATTCTCGGTGCATTTTGGCTAGTTGTTAGGCAGAGCCTCATGCGAAGACGATCTAATCCTGACTCCGAACCAAATATCCGGCGCATCGATACGAAGACGCGCGCGAAGAAACAGACCCACGGTTTTCAAGTGCATCTTCTCCGCGGAAAAACCGCGATTACAAAGATGTTCAGCGATTCTCTTTGCGGAGGGAAGGAAGCCGCGCGCCGCGCTGCGCGAAATTTTAAGCGGGCGGCGATTGGCCGCGCCCGCAAACGCGGTTCAAGATCGACATCTGCGCGCCGGCGCAGACGCTAAGAATCTTTTTTCAGGTAAGCTTTCCAGCATTCGGCAAAGCCCGGGGCAAATTCTTCCGGCCGCGCTTTGATCCAGCCGTTGACGACCGCCACTGGGAAAAAGCCACCGTATTCAATCTCGGTTCGATTTAGATTGAAGTCGTCATCGCGGCGCCCGCGATACAACCAGACGAATTCGTAGTCGGTGCGCTCCGAGGCCGGCAGTTTAACGACCCTTTCCAGCGGAACGTCGATCCCAAGTTCTTCCTTTAGCTCGCGCCTGGCGGCCTCATCGTATCCTTCGCCGGCCTCCACATGCCCGGCTGCGCTCGAATCCCACAGAAGCGGATGTCGATCTTTGCAGGGGGAACGCTTTTGCAGGTAAAGGTCCCCGATTTTGTTGAAAATGAGGATGTGAACAGCCCGATGCAGCAAGTTATTCCCATGCACCTCGGGGCGGGAGGCACTCCGGAGGACGTGGTCGGATTCGTCGACCACCGGGAACTCCTCCTGTTGCATCGCCTCGGGCTTCGCCGGGCGAATTGGAGCGACATGATTCGTCAGCGCAATCCATTGCTGCAATGACAGTTCTTCGGCCCGCGCCTTGGGATTTAAACCAAGCGCCTCAGTTGCCTTTTCCCAGCCGGGGAGAAATTCGCGAAGCAATTTGCGCAATTGCTTTCGTCTTTGTGAAAAACCGAGCCGAACTAATTTTTCAAATAACCCATAATCACAATGCGGTAAGTCGAGCGGATCTCGTGGCGTGATTCGAACAAGCGCGGAATCGACTTCAGGTTGTGGAAGAAAAACAGTCGCTGGAACGGTGCGCAAATATTCTACTCGATAATGCAGCTGCACTTGCAGGGTGAGCGCGCCATAATCTTTCGTGGATGGACCGGCCGAGAGGCGCTTCGCCATCTCCTTTTGTAACATCAACAACCACAGCGAAATAGGACTTGGATATTTGAGAAACTTCAAGAGCAGTTGACTCGAAACATAGTAAGGAAGATTTCCGAGCAATTTCACGCTGCGCTGCGCATAAAGGACGCGGGTGTCGAATTCGAGCGCGTCGGCGTGCAGAATTTCCAGCTGTAGATCATGAAATCTCTCGCGTAAAAATTTCGCTAAGCGCTGGTCCTTTTCGATCGCGAGTACACGGACACCTTTGGCCAGCGCCGCTTTTGTTAAAGCCCCCAAACCCGGACCGATTTCGACCACGTAGTCTTCCGGCGTCAGATTGGCCTGGGCCACGATCCATTGAGTGAGATTGCGGTCGTGTAGGAAATTTTGGCCGAGCGTCTTGACCGGAGAAACGCCGATCTCGCGTAGCGTCGCACCGATTTCTGAGAGCTTCATGTAAAGATCGACAAATTACCGCCGCCAGACCTTGAAAATTACACCCTTGTTCACAAAACCGTGTGTACAAAATACGCTGTGGCCGTAATCTTATTCACAAGTTATTCAAAGGCCCTGCCAGTCGCGCGATGCTTTCAGTCATTTGGCCACAGCCGAGGTCATTTTGCCTCCCTCTTAATCGCAAAACTGGAATCTGCTTTCGTTTTCCGTGGCCGCTCGCTAATAACGTCCCATGAGTTTGAACGTCGAAAGCCTTTCCCGCGCGGCGACCGAGGCGCGCGGTTTGTGTATGGACGCTGTTCAGGCGTCGAAATCAGGCCATCTGGGGCTTCCACTCGGATGCGCCGAAATGGGAGCGGTCCTCTACGGCTACGCTTTAAAGCATAATCCCGATCAGCCGCGTTGGATCAATCGCGACTACTTTGTTCTTTCGGCGGGTCACGGCAGCATGTTTCTTTACGCCTGGCTGCACCTGAGCGGATACGATTTGCCGATGTCGGAGATCAAGCGTTTCCGGCAGTTACATTCGAAAACGCCGGGGCATCCGGAATTTGGCGAAACGCCCGGTGTAGAATGCACGACTGGTCCGCTCGGGCAAGGCGTGGCCAATGCGGTCGGCATCGCCGTCGCCTCGAAAATGGCGGCCGCGCGTTTTAATACGGCAGAAGGCAAAATCTTCGACCAGCATATTATCTGTCTGGCCGGCGATGGTTGCTTGCAGGAAGGCGTGTCAGCCGAAGCGAGTGCGTTCGCGGGCCATTTCGGCCTCGATAATCTGATTCTGATCTACGATTGCAACGGGGTCACGCTCGACGCGCCAGCGAAGTCGACACAGAGCGAAGACACCGGCGCGCGATTTAAAGCTTACGGATTCGACGTCCAGGAAATCGATGGCCAGGACGTGCAGCAATTTCTCGATGCGCTAAACATCGCGAAGGAACGGGACAACGGCAGGCCGCAATTCATCATCGCGCACACACTCATCGGCAAAGGGGTTCCGGAGGTAGAGGGCACTTACAAAGCGCATGGCGAAGCCGGCGCGCCGTATGTCGATGCCGCGCGCAAAGGTCTTGGCTTGCCTGACGAACATTACTTTGTCTCGAAAGAAACCCACGACTACTTCGCCGAGCACAAGAAGAAATTGCTGGCCGAGTACGATGGTTGGAAAAAAACTTACAACGAGTGGCGCAAGACAAATCCGGATAAGGCGAAGCAGCTGGATGACGGGATCGAGCGAAAAGTTCCGGCCGACCTTTTGTCCAAGATTCCGGAGTTCCCGAAAGATTCGAAACTGGCTACCCGTAAAGCCGGCAGCGAAACGCTGCAGCCGATTGCGCAGGCGATGCCGTTACTGATGAGCGGCAGCGCCGACCTGCACGGGTCGACATTAAACTACATCAAAGACGGCGAGGATTTCACACGCGACAATCCAAAAGGTCGCAACGTCCACTTCGGCATCCGCGAACACGGGATGTGTGCGATCCTCAATGGGATCTCCTACCACGGACTCTTCCGCGCCTCCGGAGCGACTTTTCTTGTTTTCACAGATTATTGCCGCCCTTCCATTCGTCTCGCCGCCCTGTCGCATTTACCGAACATTTACATTTTTACGCACGACTCGATTGGCGTTGGCGAAGATGGCCCGACACACGAGCCGGTTGAGACGGTGAGCTCCGTTCGTTTAATGCCCGACATCGATGTCATTCGTCCCGCAGATCCCGAAGAAACCGCAGGCGCGTTCGCCGCCGCCATTCAGCGAACCGATGGACCGACGTTGCTTGCGCTCACGCGTCAGGTCGTCCCGATATTGAACGATCTCGATGTAAAACTGCGTCGTGAGGGAGTTTTGCGGGGCGGTTACATTGCCCAAAAAGAAAAAGGAAAGCTCGATCTCATCATTATGTCGTGCGGCAGCGAATTGCAGCATGCTTTCGCCGCTGCGAAAGAACTGGGCGACGGCGTGCGCGTTGTTTCGATGCCATGCTTCGAGCGCTTTGCGCGCGAATCGGAGAAATATCGCGAGGAAGTTCTCCCGAAATCATGTCGCAAACGCGTGGCGATCGAGGCCGGCATTACCCAGACTTGGGACCAATACGTTGGCCTCGACGGCAAAGTCGTTGGGCTACATCGGTTCGGCATGAGCGCGCCGGGCGATCAAGTAATGAAGGAGCTCGGCATCGACGCTAAGCATGTGATCGAGGCGGCGAAGTCGCTCTAAAACGCTTCTTCAGGCTCGGCTGTATCCTCCGCGCGATCTTCAAAGCGCGTGAAGTCTTTTAAGAAAGTAAGTTTGACTTGGCCGATCGGACCATTTCTCTGCTTGGCAATAATAAGCTCAGCCTTGCCTTCCAGCTCTGTTCTTTCTTCATCTGAATCGGCGTAGTATTCCTCTCGAATAAGCAAACCGACGAGATCAGCATCCTGCTCGATTGCACCCGACTCTCGCAAGTCGGCCAATCGGGGAACACCTTTGCCGCTGCCCGTTCGAATCTCCGGGTTGCGGTTCAACTGTGCTACAACAATGATTGGAATCTTCAACTCCTTGGCCAAGCCTTTGAGGCCTGCTGAAATCTCCGAAATCTCCAGCTGCCGATTGTCTTGCGCACGGCGCGATGTCGATCTTAGCAATTGCAAATAATCGACAACGATCAGTTGCACATCTTGTTGCGCCTTTAGCCGGCGCGCCTTGGCGCGCAATTCGAGAATGCTCAGACCGGCACTGTCATCGATAAAGATTTTCGCCTCGGCGAGTTTGGACGCTGCGTTAGTCAACTTTGGAAAATCCGCTTCTGACAGGAATCCATCGCGTGTCTTGGCCAGATTCACGCGGGCCCGCGAACAGAGCATCCGCTGGACAAGCTGTTGCGCGCTCATTTCCAGGCTGAAAATTGCGACCGGCAGTTTCAACTGGATGGCGGCGTGCTCGGCAATGTTCATGGCCAGAGCCGTTTTTCCCATACTCGGCCGGGCCGCGATCACGATCATTTCTGACGAATGCAAGCCGCTTGTCAGCTTGTCGAAATCACGAAAACCGGTGGAGACGCCTGTAATCGCCCCTTTGTTTTCAAATAGCTTTTCGATCGATTCGAGGGTGCTCATCACTTGCTCTTTCATCGAGAGCATCTGGCCTTTGAAGCGGTCCTCGCCTACGGCGAAGATTCTCTGCTCCACTTCGTCGAGCAGATCGTTCACTTCCTCCTGCTCCTCGTAGGCGCGACGCACGCTTTCCGTCGAAGTCGCGATGATTTGGCGCAGGATGTATTTGTCGCGGACGATGTCGATGTAGTAACCGACGTTGGCCGCCGTCGGGACGAAGGTGAAAAGGCTCGTGACAAATGCGGCGCCGCCCACGCCTTCGAGCAAATTCCGATCGCGCAGCACTTGCGTGAAGGTGATCAAATCGATCGCTTGTCCCGTATTCCAAAGATCGACAAGGACGTTGTAGATGGTCTGATGCGCCGGAACGTAAAAATATTCTTCGTTAATTTTCTCGACGCACTCGGCGATCGCGTCGCGCGGCGAGATGAGCATTGAACCGAGGACACCTTGCTCGGCTTCCACGCTATGCGGAGGCGCGCGGTGAATATCTTGCGAAGAACGTGTGAGTGACTCTCCTTCGCGGGGGCCGCCATTTCCTCTCGGCCAGCCTCGGCCGGGCGCTTTGCCCGATTCTTTACGACGCTGCTCAGCGGTCCCGACGGACGGTTGAGTAGCCATTTACTACAATTCTATTATTCTTTTTTTCTCCTGAAAAACGAGCGGTGCCTTTTCTCGGGGTGTTCCGCAGTAGTTTCTTCAGTCTTCGGCTCTTCCGCCGATTTTACATCGAACTTAAATTGCGTGGTGACGTCGTGGTGCAACTTGATTGTCACTTCATGTTCGCCCGTGTCCTTGATCGGGCGCTCGAGAACAATCTTGTGGCGATCAATCGCCTGCCCAAGCTCGTTCTTGAGGCGGTTAGCGATGTCCTGGGATGTGAGTGATCCAAAGGCTTTGCCTGTTTCGCCCGTTGCCAGGGTAAAAGTCACTCTGAGTTTTCCGATTCTCCGGGTCAGCTCTTCCGCCTCGTTCAGCTCGCGCCCCTCGCGCTCAGCGCGTTTCTTTTTCAAATTCTCGAGCTCGCGCATGCTGGCCGGCGTCACTTCGTAAGCCTTGCCCTGGGGCAGCAAATAATTGCGCGCGTACCCGCGACGCACTTTTACGACATCAGCTTCGGCGCCCAGCCCGGGGACGTTGTCGGTCAAAATAACTTCAGTCGTCGGCATAATTCAGAGTCGCGAAATTCCGCGGCGGTCGTGCGAATAAGTATCAAAGCAGCGCGAACAAGTGCTGTCAACGGCGGGAAAAAAATAAAGTACTTTCGATTGCGTTTTTCTTTTCGAGAGCTTCGCGTGCGGTCAACTGCCAGTCCGGCTCGGACTTAAATCATGCCGAGCTTCATTCGCCCGGCTTCGCTGATCATACTTTGGTTCCACGGCGGGTCCCAGACCAGCTGCACATCGGCTTCGTCAATCCCGTCGATTGAGAGAATTTTGCCTTGGGCGTCGTGTGCGATCGCCGGCCCCATTCCGCAACCGGGAGCGGTCAGCGTCATTTTTACTTCCACTTTCGTGCCGCCGTCGTCCTTTTTCATTAAACGGCAATCGTAAACCAAACCAAGATCGACAATGTTCACCGGAATCTCCGGGTCGAAACACTGGCGCAGTTGGTTCCAAACATCCTCCTCGGAAACCGCGCCGTTTGTCTTGGCGGCCGCGGCTTTCGGCTCGGCTTTAGTCGCCGGCTTTTGAACGCCGAGCGCATCCAAATCTTTTTCGGCGATGCGCGACAGACCATACGAAGTCGCGATCGTGTAACTTCCGCCTAGCGCTTGCGTGATCACGCCCTTTGTCCCGGCTGGAACCGTAAACTTTTGTCCGCTCGGAATGAGGACCACCTCGCAATCGCGACTCAAACTGAATTCAGTGTTCTCGTGCATCTCTAGAATTGTAGCGGCGGTCTATGATCGTCGCAAATGTCTCTGCTGGAGGGACGACCTCCGTGTCGCCCAAAAATAATAGGACGCGACAGAGCGCGTCCCTCCATCAGAGTTTGGTCGGATCCTCGAGCAGTTCGATCACTCGTTTGAGCAGACGCGCCGCGCCGCCGCCATCGATACTGCGGTGATCGAAGCTGAGCGTGATCTGCGCCTCGGTCTTTGGAACAAATTCTTTTTTCGTTTCGTCCCACGACGGAACTTTTTTTCCGACGCCGAGCCCCAGGAGCAACGTTTGATCGGGCAGGGGAATCGGAGTGCCCCATTCAACTCCGAATGTCCCGAAGTTTGAAACGGTGGCGATGCCGCCGGCTTGCATGTCCGGTGAAATGCGCCGCTTGCGTGCAAGATCGACAAGTTCCTGGTATTTGGCCGTAAGATCGGCCAGCGAAGTTTTGTCTGCCGACCGGATGATCGGAACCATGATTCCATCCTGCGCTTCCACCGCTACGCCGATGTCGATCGAACTCGATTGCACGACGCGGTTGCCAATGAATCTGGCCGCCGCACTCGGATTTTCCGCAAGCGCGAGTGCGAGCGCGCGCACCGCGTAAAGACCGGGACCGGGCTTCGGTTCGCGCGATTGTCGATCTTGCAAAACGGGATCGAGATTCACCGAGGACCCAATCGTCGAAAGTGGCCGCGTCCAACTGCGCCGCATCGCGTCGGCCACGCCGGCCCGCAACGCGGAAGCTTCCTGCGGACTCTGATTGTCGATCTTGTGCAGGAAATTCTCGAGGTCCTTGATGGTGACGCGATTGCCGGCACCGGTCCCAGTGATTCCCGCGAGATCGGCATTCGTTAATTGCAACTCGGCCATTCGCGCCCGCACTCGCGGCGAGACGAAACTCGCGCCTTTCAATGTCGCCGGCACCGGCAGACCGCCGGTTCGCGGTTTCGCTGCGCCATCGCCGCCGCGCGCGACAACTTTTTCCTGGCGCGCCGGCGCGATTTCCTGATCGGCACGTGCCGGAATCTCTTCCGCAACTTGGGATGGCGGTTCGGGAGCGGTCTTTTTAAACTTAGCCGCGTCTTCTTCGCTCGCTTCGATGTAGCCGAGCACTGTACCGATCGGGTAAGTCTCTTTTACTTTCGCGGTGATCTTATCGACCGTGCCTTTGCATGGCGTTGTCACGCCCATGACGGCTTTGTTTGTTTCGACGTCGATGATCTCCTGATCGGCCGCGATTTGATCACCCGGTTTCACTTTTATGTCGACAATCGTCGCTTCGGCGATCGATTCGCCCAACTGCGGCATGATGATCGGAACTTGCGGCATAAATTTATTCCTGGAGAAGTTGGCGTGCCTTGGCTGAGATCGCTTTGGCGCCTGGCCGGTGCGCGCTCCAAAGATTCGGATGATACGGAATCGGCGTGTCCTTGGCGTTGACCCGCTGCGGCGCGGCATCGAGCAAATGAAAACCTTCGGTGGTGACGCGCGAAATCACTTCCGCGTTCGCGCCGCCCCAGGGAAACGATTCGCCAACGCAAAGTAAACGGCCGGTACGCGCGACCGATGCGAGCACGGTGTCGGTATCGAGCGGCTTGACCGTGCGAAGATCGACAACTTCGATTTCGAAACCTTCGCCCGCAAATTCCTCCGCGACCGTGAGCGCTTCGTGCAACATTGCGCTGTAAGTTACGATCGTTAGGTCGCGACCTTCCCGCGCGATCCGTGCCTTTCCCGTTGGCAAACCCTCGGTCGGAAGTTTTTCGGCCTTGAGATGGTAATAAAGATATTTGTGCTCGCAGTAAACGACGGGATCATCGATCGCGACCGCCTCGATCAACATCGTGTAAGCATCTTCGACGGTCGCCGGGGTCATCACGATCAGCCCGGGATAATGCGCGTAGATCGATTCCATGCTCTGGCTGTGGAACGGGCCGCTGCCTTTTGTTCCGCCCGAAGGAAGTCGGACTGTGATTGGCACCGGAACGTTCGTGCGCCAGTAATGCGTCCCGGCGTTATTTAGAATTTGATTCAGCGCCGTGCTGGAGAAATCGGCAAATTGCATTTCGACGATTGGCCGCATCCCGTTGATGGCGGCCCCAATCGCCGTCCCCACCATCGCGTCTTCGCTGATCGGCGTGTTTAGCACACGCCCGGGAAATTCTTTGGCCAATCCTTTGGTTGCTTTGAACGCGCCGCCGAAGGTCCCGCCAACGTCTTGGCCGTAAATGAAAACGCGCTCGTCATCGCGCAACAGTTTCGCCTGCGCTTCGCGGATCGCTTCAAGATAGGTGATGCTCATTCCGCTTGATCGGCCAGTTCACGGGTGGAGATCGCGCACCAATCTTCTTCATCGGCGTTTGGTGCTGCTTCCTTTTGCGCGGTGGTGATTGCTTCATCAACTTTCGCCACTGCATCGGCTCTCCACGATTTCAGTGTTCCCGCATCGGCCAGGTTAAGATCGACAATCAATTTTTCCGCGCGCTTCAAACAGTCCTGCGCGAATGGCTCCCGCTTGATTTCGTCGGTGATGTAACTCGCATCGTCATGTTCGCCATGACCGGATAAACGCAAAACCGAAGCAACGACCAACTGCGGCGGACGACCGGCGCGCGCGCGTTTTACCGCACCGCCGATAACATCGAGGCAAGTCGTGAGATCGGTGCCGTCGATACTGTAGCCTTCAAAACCGTAACCCTTCGCGCGATCGACCAAGTCGTGACAGGCAAACTCCCGCTCGTTTGGCGTCGAGTAAGCGTAATGATTATTCGTCGCCACAACCACGAGCGGCACTTGCTCGACCGCCGCGATATTCATTCCTTCGTGGAACGATCCCGCTTGCATTCCGCCTTCGCCAATTGCGGTGAGGCCGACAAAATTCTTTTCGCCTTTAAAACGTTTCGCCATCAGCGCACCCACCGTCACTGAAACCATCGCGCCAAGATGACTGATCATAGCGAGTTGATCATCGAGAGGCCGGCCGCGATGAATGTTGCCATCGCGTCCGCGCATCGGTCCCTGGCGTGAACCGAGATAGGTCCGAGCAACGTCGACAAGTAGCTCACCGAATGCCGATCGTCCCGCTTGATCGCGAATGAGCGGTGCGAAGATGTCGCCTTTTTTCAAAAACAAACCGCAAGCCACGCTGACCGCTTCCTGGCCTTTGCCGATATAAACACCGCCGGTGATTGCGCCGCCTCGGTAAAGACTGACCAGTTTTTCTTCGAGCGTGCGCGCGAGCAGCATCCAACGGAAGGCTTCGAGAAAGCGCTCATGTGGCGGCGCTTTCTTGGATGCGGATTTTTTGCTGCGCGACGCCGTTTGAAGCATCCGCCAATTTTACGCAAGATCGACAATCGCGCGCAAAATTTTTTTGCGACGCGCTCGATCAACCTCGGGCGGCAAAACTGCGCTTTGTCTCCGCGCCTTCCAGCGGGAAATTACGCTGCGTCGCACTTTCGCCGTGGCCGTTTGAAGTTGGAGCCGTCGAGGCTTCCTGTGGCGCGGTCAACTTCATCCCGACGAGTTTGCTCACGCCGCGCTCCTCCATCGTTACGCCGTAAAGCACGTCCGCCTTGGCGATGGTGCGTTTGTTGTGGGTGATGATGACGAACTGACTTTGGGCGACAAAGCGCTCCAGCATGCGAATGAAGCGATTGATATTGCCTTCATCGAGCGGCGCATCGATTTCATCGAGCACGCAAAACGGACTCGGCCGCACCATATAAATTGAGAACAGAAGCGCGACCGCAACCATGGCGCGTTCGCCGCCGCTCAATAGTGAGATGCTTTGTAATTGTTTCCCGGGCGGCTTGGCGCTGATTTCGATTCCGCAATTCAGCGGATCGTTTTCATCCATCAACGACAAATCGGCGCGACCTCCGCCAAAAAGTTCCGCGAACATTTCGCGGAAGTTGCTCCGCACCTGCGCAAAAGTTTCGGCGAACAATTTCTTCGTCGTCGAGTTGATGCGTGAGATCACGTCCAGCAGCTCGCGCCGCGAATTGGTAAGGTCGTTGTTTTGATTCTCCAGGAACTTGTAGCGCTCTTCCAACTCGTCGTACTCCTGCACGGCGTCGAGATTGACCGGCCCCATGTTGTCCAGCTGGCGCGTAAGATCGGCAATCAACTTTTGCAGCTCATCGTCGGCAAGATCGACATCTGTGTTTGGCGCGGCCTCTTTCTCCGCGCGCTTTAACTGCACCCGTAAAGTCTTGTTGAAGGCGGTCTCATCCGGAGTGAACGCGCGTAAATCGACCTGGTAGCGACGCGACACGTGCTCGGCCAGGTTGTCGATCTGCATTTGCAATTGCGTTTCGCGGACTTGCTGCTGTCCGCGGCTTTCCTGCATCTCGCTCAACGAGTCGCGCAGGCCGCGCAGTTCGGTTTCTCGCTTCTGCACCGCGGCCACCCGCGTCGCACGTTGATCTGTAATTTTGGTTGCCGTTTTTTCTGCTTCGGCAGCACGAACCGTTTGTTCCTTGATCGCGGCTTCAGCATTATGCGATTCGCTCGCCTGCGTGGTTAGTTTGCCTTCGTAGTTCGCGATGTCGGCCCGCCGCGCAGCGATCAATTCGAGCAACTCGGTATCACGCGCTGCCATCGGCTGCCGTTGGGCGATTAAGTTTTCGTGACGCTGTCTCTCAGTCGCGATCGCGAGCCGCAACTCGTTTAAAGTCTCCGTCGCTTTCTCCTCCTGAGCGCGCGCCTCTTTCTCATCCGTGTCGGCCGCGGTCTGCTCGGCTTCCTGCTCCGCCAGCTGATTCCGCACGGTCTCCAATTCTCCTTCGAGCTCGGCTATGCGCTCACCGGACGAATTTATCTGTTGCTCCAGCGTTGCTTTTTCCGATTTGAGATTGTCGATCTTGCGCGCGGCTTCATCTTGTTCGCGCTCAAGCAGTAAAATTTTATTTGTGGCACTCGAATGTGCGAGATGAGCGGCTTGATGGTGCGCGCGACATTCGTCGAGCTGACGCGAAGCCGCTTGGACACTTGCTTTCGCCCCGTCACGCTTCCGCAAAATTGCCTCGCGCTGCGTTGCCAATCCCGCTTCCTCTTCACCTAAAGCTGTGACGCGCGCTTTTCGTTCCAGCAGCGAGTTTGGCCGGACGTCGCCGCTGCCGCCGAAAACAATTCCTTCCGCGGAAACAAATTCGCCGTCGAGTGTGGCCATGGCCAGGGTCGGCTCATCTTTTTTACAGGCCAGCGCCTGCTCCAATTTCGCGAAGATAACGACGCTGTTGAGCAACTGCCGCATCAACGGTTCGAGCGAGCGCGGCGCCACTACTTTGTCGATTGCCCATGCCAGCGCGCCTTTGGGCAAAGATTTTCGAACCGATTCGTGCGAAGAAGCGCCAAATTTTGGAATGAGCAACGCAGCCTGGCCCAGTTTCTTTTTTGTCAGCCTTTGGATGATATCTGAAGCGCTTTCCGCGTCTTTCAGCACGACGGCATGAAGATTTCGACCCAACGCGGCTTCGATCGCCGCAATGAATTTTGGATCGACGTCAAATTGGGCGACGAGCGAGCCGACGACAGCGGATCGAAAGCGATCGGGATCATCCATGCCTTTGAGCACGGCTTGTGATCCTTTGGCGAGGCCTTCGCCCTCCTCATTGAGTTGGCGCAAGATCTCAAGACTGGATCGCTTTTCAGCGAGCGCGCGGTCGACCGCAGCCAAATCGTTTTCCGCCTGAGCGAGAAGTTCCTGCTGCGCCTGTAAATTTTTCTCCGCCGCCTTTGATTGCGCGAGCAGATCGTCCAACTTCTTCTGCTCGCTTTCGGTGGCGGCCTGCGCCTCTTTCACGCCTTCGGCGAGATGGTCGCGCGCTTTGGTCGCTTTATTAATTTCGCCGGCAATTTGGCGAATTTGTTCCTGCGTCATCTCGCGCCGCGCCGTGATGCCGGACAGATCGTCTTCCAGCGCCTCCACGCGTGTTTCGTGTTTTGAGAGCGAGGCCCGCAGCGTTTGCCGCCCCGCTTCGCGTGCCTCTCGCTTCCCTCGAATGTTTGATAGCTGCTCAATTAGCTTTGCCAGCTCATTTTGTTTCGCCTGCAGAACCCGGTTCGTTTTTTCAACCAGCGCGTCGGCCTCTTTGATTTGAGCCGCCTGTTGGCTGCGCTTCCCTTCCGCGGCCGCGATGTCAGCTCGCGATCGCTCGATTAGCTCGGTTAATTCCTGGGCGCGTTGACGATTAAACTCGATCCGGTTGCGATTCGCGGCGATTTCACTTTGTAATCGTTGCGCTTCCGCTCGTGCATCCGCGATCTCGATGTCGATCTTGTCCAGCGCATGGCGTTCGTCCGCGAGGTCTTTTTCGCCATTGTCGATTCTGGCCCGCGAGGCTTGTTCCGACTTCGCGACGTTGGCGATTTCATCACGGCAACGCGCGAAATCAGTTTCAAGCGTCGCCAATTGTTTTCTCGAATGGTGCGTGTCGAGGACGCGAAGATCAGCGTGGAGCGTTTGGTAGCGTCGCGCCTTACCGGCTTGGCGTTGGAGCGAGCCGATTTGCCGCTTCACTTCTTTGATGACGTCGCCGATGCGGAGAAGATTTGCGTCGGTCGCTTCGAGTTTGCGCAACGCTTCGCGTTTTTGCGCCTTGTATTTGGTGATGCCGGCGGCTTCTTCAAAAACTGCGCGTCGATCTTCCGGCCGCGAGCTCAAGATCATGTCGATCTTTCCTTGCTCCATCATCGAGTAGGCGGCGCGGGCGACCCCGGTATCGGCAAAAAGATTTTGGATGTCGCGCAAGCGGCAGACCGTTTTGTTCAGCAAATATTCCGAAATGCCGTCGCGATAAACGCGGCGGGTCACGCGCACATCGTGCCAATCAACTCCGAGCTCGGTCGCGCAATCGGTGAAGGTGAGCGAGACCTCAGCGAAGCCCAGTGGTTTGCGTGTGTCGGTTCCGTTAAAAATAACGTCTGCCATTTCGCCGCCGCGCAGCGACTTGGCAGATTGTTCGCCCAGCACCCAGCGAACGGCGTCGAGCAAGTTGGACTTGCCGCAACCGTTTGGGCCGACGATCGCGGTTACGCCTTGGTGAAAATTGAAAACGGTTTTATCGGCGAACGATTTGAAGCCGAAGAGCTCGAGCGATTGTAAATGCATGCACAGGCCGAAATCTTAGCCTTGGATGGTGAATATATTGAGGTTGGTGGGGTTACAAGTCAAAATCACACAATTTGAAGGGGTTTAGGGTCCATCTGCCACAGGATGTTGGGCTCGCTATAGAGGTGCTTTTCGCTTTGCTGTGATCAGCTTACGGGCAAAGAAAAGTAACGACGCCACCGCGAGTACAATTCCGTTCACGGCAAACTCCCACCTTGTCGCGTGCGCGAGAATCCAGAGAATCGCGAGGATGGCGAGTGCGGGCACGATTTTCATGCCGGGAAAGTTGAAGGGCCGACCGTCGGCGCGGACGTTGCGTTGCACCAGAAACCAGCAGGCAGCGCAGCAGAGCAGATACATCAACAAGACGGCGACGTTTGAGAGCACAGCCAGTTGTTCGAACGTGCCGGTAACGGACAAGGCAAAGGCGAGCACGGCGTAGGTGACGATTGCGACGTCGGGCGAACGATAGCGCGGATGCACGTGCGCGAACCACGCCGGCAACGCGCCGTCGCGGCCGAAGGCGAAGATCATTCGCGGCGAGCTCAAAATATCGCTTGTGACAAAACCGAACGCGGAGATGGTCGCGCCCGCGATCAGAATGGTGCGGCCGATGTTGCCGAGAAATTTTGCGGCGGCTTCGGCCAGCGGCGCGTCTTTGTAATTCGCCAGTTCGCTGCCGAGCGTCCCCTGCGCCACCAGCTGGATCGTAATGTAGATGATCGTGGTAATGACGAGCGCGAGATAAGCGGCGCGCGGAACGGTTCGCGCCGGATTTTTCACTTCGCCACTCGGGATCAACGCGACTTCGATTCCGACGAAAGCGAAGATCAAAAGGATAACGCTGTCGCCTAACGCCTTGCTGCCAGGCCACGCTGTCCAGGTGAGACTCGCCGGGTGAATGAAAAACAATCCCGCGCAAATAAATAACAGCAGCGGGAGAAGTTTCGCCACCGTCAACACGGTGACTGCGCCTGCGCCTTCGCGCACGCCGCGCACGTTGATGACTACGAGCGAGCCATAAACGATTATCATGACGACGATCCGCATCACTGGACTGCCGACCAACGGCGCGATGACCGCGATCGAGTTCACCAAAACATTCACCACGCCTGCGACAGCGCCGAGAGCAGTGATGCCATAAAGCACGCCGGCGAGAAATCCGACGTAGCGTCCGAACGCGACTTCGACATATGCGTAGAGTCCGCCGGTGAGCGACACGCGGCTGCCGGCGATCGCAAAACAAGTGACGAACAACACCATGGCGATCGCGCAGCACACAAAGGCGAGCGGCGCCGCCGGCCCGAGACTTTTCGACATGAGCGCGGGCAAAACAAAAATTCCGGCGCCGATTGTCGAGCTGATGATGTTTGCCGTGAGCGCAGAAATTCCGATGCCGCGCACGAGTTGATGATCAACGTGCTCGGCTTGTTGGATCGAGATCGTCTCCTCGGCCATCTCGCGAATCGTGCGCTATCCGTGCGCGCGGGGCAAGATCGACATTTTCGCCCGCACAAAATCTGGCTAGACTCTATGAATTATGCGCGACAACTATCTGGAGGATTTTTATTCGTTTCTGCGGTTTCCGAGCGTTTCCACGGACAACAATTATTCGAAAAAACTAAACGAGTGCGCAGATTGGCTCGTTAAAAAACTGAAGGCGGTCGGACTGGAAACGCAGCTTGTTCCGACTGCAGGTCATCCCGTTGTTTGGGCACGCAACAAACATCAACCCGGGCGTCGCACCGTTTTGATTTACGGGCATTACGATGTGCAGCCGCCCGATCCGCTGGAGTTGTGGGATTCGCCGCCGTTCGAGCCGGTTTTGAAAAACGGTTACGTTTTTGCGCGCGGCGCAACCGATAACAAAGGCCAGATCCTTTCCCACATTCTAGGGATTCAAGAAACGATCGAACAAAACGGCGATCTGCCGGTGAATGTCGATCTTGTAATTGAAGGCGAAGAAGAAATCGGCAGCGCAAATCTCGGAAAATTTCTAAGCCAAAACCGCGAGGCACTGAAATGCGATGTCGTTCTTGTTTCCGACACCGGAATGATCGCGCCCCGTACGCCGACGATGAGCTACGGATTGCGTGGAGTAGCGGCGCTGGAATTAAAAGTGACCGGCGCGAAAATCGATTTGCATTCGGGAATTTTCGGCGGCGGCGTGGCTAATCCCGCCACAGCGCTGGCGCAATTGCTCGCGACATTGCATGACCGTGATGGACGCATCGCGGTTCCAGGATTCTACGATCAAGTCGCGCCGTTGCAGGATTGGGAGCGCGAGGCTTGGAAAAAACTGCCGGTCGATGTTGACGCGGAAATCTTGAAGGAAACTGGCGCGCCTTCGCTTGTCGGCGAGAAAGGCTTCAATACGATGGAGCGGATCTGGGCTCGACCGACCGCAGAGATCAACGGGATCGGCGGCGGTTATCAAGGGCAGGGGACGAAAACCGTTATTCCAAGTCACGCGATGGCGAAGTTGACGTTTCGCCTCGTGCCGGATCAAAAAGCAGACGAGATCATTGCGCTGGTCAGAAAACATCTGGAAAAAAATTTGCCGGCCGGCGTGACAATCGAGATGACAGGCGGCCACAATGGGCCCTGGTATTTGACCGACCCGCATAGCGAATTCGGTAAGGCGGCGCAACGTGCGTTGCGGAAAGCTTTCAACAAGGATGTGGCGTTGATCCGCGAAGGCGGCAGTATTCCGATTGTTTCGGATTTTCGCAGTATCCTCGGTGTGGAAACGCTATTGCTGGGGCTGGCCTTGCCCGATTGCCGTGCCCATTCGCCAAACGAGAATTTCCCGCTGGAGAATCTCGACTCCGGCATCCGAATGAATCAAGCTGTGCTGCAGGAATTGGCCGCTTGACGCTGAACAAAAATTTCTCGTGAAAACGAAACTGCGCTCTTTGCTTGTGATCGCGATAACCCTGGCGATGGCCGTCGCCACCCAGGCACGGACCGCTGAAGAAGGCCAGGACTCACTAGGCGCAAAAATTAAAAGGCTATTCACAGGACCATCGCCGACTCCGCGCCCGCACCGGAAAAAATCGACGGCAAAAAAGAAGGCAAAGCCAACGCCTACTCCTTCGCCCAAAGCATCGGCAGCGCCATCGCCATCAGCGAATGCGCCGCCGACCGAAACTCCTTCTCCTTCGCCGACCGCAACGGTTTCTCCTACACCGAGCGCGACAGCAACTGCGCAAGCAACTGCTACGGCATCTCCGGCAGCACGCGCGATTGCAATTCCTGAATCAACTCCTGAAGCGCGCGCTTCAACGCCCGAACTTTATGATGCGCGCTCTCAATACTTGGAACCGGTTCGTCCGATCAGTCCCGGGCCGCGTTCCAGACCCAGGCCAAAGCCTACGCCAAGGCGGACTCCAGTACGAGTGGCTACGCCTATTCCGATGCCAAGTGTTACGCCTAGCCCCACGCCCGTAGCGACACCAAGCCCGACCCCAACACCTAAACCAACTCCGTCACCGACTGCTACGCCGAAGCCAACGCCGATAGCGACACCAAGCCCGACTCCAACACCTAAACCGACTCCGTCGCCGACTGCTACGCCGAAGCCAACGCCGATGGCGACACCAAGCCCGACTCCAACACCTAAACCGACCCCGTCGCCAACTGCGACACCGACTCGAACGCCGGTACCAACTCCCAGCCCCGCGCCAACAGCCAAGCCGACTTCGCCGCCAACTGCGAAAAAAACGGGAACACCGAGCGCGACTGTTTCTTCAGCTGAAATTTCCGGCTACGAAAATTATTCGCCCGAAACCCGGAAGATCGTCGATACCGGATTGAGCCTGGCGACACAAAATCTTCACTACAAAATCAATTCAGCTGATCCGGCGAGCGGTGGAATGGACTCTTCGGGCTTTGTTCATTATGTGCTCTCGCAGTCCGGCATTAAGGACGTGCCGCGCGACGCGCGTGAACAATACGTCTGGGTCCGGAAAGCCGGAACCTTCCAAGCCGTGCTCGCGCAACGCGACGACAGTTTTGAGCTCGATGCGCTCAAGCCGGGCGATCTTCTTTTCTGGGCCAGCGCCTACGGCGTCAGTCGCGAGCCGGACATTACGCAGACGATGATTTATCTCGGCCGCGAGAAAGCGACCAATCAGCGCATCATGGTGGGCGCGAGTGAGGGCCGCGCTTACAAGGGTCACTCGCGATCTGGGGTGAGCGTCTTCGATTTCAAAGTTTCACGCTTGGGATCGAAATCGGAAAAAGAACCGGGGCCGGTCTTTGTCGGCTACGGACGCGTTCCCGGCGTCCGCGCGGAGTAATTTTTCTGGGGAGCGCACGCGCCTCGCGTGCTAATGCCAGTCCGGCTCGGACTCGCGGCACCTCGCCGCGACGAACTTTCATCAATGGGGTTCGGTTTCATCTTCCGCCGCTGAAGGCGACGGCGCGGCCGTCGGATGCGTGGATGTCGATGTTGTCGCCGGTATCGGCGATCGGTTATCGCGATAATGTTTTGCGAGTGTTGCAGCGAGCAACACCGTTATGACGATGATCACGACGCGCTGCTCGTTCTTAGTCAGAGTAAAAATGTTCTTCATTGCCATTTGCCTTCGGTCGCCGCGGCGACCTACGGCGTGACAGGTCGCGCGTACTGAATGGGATCTACGACGCCGGCTTCCCGGAAGCCTTTTAGACGCAGCTGACATGAATCGCATTGCCCGCAGGCAAAACCTTTCGGAGACGGATCGTAGCAACTGTGGGTGAGGGAAAGATCGACATCGAGCTCGAGCGCTTTGCGGATGATGTCTGCTTTCGAGAACTTGATCAGCGGTGCGTGAATTTGAAAACGGTTGCCTTCCACGCCGGCTTTCGTGCCGAGGTTGGCGAGCGTTTCGAACATGGCGATAAACTCGGGCCGGCAATCGGGATAGCCGCTGTAATCGAGCGCGTTGACTCCGATGAAAATGTGGCCGGCTGGAATCATTTCCGCCCAAGCCACCGCGTGTGAGAGAAAGATCGTGTTTCGCGCCGGCACATAAGTGACCGGGATTCCGGCGCCAATCTCTTTTTCCGATCGCGACTTCGGTACATCGACATCATCCGTCAACGCCGAGCCGGCGAAAATCTGATTGTCGATCTTCACAACGCGATGTTGCTTCGCGCCTAACGCATTCGCGATCCGTTCCGCGGCTTTGAGCTCAAAACGATGACGCTGGCCGTAATTGAAGGAAAGCGTGTAGGTTTCGTAACCTTGAGCAATCGCGATCGCGAGCGTGGTTGTCGAATCAAGTCCGCCGCTCAAAAGAACAACCGCGTGTTTCATCGGCCATCGCGGCCAATCTTCTGCGATCCTTTGTGCGGGTACTCGACACGGACAGTGAGTGCGATCCCGCCGCGCGCGGAAAACTGCGCGGTTACGATGGCCTCGCGCGGCGCGCACGCTTTCACGAAGTCGTCCAGGATGCGATTGGTGACCGTTTCGTTGAACGCGCGTTCGTTCCGGTAAGAAGCGAGATAAAATTTGAGCGACTTGCTTTCAACGCAGAGACGGTCGGGCACGTAGTCGATGTCGATCCTGGCAAAGTCAGCCTGGCCGGTCACAGGACAAAGGCAGGTGAAATCGTCGGTCTCAAAATGGATCTGATAATTTCGTCGCGCTGGATTTGGAAATGTTTCCAGCCGCCCTTCGGCGGGCGACGCCGGCAATCTTGCTTCGCTTCGACCAAGAAGGGTCAGCCGGCTTGTTTGTTTTGCTTTGGCCACGAACCAATTTGCTCTCAATTGCCGCCGTATCAATCGGGATGACGCAGCATCGGATCTTTTAAGGCGCGCTCCCGGTCGCCGGGTTTGTTGTAATTCCAGTAATCGATCCTAAGGCTGTTTTTCATTTTTAATCGCGAGCCGTCGGCTCCGTTCCATTCCCGTAGGAGAAAAGGAAAATCGCGATCGAGAACGAAATGGTCTTTGCCGCCGTCGTGCTGAACATCGACATCGATTGTGCGCTCACTCAATTTGAAACTGACCTTCGCCGGCTTGAACACAATGTTGTCTTTCTTTGAATTGATCGTGGTCGGCGCCAGTTGAATTTCGAACTCGCCATTTGGTTTCGAGAAATCAATGGTGCGCACGCGCAACGGCAGCTCGTCGTAAAAGTAGCCGTTGGCTGGGACGGGAACATTTTCATGGCCATCCGCCATGCCATCCCAATAAGTGTGAAAGTCGTAGGCAAATTCGCCGCTCAATCTGCGTCCTTCTTTGAAGGTGTTTCCGCAACTGTCGTTGCCAGTGAGCGAAAATTTCAGCAATGCGCCGTTGTCGATGTTCCAAAAATTGGAATGCATTTGCTGGTACAGATAAATTCCGGTCGGGACATGCAGGATTTGGTTCAGCTTGATCACGTTGATCAAATCCGGCCGTTTCGCGTCGTCTGGTTTCACGAGCTGCTTCGAATCGAACGGCTCGCGAACAAGAATGTGCAGCACCTCGCACGGGCGCGGCAATCCTTCGCGAACGATTTGCGCGTCGTAAAAATCGAATTCGGCTTTGCCGCCATTCCAGTAGCTGCTGTTTTGCAAAAGTGCCGGAGCGAATTGTCCGGCCGCGCTTTTGAGCAACGCAAAAAAAACTAGCGCGGTTGCGATGAGATGGCGCTCCTTCATCATGACGAGTTGAGCGTGGACTGCTTAGGGTCGAGTTTTGAACATCGAACCGGAAACTTCAAACACCGAATCGCGCGTGCATGTCGTCGACATGATCGCGCACGATCCGAAAACAGACGAGGCCGTCCTCATCATGAACGAGCCGCGGCCGTGGGACGACTCCGATGAGCGCTTGCATGAGCTCCAAGAGCGATTCAACACCTACGTCTCATTTCTTCTGGACGGCGAATTCGCGGAGTGGGACCCGAAGCTGGCGCAAAAACCAGCGCGAATCGAACTGCGCTGCGCGGAGATGCCGGAAGGACGCGGCCTCGATTTGCTCAGCAAGATTCACGACCAGCTGTCCCATCAGGAAATCAAAATGGAGATCGTCGTGAACGGTAGGGGCGCTCTACCTAAATAGACGATTTAGACAATCAATATTTCAGAAACGAGATCACTGGCGTCGGCGCAAGTTTCTCCCGGCCGCGCAAAAATTCGAGCTCGATCAGGAAGATCGCTTCGACCAACTCGCCGCCAACTTTTTTGATCAACGTCGCCGCGGAAGCCGATGTTCCGCCTGTCGCGAGCAAATCGTCGATTAGGACGATCTGCTCACCGCGCGTGATTGCGTCAACGTGAAGTTCCATTTCGGCTTCGCCGTACTCGAGCGAGTATTTCGCGCTCTCGGTCTTGTACGGCAGCCGACCTTTTTTCCGTAGCGGCACAAAACCGATGCCGAGCTCGTAAGCCACAGCCGATCCGAAAAGGAATCCGCGTGCGTCGATGCCGACGATCTTGTCGATCTTCTTTCCGCGGCAACGTTCGAGAAAAACATCGATCGATACCCTAAACAGTGCGCCGTCCTTCAGGATCGGGGTGATATCTTTAAACACTATTCCCTTCTTCGGAAAATCGGGCACATCGCGCACGCCGGCGCGCAGTTTATCGATCATGTCGGAACCCATCGGCGCGATGCTAGCGAGCCGCCACTAAAGGTCAACGCCGCCCGAGATGCCACCAGGAGCTCGCCGGTGCGACGCCGCAAATAGGCCGTCCCTCGCCCCGAAAAAATGTTTCCAAAAGAATGAAAATTTACCGGAACTTCGCCGCTCAAATGCCGTAGTCCCTTATGTGAGGCCGGGTCTTACGAAATCAGATTTTAAGAAGAGAACACTTTTTGCCCGGATAGGTCCACCGGTGCGGCCGGAGCAACCTGCAGGTTGGGTGCGCGCTCGCGCGACCGACTTGCATTGCCCGAAACCCGGCCGCACCGGTTCAATTTTTCGTTGGCTCCCCGGACTGGCCTCGATTTTTCGGCTTTCTCCCTCGAGCTACTGAGGTGACCCGCCGCTAGCCAACATTGCGGCGGGTCGCCTTTCTTTAAAGCAGCGCCGCATTGCCAAGGAGCGGGTGCGATTTTAGACTGGCGGCCCTGTGGATCGACATCTCCTCATTGTTTCGACAATCTGTTTTCTGGCCGCGGTGGCGCGCACCGGCGCCTTGTTGCGCGCGAAAAAGTTCCAGCCCGGACGCTTTAATTTTCTCGCGATCGGTCTGGGATTCATTTTTCAAACGGCGTTTCTCTCGATCCGTGGCCACGCCCTCGGCCGATGTCCGCTGACGAATTTGTTCGAGGTCTTTATCTTTCTCGCCTGGTCGGTGGCGTTGATTTACATGCTGGTGGGCCCGGTTTACCGGCTCTCGCTAATGGGCGCGTTCACGGCGCCGCTGGTGGTCTTGCTGCAAGGTTTTGCTTTAATCGCGCCGATCGACCAACCGCATCCGGGAAAATTGCCCGCGAATTCGTGGCTGGAATTTCACGCATCGATTTCGCTGATCGCTTACGGCGCGTTCGCGCTCGCCTGCATTGCGGGCGTGATGTATCTCGTCCAGGAGCGTCAGCTCAAGACGCACCATCTGCATTCGATTTTCTATCACCTCCCGCCGCTCACCGATCTCTTCGCGGCAATCACGCGGCTGCTTTGGTTTGGATTCGCGCTTTATACGCTCGGGCTGGTGAGCGGTTTTTTTGTTGGCCAACCTTTGCCATGGGTACAGGTCGCCTGTGCCATCGGAGTTTGGGTGCTCTACGCTGCCATTTTGCAGGGCCAGCATTGGCGCCGGTTTTCTCCGAAACGCGTGGCCGCGCTTTGCATTATCGGATTTAGCGCTGCGCTGACACTTCTTTGGGGAATCACTTTCACCGCACAGATGCAATCGCCGCCATGAATCTTTTTTGTGTCGGTCTGAGCCATCACAATGCTGACGTCGAGACGCGCGAACGTTTCACTGGAAACCCCGAGACGGATTGTGTGTTGCGAGATTCCGGTTGCGCGGAGGCGTTGGTACTGACGACTTGCAATCGGGTTGAGGTTTACGGCGCGGCGGAAGCGCGTGTATCGACTTTGGATATCGCCCGTTGTCTCGCGCGTAAGATCGACAAGCACGTGCCGCCTGATTCGGCTCCGTTTTATCGGTACGAAGACAAGCAATGCGCGCAGCACCTGTTCCGCGTCGCGTCGGGTCTCGACTCGATGGTTGTTGGCGAAACGGAAATTCTTGGCCAGGCCAAGAAAACTTACGAATCGGCGAGACAATCCGGTGCCGCCGGACCGTATTTGCATCGTTTGTTTCAGCGCGCATTCCGCGTCGCGAAACAGGTACGCACGCATACCGACATTACGCGCGGCGCGGTTTCGGTCGGCTCGGTCGCAGTCGATCTGGCTGAGAAAATCTTTGGCAATCTCGCCAGCTGCAAAGTTCTGGTGCTCGGCGCGGGCGAAACAAGTGAGCGCACGGCGCGGGCTCTTCTTTCGCGCGGCGTGGCTGATCTTCGGGTGAGCAACCGTTCTGCGGAGCGGGCGGAAAATCTTGCCGCGCTTGTTGCCGGACGCGCGATTCGCTTCGAGGAATGGCCGGAGCAATGCCGCGAGATCGATATCCTGGTAACATCGACATCTTCGGACGCGCCGCTGCTTGGCCGCGAAAATCTCATGTCGATGTTGCGCGATCGCATCGACCGTCCGCTTTTCATCATCGACATCGCTGTGCCGCGCGACGTCGATCCAAACGTGAACGAACTCGACGGCGTTTATCTTTACGACATCGATTCCTTGCAATCGATTGCCGACCAATCGCTTGCCCTCCGGCGTCAACAGGTGGCCGCGGCCGAGGCGATCATTGCGCAACACGTCGCGGATTTCGGTCAATCAATTTCGCGCGCGCTAAATCGTAGCCCCCGAGATTCCGAACATCCACCGGTCGGCGAGACGCCTTTGCGCGCCTCGGAATTATGAACGGGAAGCTGACAGCTTCCCCTACAGGCGGACGCGGAAATTTGTAGGGGGAACCTGTTAGGTTCCCATCAAAATCCATGAGACGCCCTGTTCGTACGAAGATCGTGATCGGGACGCGCGGAAGCGAGTTGGCGCGGAGGCAGACGAGCGTCGTCGTGAACGGATTGCAAACGCGCTGGGCGGACCTAAAGATCGAAATGAAAGTGATCCAGACGCGCGGCGATCAACGCAAGAGCCGGATTGTCGATGTTCGCGCGGGACGCAAGGGACTGTTCACTGGAGAAATCGAGCGGGCATTGGCCGCGCACGAGATCGATCTTGCTGTTCACAGCGCGAAGGATTTGCCGAGCGCGTTAACTCCGGGAACAGAAATTGCCGCGGTTCTTCCGCGCGCGCCGGTTGACGACGTATTGGTCGCAACCTCGCCCTGTGATCTGCATTCGCTCGCCGCCGACGGAATTGTCGCCACGGGCAGCGTTCGGCGAAAACATCAGCTGCGCTGGAAGCGGCCTGACCTGGAGATTGTCGATCTTCGTGGCAACGTGCCGACGCGATTGCGCAAACTGGCGAAGGACCAGTGGCACGCAATCATTCTGGCGCGGGCCGGCCTCGAGCGGCTTGGCTTCATGCCGAGCGAGCGGCGTATTAATTTCGAGGGAAGCGAATTCTCGACGTCGATTCTTCCGCGCGAGATTTTTCTGCCGGCGGGCGGACAAGGTGTGATCGCGATTGAGGCCCGCTCAGATGACGAGCGGCTGAAAGAAATTGTGAAGCCGATGAATGATTTCGACACACGGCTATGTTTGCGAGGGGAACGCGAGTTTTTGCGGTTGCTAAACGCCGACTGCAATCAACCGGTGGGAGTCCTGGCCATTGTCGAAGGAACGATAATGAAAATCCGCGCCCAGATTTTCGATCTCGAAGCAACCACGCCGCGGGAAGGATTTGTGGAAGGACCAAGCGAAGATGCGGAGCGTTTAGCGGCGCAGTTGCTAGGGCAAATTAATGGCCAGTAAAAAGAAATCGGGAAAAGTCTATCTAGTCGGGGCCGGGCCAGGCGATCTCGGCCTTGTCACGTTGCGCGCGAAAGAGTGCATCGAGAGTGCGGACGTGATTGTTTACGATTATCTCGCGAATCCGGAGATGCTCGCTTGGGCACGCGACGACGCGGAAATTATTTACGCTGGCAAAAAGGGCGGCGAACACGCGCTGAGTCAGGACGAGATCAACAAATTGCTAATCGCGAAAGCGGGCGAAGAAAAGCAGGTGGTGCGTTTGAAGGGAGGCGATCCATTTATTTTTGGACGCGGCGCGGAGGAAGCAAAGGCAATTGTCGATGCCGGAATCGAGTTTGAAATTGTTCCGGGAATTACATCGGCGATCGCAGGCCCGGCTTACGCTGGAATTCCGCTGACGCATCGCGCGGAGAATTCCCATGTGACGTTTTTCACCGGCCACGAAGATCCAACGAAAACAAAAAGCGCCATTGATTATGGCGCGCTGGCGCAGCTCGGCGGGACACAAGTGATGTTAATGGGCGTGGAGAGAATCGACGTGATCACTCGCGAGATGATGGCGCGGGGAGTTCGGCCAGATCTTCCGGTCGCGCTCGTGCGGTGGGCGACAACCGGTCGCCAGGAAACATTGACCGGCACGCTCCAAAACATCGCGAAACGCGTTGTCGATGCTGGACTCGAAGCGCCGGCCGTGGCGGTGTTCGGTGAGGTCGTTTCGTTGCGCCAGGATTTGAATTGGCATGAAAAACGGCCGCTTTCTGGAAAACGAATCGTCGTCACCCGCACGCGTAAACAGGCCGGATGGTTGAGCAGCCAATTGCGCGCGCTTGGTGCGGATGTGTTCGAGCTGCCGACGATCCGGATCGAACCGCCGACCGATTTGCGCGAGTTCGCCGAGCTGGTGCAAGACGCGCATGGGTACGACTGGATTGTTTTCACCAGTCCAAATGGCGTGGACGCGTTCTTCGAGATTTTTTACAAGCTTTACGACGACGCGCGAGAGATCGGCGCGGCGAAGATCGCGGCCATCGGGCCGGCCACGGCGCAGCGAATAAAAGATTTTCGCCTCCATGTCGATCTTCAGCCCGAGGAATTTGTGGCTGAGGCCGTCATCCGCGAATTCCAAAGGCAAGGCGGGGTGGAAAACTTACGAATCCTCCTGGCTCGGGCGGAGAAGGCGCGGGACGTGCTTCCTAAGCAGCTCTCGAGCTTGGGAGCAATTGTGGACGAAGGCTTCGCTTATCGCACCGTTCCGGAGACGCGCGACATTACTGGCGCGCGCCGCCGTCTATTGGACGAAGGCGCCGACCTGATCACGTTCACCAGCTCCTCGACGGTGGAAAATTTTCTCGCGCTGGGTCTGCCCTGGCCAAAAGGAATGCAAGTCGCGAGCATCGGTCCGGTGACTTCCAAAACGGCGCGCGATCACGGATTAAAAGTCGACGTCGAAGCACGCCGGCACGATATCGAGGGATTGGTCGAGGCGATCCGCAACTTTTTCGGAAAGGCGAAATGACAGCGGATAACATGACCGCAAAATCGGATGAGTTCGCGGCTGCCATGCAGCAATTAAGCGCCGAGGCGGAGAAAGAGCTGCCCCCCGAAGGAGCGGAGCAGAGCGACCTTTTTGGAGGCGAAGAACAATCGGCGGAACAACCAAAAGAATTCCGACAAGACTTTGAAAACGTGGTCTTGCAACGGCTGGAGCAACTGGCGGCGGGAATGGGCCAAGCCAAAGCGACCGATTTAGCGCAGCAATTCCAAAAGATTGACGAGCAGTTGGCCGCGATCCGCAGCAACGAAAGCGTCAATCAGAAGTTATTTGATTCGCTGCATGCCGAATTATTAAAGTATCGCGATAATTTTCTGCACGAATCGCTCCAGAAACCGTTCATCCACGATCTGGTTTATCTCTACGACCACCTGAATAGCCTTTGCGAGCAATTACGCAGCGCCGCGCAAGAGAAGGGAAAGCGCGGTTACGTTGCGCAGTGGCGCGACAATCTCGAGAACGCCATCCATTCGCTTGTCGAAATCCTGCACCGGTTTGAGGTCGTTGAGATTGAGCCGGCGGAACGGGTGGATCGCTCTTATCATCGCGTGATCAGCTATGAACCGGCGGACTTCCCGGAAGAAGACGGATGCATCGTGATGCGGGTCAAGCGGGGCTTTTTCTGGCGAGGTAAGTTGATTCGTCCGGAAGAAGTGATCGCGAAGCGTTACGGATAAATCGGAAAACAATTTCGCGCGGCGGAAAGTGCGAAATCTTGCGCCGTTTTTTTAATCGTGCCGGTCTCCGAAATTCGCGTGGAGAATTGGCCATGTCCGGCACGGAAACTGCACTTTAGGACGAGATCGAATGCCCGGCATTCGTTGAAACCACTTCTTCGAATTTATGACCAACCGAAAAGCAGTCGGAATTGATCTCGGCACAACCTTCTCCGCCGTCGCGCACATCGATGCCTATGGCAAACCGCAAATCATCCCCAACGCCGAAACCGAGCGGATCACGCCTTCGGTGATCTTTTTTGACGGAACCAACGTCATCGTTGGCAGCGTGGCCAAGAACAGCGCAGTCGCCGAGCCGGAAAAGATTGTCGACTTCATCAAGCGCGAGATGGGCAAACCAAAGGAGCAATTTCATCGCGAATTCGGCGACAAGATTTACTCGGCCGAAGAGCTCTCCGCTCTCATCATCAAAAAGCTAAAGGGCGACGCTGAAAAATACCTGGATCAACCAGTCACCGACGTGGTGATCACGGTGCCGGCTTATTTTAATGACGCTGAGCGCACCGCCACAATCACCGCGGGGCAACTTGCCGGCTTAAACGTTCTGCAAATTATCAATGAACCGACCGCGGCCGCGCTGGCTTACGGTCTCGACAAACTCAACGAAGACCAAACCGTTTTTGTTTTCGATCTGGGCGGCGGCACCTTCGACGTAACCATCATGCGCATCGCCGACCACAAAATCGACATGCTCGCGACCAACGGCGATCACCGCCTCGGTGGTAAGGATTGGGATGATGTGATCGTCAATCAGATCGCGGACGAGTTCGATCGTCTGCACGGTCAAAATCCGCTCCTGGATTTGCACAGTTACCAGGAGCTGCACAACCGGGCGTTGACCGCGAAAATCCAACTTTCGAGCCGGACGAGCACCACGATTGTGTACCATCATGGCGGCAAAAGCGTGAAGCTGACCTTGACGCGCAAGGAGTACGAGAAACGCACCAGACACCTCGTCGAAAAATGCAAAACCATCTGCGAGATGGTGATGCAAGAGGCAAAGATGAAGTGGAACAAGATCGACAAGGTCCTTTTGGTCGGTGGCATGACGCGCATGCCGATGATCCGAACGATGATCTCAGACGTCTCCTCGCTGCCACTGATCGATCATGTGAATCCGGATGAAGTTGTGGCCAGGGGCGCGGCGATTCAGGCGATTTTGTCGATGCTCAGCGAGGAAGAGGTGTCCGGGGAAGACCTGCTCGATGACACAGTGCGGCGACAATTTTCCTCGCTCGATGGCAGCTTGATTCAAGTCACCGATATCACTTCGCATACGCTGGGCGTTGTCCTATGGGATGAAAAACAGCTTCAGGAATATGTTTTTCCCATGATCCGGAAAATGACGGCGATTCCAGCGGTGGTTAGGAATGCGTTCGGAACAGCCGATGCCAACATGCAACGGGCGATCGTGAAGGTGGTTGAGGGTGAAAGTACTTTGCCCGGCGAGTGCACTCCTCTTGGCGTTTGCGACATCCAGCTGCCGCCGTATTTGCCGAAAGGTTCGCCGGTGCAGCTCACTTATCAATACAACGCCAATCAGGTGTTGGAGGTGGAAGTGCAGGCGGCCGGCAACCGGTCGAAGGTTTCGATTGATAGAAATACGGGCTTGGCGCCGGAAGAAATCGAGCAGGCGACCTCAGGCTTGGGCGAACTAAGCGTTACGTAACCCGTCGTGAAGTGCGACATCACGTTTCCACTTCCGCTGCCTGATGACCCGCGAAAGTGGGAAGGATGGAGCAACTACAAATCGCCGAATCTTTACGAGCGGCTCTGCTTAAATCCTCGCGCAAATCCCAGCAACGAAGTCATCGAAGAGCATTGCCGGGAATTGATGCGTTGGTGGCAGAAAAAATTGCCGCTGAAAAATCAGCCCAGTAATCCTTTGGCCCAACTACTCCGCTCCGGGCTGGAGGAATCATCGCGTTACCTGACTGAGGCGCGGCTCGAACTGCTCGATCCCGAGCGACGCAAGGTTGTCGATGAAGGTCTGGCCGCCCAGGAGCATGAAGAAGCTATTTCTGAATTACAGAAGTATCTCGACTTCGCGCTCACGGGTGGAGCACTCACCCCGGAGGAGGAAAAAAATCTGCACCGTTTTGGTGCTGAGCACGGACTTAGCGACGAGCAAATCAACTCCTTGATCGAAGGGGAATTGCATGACCGAGATATCCAGCGCTGGCAGCCGCCACCGCCACCTGCCCCCGCGTCGGGCTCGCAGTCTGCGCCATCAGCCAATCCGCAGGAAGAATTTCTGCACCTTTTGCGCCTGAGCAATCTCGATAGCGCTGGGATGAGCGACGATCAACGCGACACTTTCATCGACATGGCGGAGAATCTCGGCCTCGATCCGGGCGAAGCTGAGGACCTTGTCGATCTTTACCTGGAAGAGGCGGACGAGAAGTCATTTGGCGCCGCTGCGGTCGCGCAGCCTCCGACCAAGATCGAAGTAGCCAAGCTTGTTGCGCAAAAAGCTGCACAAACTCAGCAAATTGTTGAAGAAAAGCCGTCAGCGCCTGCGCCTAAAATCGAAATCAATGCCGACGCAGAGCGTTCGCGCTACTCCAATTTCGCAAACTCGCTCGGTGGCCACATGTTTTTCATTCCAACCGCTGAATTTGTCATGGGAAGCGACGTCTTGGATGCGGCGCCGAATGAGCGCCCGCTGACTCGAGTTACCCTGAGCCGTTATTATCTCTCGCGATATTTGATTACGAATGTCGAATACGAGCAGTTCGATCGCGGCCACAACTGCAAGCGTGCGTCCGGCGCCGGCGAACGGCATCCCGTGGTGTATGTCAGTTACCTTGACGCGATGAAATTTTGCCAATGGCTCAGCACGCGCGAGCGCAAAAAATATCGCTTACCCACAGAAGCAGAATGGGAATATGCCGCGAAGGGAAACGACCTCCGCAAATATCCATGGGGCAATTACGACGGTCGTGGCGATCTGGCCAACTTCGCCGACCGCAACACAGTTTTCGCCTGGAGCGATCGCGAAATCGACGACGGTTATCCCGAAAGTTCGCCCGTCGGCGCATTTCCTCTCGGCGCCAGCCCCTTCGGCATCGAGGACATGGCCGGAAACGTCTGGGAATGGTGCCTCGATTATTACGAGCCTTATCGCGGCGCACCCAAAGTAAATCCGCGCGGACCGACCACCGGCGCCAAGCGCGTATATCGTGGCGGCAGTTGGAAATCGCGCTTTAGCAGCCTGCGCACAACCGTGCGTGGATCGAACGCTCCGAATTTTTCCTGCAACGACCTCGGCTTCCGGATCGTCTGCGAGTGCGACTGAGGTGGATCGACCGCTCCGCGGGCGATGCTAGATATTTGGCAGCCTTCGGCTGCGTAAACATAACATCGAGCAAGGGACTGCTCGATCCACCAACGCCAAGATCGATTGTCAGGACGGGTTGAAGCGGAATTTCGTCCGGCCCCGTTTTGCGTTCGCTTTCGCTTTGCGGCGGTGCTTTTGATTGGGTGTCTCGAAAGCGCGCAGGCGGCGCACTTCCTCGAGAATGCCCTCGGCGTCCAGCTTGTTTTTCAGCCGCTTTAACGCGCGATCAACGGGTTCACCTTTACGAACGATAACTTCTGGCATCGATAATCAGCTCCTGGATTTGCAAATTCTGTGCCCAACTGGCGACGCGGAGCCTAATCGGGCTCAGACGCCCCGTCAAATTTGGTGAAAAACCGGCCCTTTAACGGGCGATTGGATTGGCCGTGGTCGCTTTTTGGGTGATTTCCTTGCGCAAAGCGGTGGCGCCGCCGCCGCGGGCACGGGTCCACCAGAGAACGATAGGTGAAGCGATAAAGATCGACGAGTAGGTGCCGACGGCGACACCGATGATGATCGCCAGGGAAAAGTCGCGCAAGACGGCGCCGCCGAAAAAGAAAAGACACAAAATCGGGATGAGCGTGACCGTGCTTGTCAGAATCGTGCGGCTCAACGTCTGGTTGATGCTCGAGTTCATGATTTCCTCGATCGTCCCGCGGCGTCCGCCGGCGAGGCCTTCGCGAATCCGGTCGTAAACCACGATCGTGTCGTTAATGGAATAGCCGGCGATGGTGAGCACGGCGCCGACCATCGTGAGCGTCAGTTCGCGACCGAGAAGAGAGAAGACTCCCACGGTAATGATGACATCGTGCAAAAGCGCGACGATGGCGCCGACCGCGAACGAAAGTTCGAAGCGAAGGGTGACGAAAATGAGGATGCCGAGAATGCCGAGCCCGAGCGCAACGAGTGAGCTTTTCGCCAGCTCGCCCCCTACGAGCGCGCCGACCCGCTCCGAGCGTTCCACCTTGAAGCCGGCATCCGGAAGCGACTGCATGATTTGTTTTTCGACCTTGTCGCTGGTGTTTAATGGCGTGCGGATAGTGATGTAGCTTTTGTTGCCTTGTTGCGATTCCTGAATCGACGCATCGGCGAAGCCAATCGGTTTAAGGGTGTCGCGCACGGTTCCGATGTCGATCTTGCCGGGCGCGCTCAGGCTCACGAGATCACCTCCGCGAAAATCGACGCCGAAATTTTTCTCGCCTCGAATGTAAAACGAAGTCGCGCCGGCAAGGATGAAGGCAAGCGAGCACATGCAGGCGAGAAAACCTTTGCCGAGAAAGTTGAAATTTTTCGACGAAATCAAATGCAACATCGACATCTTCTGCACGCGTCCGGTATCGACGAACCAGCCAAGCGTGTTCCGTCCCACAATGAGGGCCGTGAAAAGCGATGCCAGGATGCCAAGCGTCAGTGAAATGGCGAAGCCCTTCACCGGTCCGCTTGCTTTCCAAAACAGAATGGCCGCCGTGATCAGCGTCGTCACGTTGGCGTCAAAGATGGAGCTGAACGCTTTTTCGTACGCCGTTTGCACAGCGACCTTGAGCGATTTTCCGAGCGCCATTTCCTCACGGAGCCGCTCGTAAATCAGCACGCTGGCATCGACCGACAGGCCGATCGTCAAAATGATACCGGCGATTCCGGGCAGGGTCAGGACGAAGCGAAACATCGTCAGCGCGCCGATCAGGAGAATGAGATTGATGATCAACGCGAGGTTCGCGATTAGTCCCGCCAGTCTATAATAGATAAGCACGCACACGAGCGTGATGGCGAGTCCCATCAGGCCGGCGAGGATGCTGGCGCGAATCGAATCCATTCCCAACGTCGGCGAAACGCTGCGCTCTTCCTCGATGCTCACGGGCGTTTGCAACGGATTCTCCAGCACGCTGGCCAGGCCGCGCGCTTCTTTCTCGCCGAACCGCCCAGTGATGACCGCATCCCCTCCGTAAATGGCGTCGCGAATCACCGGCGCGGATTGAATCACACCGTCAAGCACAATGGCGAAGCGGTGTCCTTTGTATTGCTCGGTGATTTTGCCGAATTGTTTGGCGCCTTCGCTGTCGAATTTTAATTGTACCGTCCAGCCTTCCTGGCCGAAGTAGGCGTTTGAACTCGAAACGCGATCCCCGCCCAGGTCCGCTTTCTTTTTTACAAGCAGCCGTTCCTCCCTTGGCTTCTCGTTTCCTTCCGCGGCCATCTTATAAGTCTCGATCCGGTAATCCGGCGGGATGACTTCCTTGCCGGCGTCGATCGCGCGCAGACGTTCGCCGTTATCAGGATAAACGAGGCGGAACTCCAATTTGGCGACGCGCGAAAGCTGCTCGCGCGCTTCCTGGATTTTCGCGGTATCCAGCCCGGGAATTTGAACGAGGATACGATCGTTGCCGACGGGACTGATGATGGGCTCGCCGCCGCCAAAATAATCGACGCGCTTGCGAATGACTTCGACGGCTTGGTCGAGCATGCCCTTGTTCACTTCCTTGTCGCCGCCCATCAGCCGAATCAGGAAGGATGTGCCGCCTTGAATATCGAGACCGAGCTGAATTCTTTCCCTCGGCGGATAAATCGTCGCGATGCTGAAAGCGACCAGCAGCATCACCAGCGTCGTCGCCAGCAAACGCTTTCGCAGGCCGATATCGGTCGCAAAATACCAGCCGAAGAGCACCAGCAGACCAATGCCGATGAAAAATGTGAGCCCGGGACTCATGTCGATCGTTGAGGTGTCGAGTGGTTGAGTGGTTGAGGCCTCGCGTAGGCCTTGCGGCTTTGAATCATTTTCGTTTCAACTCCTCAACTCCTCAACTACTCAACTTTCTGATTTCAGCACATTCGTGACCGCCGATTTCTCCATCTCGATCTTCACGTTGTCGGCCACTTTCACGATCACGGTTGTCTCCTTCACGTTTGCGATCAAGCCGTGAATGCCGGCGCTCGTTACCACCCGGTCGCCGGTTTTCAAACTCGCGATCAAACGCTGCTGCTCTTGCTGCCGCTTCTTCTGCGGACGGAAGAGCACGAAATACATGATGACGAAGATGAAAATGAACGGCACAAAGAATCCGAAACCGCCTCCTGGACCTGGGGCGGGCGCAGCGAGCTGTGCTTGAGCTAGAAATAGAAAAAACACGTGAAATTTAAGGCGAGCGGGAGCTTAAACCCGAACGCGCGCCCTGCAATCTCGAATCGCTGTAGTGGTGGCACTCGCCAGTGCGAGCGCCTGAAGCTGAGTTCCCCACGAAATACACGAAAGGACGCGAAAGGTTCGAAGGCTCGCAGAATTCATTCCTTTATGAAAAAATTTAGCGTCATTTCGCGTGTTTAGTGGGCAATTACAGATCGACATCGCGCGTCTTGTAATTCGAAATGAAATTTCGCCGGAAGTCTTCGAACGTTCCATTGTCGATCGTGTCGCGCGCTTGCTTCATCAGATCGAGATAGAAATGCAAGTTGTGCAGTGTGATCAAACGCAGCCCGAGAATTTCTTCCGCTTTTATCAAATGCCTGATGTAACCGCGCGAAAATTCGCGACATGTGGAACATGCGCAGTTCTCTTCAACCGGCCGCGTGTCCATTGCGAACTCGGCGTTCTTTAGATTCAGGGTGCCTGCCGATGTAAACGTGGTGCCATTGCGCGCGAGCCGTGTCGGCAGCACGCAATCGAACATGTCCATCCCGCGCGCGATCATCTCTAGCAGTTGCGGCGGCGTGCCGAGTCCCATCGCGTAACGTGGTTTGTCTTTTGGCAGAAACGGCTCACTCGATTCCACCGCGCGCATCATTTCTTCCTCCGGCTCGCCCACGCTCACTCCGCCGATCGCGTAGCCGTCGAAATCAAGATCGACAATTGTCTGCGCGCTTTGCTTCCGCAGATCGTCAAACGTCGCGCCCTGAACGATTCCGAAAACAAGCTGCTGAATTCGAGATTGGGCGTTGGGCGTTCGGCGTTGGGCGTTTTCTTTGCACCTCTTCGCCCATCGCGTCGTCATTTCCGCGCTTTGCGCTGCATAATCGCGCTCGCACGGATACGGCGGGCATTCGTCCAGCACCATCGCGATGTCGCTTCCGAGCGCGGCCTGAATTTCCATCGCGATCTCCGGCGAAATAAACGCCGGCGTTCCGTCGACATGATTTTGGAAATGCACGCCCTCCTCGGAAATCTTGCGCAACTTCGCGAGTGAAAAAATTTGGTAACCGCCGCTGTCGGTCAGAACCGGGCCGTTCCAACTCATGAACCGATGCAATCCGCCGAAATGTTTGATCACTTCGATTCCCGGCCTAACGAACAAATGATAAGTGTTCCCGAGAATAATTTGTGCGTTCAACTCGCGCAATTCACGCGGGCTGACCGCTTTCACTGATCCCTGTGTCCCCACCGGCATAAACGCCGGCGTGTCGATCACGCCATGCGCCGTCGTTAGCCGGCCACGCCGCGCTTTTCCGCCTGAGGCGGATCGATCTTGGGCAAGGAGTTTGAACGTTTTTTGCATCCGAACGACAGGTTCCGCGCAATCGCGCGCGCTGACAAATTCAGACGCAAAATATTCTTTGCGACCGGCGATTTTCCCTCTATATTCGCTCTTCACCGCATCAGGCGCGTGACGAGTTTGTTACGTGATCTGGGCGGGTTTTTTGTCGCCTCGCAACAACCTTGTTCGCGTGGCGGCTTTTATTTAACGAAGATGCCCACGATTAATCAGTTGATTCGGAAAGGACGCCGAAAGGTGTTGGTGAAATCGAAATCACCGGCGCTGACCGATTGTCCGCAGCGTCGCGGTGTGTGCGTGCAGGTGATGACGCGGACGCCGAAGAAGCCGAACTCTGCCCTGCGCAAAGTGGCCAAGGTCCGCTTGACGAACGGCCAGGAAGTGATTGCCTACATTCCGGGGGAAGGCCACAACTTGCAGGAGCACTCCATCGTGCTCGTGCGCGGCGGGCGAGTGAAAGATTTGCCAGGCGTGCGCTACCACATTGTGCGTGGCACGCTCGACAGCCTCGGCGTCGATGGACGCCGGCGAAGTCGCTCCAAGTATGGGGCGAAGCGTCCGAAGGGCGGCGCGGGGGGTGGAGGTGGCGGCGCGAAAGGGGCCGCGCCCGCCAAGGAAGCTGCAGCGCCGAAGGAAGCGGCCGAAAAGAAATAATTTTGGATAGAAAGATCGACAATGTCGCGACGGAGAAAAGTTTACAAAAAGGAAGAGCGCGTCGATTCCCGCTACGGGAGCCCGGCGGTCGCGCGCCTCATTGCTACCGTCATGAAGCGCGGCAAGAAATCGCTCGCGGAACGGATTGTCTACACCGCGATCGACAAGTCGCGTGAAGGTTCGGACTCTGTCGATCCGCTCGAAGTTTTAAACAAGGCGCTCGAAAACGTTCGGCCGCGCTTGGAAGTGAAATCTCGTCGCGTCGGTGGCGCGACTTACCAAGTGCCGATGGAAGTGACGCCGGCGCGCCAAGTCTCACTCGCGATGCGCTGGATCGTTCAATACGCGGACAACCGCAAAGGAATGCCGATGGCGAACGCGCTCGCGCAGGAAATCAAAGACGCGGCGACCGGCCAGGGTAACGCAATCAAGAAACGCGAAGACACCCATAAAATGGCGCAAGCGAACCGCGCGTTTGCGCATTTCCGCTGGTAAAGATTATGCCTGCGACGCTCGAACAAAAACAAAAGCCGGCGAAGAATCCGAATTCGCCGGATCGCAAATTCCCGCTCGAGCGGACGCGGAACATCGGCATCGCTGCGCACATCGATGCCGGGAAAACGACGCTTACCGAGCGCGTTTTGTTTTACACCGGCATGATCCACAAAATCGGCGAAGTGCACGAAGGCACGACCGTGACCGATTGGATGGATCTGGAGCGCGAACGCGGCATCACCATCACTTCGGCGGCGACAACCTGTGCGTGGACGCAGCGGAAAGAAGAAGGCGTTTACAAAATTTTCGAGGGAATCAAGCAGCGCGTCAACATCATCGACACGCCGGGTCACGTGGATTTCACGGCGGAAGTAGAGCGCTCATTGCGCGTGCTCGACGGCGCGATCGCGGTGTTCGATGCAGTCGCGGGCGTGCAGCCGCAATCGGAAACCGTTTGGCGACAGGCGAACAAGTACAACGTGCCGTGCATCGCGTTCATCAACAAGATGGACCGCGTCGGCGCCGACTTTAAAATGTCGATCGACAGCATGCGCAAGAAACTCGGCGCGAACGCCTGGCCGATTCTGCTCCCGCTTGGCAAAGAAGATCAGCTCAAAGGCCAAATCGACGTCATTAACAAGAAAGCGATCATTTATTCCGACAGCGACCAACTTGGATCGACATATGAATTGACGGATGTGCCAAAAGAATATGTCGATCTTGTCGACAAAGCTTACAAAGATCTCGTCGAACAAATTTCAAATCTCGACGACCAAGTTGCGGAAACTGTTCTCGAAGAAAAACCGGTTACGCCGGAGTTGCTGAAAGCGGGGATTCGCCGGCAAACGATCGCGAACAAATTCGTTCCGGTCGTGGGTGGTTCTGCATTGAAAAACACAGGCGTACAATACCTGGTCGATGCCGTCATCGATTACCTGCCGAGTCCTCTCGATATTCCGCCGGCCAAAGGCATGGATCCCGATTCGCACGAGCCGATGGAGGCGCCGACGGACGACAATGGAAAATTTTGTTCGCTCGCATTCAAACTTTGGAGCGATCCGTTCGTCGGCAAGCTTGTTTTCTTTCGTGTTTATTCCGGTACGCTGAGCAAAGGCGACACGGTGTATAATCCGCGGACAAACAAGCGGGAGCGCATTTCGCGTTTGATCCAGATCCAAGCGGATAAGCGCGAGGAGATCGAGACCTGCTACTCGGGCGACATTGCGGCGATCGTCGGCATTAAAAATATCACCACGGGTGACACGTTGTGTGATGAAGACCATCCGATCTTGCTCGAACCGCCGACGTTCCCTGATCCCGTTATTTCAATGGCGATCGAGCCGAAGACGAAAGTCGATCAGGAAAAAATGGGCATCGCCCTGCAGCGGTTGTCTGAAGAAGATCCGACATTCAAGGTCTACACGCACGAAGACACCGGGCAGACGATCATCGCCGGCATGGGTGAGTTACATCTCGAAATTATCCGCGACCGCATGTTTCGTGAATTCAAAGTCGACGCGAACGCGGGCAAGCCGCAGATCGCCTATCGCGAAACAATCACCGGCAATGCGCACGGCGTTGGCAAACTGATCAAACAATCTGGTGGCCGCGGTCAGTACGGCCACGTCGAAGTCGATGTACGTCCGGGTAAGCGCGGCAAAGGATTGATCGTCGAGAATAAAATCGTCGGCGGAATTATTCCGCGCGAATACATCCCGGCAGTCAAGAAAGGCATAGACGAAGCGGTGCTCGACGGTGTGCTCGGCGGCTATCCGGTTGTCGATGTTGAAGTGGACATTGTTTATGGAAGCTTCCACGAAGTCGATTCCAGCGAGATCGCGTTCAAAATGGCGTCGATCTTCGCGATGAAGGACGGCTTCCGGCAGGGCAAGCCGATTTTGCTCGAGCCGATCATGAAAGTGGAAAACATCACGCCGGAAGAATTTCAGGGCGACATTTGCGGCGATCTGAGCCGGCGTCGCGGCAGCATCAACAGCATCGAGACGCGCGGCCATCTCGCCACTATTCACGCCGAAGTTCCGCTGGCGGAGCTTTTCGGTTACGCCACGGCGATTCGCTCGCTCTCGAAAGGCCGCTCGAGTTACTCGATGGAGCCGTCGCACTTCGAGCCGGTGCCGCAGAATTTGGTCGCGGCAATTCTTGATCAAAAGGAGACCAAATGACCAACGGCCAGCGCATTCGCATTCGCTTGAAGGCTTTCGATCATCGAATGCTCGATCAGTCCGCTGTCGAGATCGTCGAGACGGCGAAACGCACGGGCGCGCGCGTGGCCGGCCCAATTCCGTTGCCCACTTTGATCGAGAAATTCACGGTGAACCGCTCGCCGCACGTCGATAAGAAATCGATGGAACAATTTGAAATCCGCACGCACAAACGGTTGCTCGACATCATCGAGCCAACTTCGAAGACGGTGGACGAACTGAAGAAACTGAATTTGCCTGCGGGCGTCGATATTACGATTAAGATTTAGCGCTTGAGAATTTTGCCACGCCGCCAACATGAGCATCGGGTTACTTGGACAGAAAATCGGCATGACCAGCGTCTACGACGCCAACGGCAGGCTGCATCCAGTGACCGTGATTGCAGCCGGCGATAACGTTCTCTTGCGTCGCCTAACCAACGACAACGACGGCTACTCGGCCGTGCAAGTTGGCTTCGGGTCGCAGAAGGAATCGCGCGTTACCAAGCAGTTGCTGGGAGAATTCAAAAAAGCGGGCTCGGAGCCGAAGAGATTTATCCGCCAGTTTCGCCTGACGGCCGATCTTCCCGAGGGCGAGATCAATTTGAGTGTTACCCAATTTCAGGCCGGCGCTTATGTCGATGTTATTGGCCGCTCCAAGGGCAAAGGCTTCCAAGGCGTGATGAAGAAGCACAACTTCGATGGGCAAGGCGCGGCGCACGGATCGAAAACGCATCGGCGCAACGGCGCAGTCGGCAATCGTTCCACGCCCGGTCGTATTTGGAAAAACATGGGCATGCCTGGGCACCTCGGCGACGAGCGCGTGACCGTGCAAAATCTGCAAGTGATGCAAGTGCGCGAAACCGAGAAAGTAATTTTGATTAGCGGCGCAGTGCCCGGTTGCAATGGGAGTTATGTGGTCGTCAGGCCGGCAATCAAGAATCCGGCAGCGCAAATAAAGCTACACGAAGCCCACGGCAGGAAAGCTCAGGCTGCGAAGAAGCCTGAGGCCGAGAAGAAACCTGCGGCTGAGAAGAAGGCAGAAGCCGAGAAGAAACCTGAAGCAGCGAAGGAAACAGCGGCGGAGACGAAATGAGCGCGAAAGTTCTAACGAAAGCCGCGGCCAAGGAAGCGAAGATCGACATCATCGAAGACGGTCATGGTACGCAAGCTGTGCATGACGTGGTGGTGGCGAGCCGCGCAGCACGCCGATCAGGAACCGCCAACACTAAAACGAAAGCGGAAGTAGATATGTCCGGCGCAAAACCGTGGCGGCAAAAAGGAACGGGCCGCGCTCGTGCCGGTTACGTTTCTTCGCCGATCTGGCGTGGCGGCGGCGTCGTGTTCGGTCCCAAGCCGCGCGATTATTCCAAAAAAGTTTCGAAAAGCGTGCGCCGTCTCGCGTTTCAAAAAGCGTTGAGCGAACGGATCAAAGCCGGCGATGTCCTCACAATCGACAAGTTTGTCGTGCCGGAGCTAAAGACGAAATCGTTCATTTCGATGTTAAGGAAAGCGACCGATGCCGAAAAAGTTTTGCTGATCTCCGAGTCTTTCGACGAAACGACGCGCAAATCGGCGCGCAACGTCAAGCCGGTGAAACTAACGACGGCATCGGACGTGAACACCGAGCAGTTGCTTCGGTTCCAGAAAATTTTGGTGACGCAGGCCGCGCTCGAACGCCTCGCGGAAAGGATAAAATGAACGAGGCCCACGATATCGTCCAAACCGCGTCGTTGACGGAAAAGTCGACGCTGCTCAGCGAAAAACTGAACAAGTACGTTTTTCGCGTCAGCCCGCGCGCCAATAAAATTCAAATCAAGCAGGCCGTCGAGCGCTTGTTTCAGAAAAAGGTTGTCGATGTTAACACCTGCAACTACACCGGGAAAAAGAAACGCGAGCGCACTGCGAATTTTGGGCGCCGGGCGCATTGGAAGAAAGCGATCGTGACGCTGGCGGAGGGCGAGAAGATCGATCTCGTTTAATTTTATGGCGCTCAAAAGTTATCGTCCACTCACGCCGGTTCAGCGTTTCAAACAGACGCCTGCCTTCGACGAGATCACCAAATGGAAGCCGGCCAAGAGCCTGGTTGAGCCGAAGAAAAAAAGCGGCGGCCGCAATAATTACGGCCGGCTCACGTCACGCCACATTGGCGGCGGGCACAAACAGAATTATCGGAAGGTGGATTTCAATCGGCGCAAGCATGGCGTTGCCGCGGAGGTCGTCGGAATCGAGTACGATCCGAACCGTTCCGCTCGAATCGCTCTTATTAAATATACGGACGGCGAACTCAGTTACATCCTTGCGCCGGAAGGGCTGCGGGTTGGATCGAAAGTCACCGCGGGTAATGACGTAGCACCCGATCTTGGAAATGCGTTGCCCCTGCGTGCAATTCCGCTCGGAGCAAACATTCACAACATCGAGCTAGCTCCGGGACGCGGCGGAAAGGTTGCGCGGAGCGCCGGACAGCAGGCGACGTTGAGCAACCTCGAAGGCGGCTACGCGCTGGTAAAAATGCCGTCAGGCGAAATTCGCCGGATTCACGAGAACTGTTTCGCGACAATCGGCCAGGTTGGAAATGTCGATCACATGAACGTGGCGAGCGGCAAGGCTGGACGAACACGTTGGAAAGGTCGCCGCTCGCATGTGCGCGGCATGGCGATGAACCCGATCGACCACCCGATGGGCGGCGGTCAGGGAAAATCGAAGGGCGGCGGCGGGCGACATCATCCGGTCAGTCCGTGGGGACAACTGTCCAAAGGATTTAAGACGCGCAGCAAACATAAGCCGAGCGATCGTTTCATTATGGAGCGTCGCCGGTCGAAGAAGAAAACTTAAAATTTGATTTTATGGGAAGATCGTTGAAAAAAGGACCCTTCGTCGAGTCGCACCTTCTGGAGAAGATCGACAAGATGAACGCCTCGGGCGGGAAGAAAGCGATTAAGACCTGGTCGCGGCGCTCGATGGTGACGCCGGATTTTGTCGGGCACACGTTTTTGGTGCACAACGGGAAGATATTTCATTCCGTTTTCATCACCGAGAACATGGTCGGGCATAAACTGGGCGAGTTTTCACCGACGCGCGTGTTCAAGAAACACGGTTCGCACACGGCGAAGGTGACCAAGTAATTTGAGAATTTTTTTGGCAGTGTTGGGCTGCGTAACGCTGGCTCGAGGGCTGGCGGCAGAGGGAAATAGTTCTTTGACAGAATCCAAAATTGAAAACGCGGAGCAAAAGGTGACCGCGACGGCGTTGCTGGCGCAGAACGAAGATTTGCGAAAGCAATTGTCGATTCAACAGGAGTCGCTCAGGACGTTGACGACCAGCCTGGCGGAATCGAACGCCGAAGCGGAAGTGTTTCGGCGCAAATATTCCGACCTGCAATTGCACATGGAAGCGCTGGGGCTTGCGTCGGCGAACAAAGATCGAGCGAAGCTCGAGCAACGGTTGCTCGCGGCGGTAAGCGATCTTCAGCTCGCGCAAAAGGAGCGCGATGAATATCGCGATCAGGTGCTGCGACTGAGTGAATCGATGTTACGATATTTGAAAACGTCGCAAGGCGGTGACGCTCAGGCGCGGATGGACGTGGAAACGCAATTGCGCAGCACGAACGAGCTGGCGACAAGATCGACAACAACGCAGTCCGCGCGGCCGAGTTTGATGGACGGCAGCGTGATCAGCGTGAAGGACGAATGGTCGTTTGTGGTTGGCAATATCGGCGAGCAGCACGGCGTGAAAATCGGAATGCCGATGCGCGTGATGCGGGGCGAGCAAAAGATTGCAACGGCACGAGTGGTCGATGTCCGGCAGCGAATTTGCGGCGCGGTGGTTGAGGATTCTGGAAAAGAAAAAATAAAAGTGGGCGACCGCCTCCAGGTGGATGCCCGCGCGAATGTGACTTTAAAATAAATGGAAGTTAGATCGATATATAGGTATGCGCGGATTTCGCCATTCAAAGTGCGCGAAGTGACGCGTGAGATCCAAGGCCTGCCGGTTTCGGCTGCACTGGATGTTCTCGCTTTTACGCCGAAGAAAGCGGCGTTCCTCATCAACAAGACGTTGAAGAGCGCGATCGCCAATGCGGAGAACAACGCGAACCTGAAAGCCGACGGGCTGGTAGTGAAGGAAGCCGTCGTCGGCGAAGGCCCGACCTTCAAACGGATGATGGCGCGCGCGCGGGGCAGCGGCAGCCGGATTTTGAAGCGGACAAGCCACATTCGCATTGTTCTGTCGGACGAAATTGAAATCGAAACGCGTCAAACGAGAAAAGCGAAACGCGAACAAGAGAAGAAGGAAGCGAAGACCGGCGAAGGACAGGAAAGATCGACAACTACAACGCACAAGCGCGGCGCGAAGTCGAAAAAAGCCGGGAAGGCGAAATCGAGAAAGTAATTTATGGGACAAAAAGTTAATCCGATCGGATTTAGATTGGGCGTGAATCGCGACTGGCGTTCGCGTTGGTACGCGTCGCCCCAAGAGTTGCCCGCGTTTCTGCACAACGATCTGGCGATTCGCGATTACGTGAAGAAGAAGCTGCAATTCGCGGCGGTCTCGAAAATTGTGATCGAACGCGCGTGGAACTCGATTCGCGTGACCATTCACACGGCGCGGCCCGGCATCGTCATCGGACGCAAAGGCGCCGAAATCGAAAAGATGACGGAAGAAATTTCGAAGATGGCGCAGGGCAAACAAATCAAGATCGACATCCAGGAGATCAAGACACCGGAGCTGGACGCGCAATTGGTCGCGGAAAACGTTGCGCTGCAAATCGAGCGCCGAATCGCTTATCGCCGCGCCATGAAAAAAGCGGTGCAGGTGGCGATGGATTTTGGCGCGGAAGGAATTCGCTTACGCTGCTCAGGCCGATTGAACGGTGCTGAAATTTCGCGCTCGGAATGGTATCGCGAAGGAAAAGTTCCGCTGCACACATTGCGCACGGCGATTGATTATGGCTTCGCCGAGGCCAACACGGTTTACGGCAAGATTGGCGTGAAGTGCTGGATGTGTAAGAAAGAAGAAGCACCAACGGAAGCGCCGGTAGCATTACCTCCGCCGCCTGAGCCGGCTGAAGTTTAAGGAGAAGATTTATGCCGTTGATGCCTAAACGTGTGAAGTATCGCAAGTCCCAGCGGGGAAGCCGCAAGGGGACTGCCTCGCGCAATCTCCGAATCAATTTTGGTGAGTTCGGTCTGCAAACGCTCGAGCGCGCCTGGATCACGAACACGCAGATCGAAGCCGCGCGCGTGGCGTTGACCCGCAACATGAAACGCAAGGGTAAACTTTGGATCCGAATTTTTCCGGACAAGTCGGTTACGGGACGCCCACCGGAAACGCGGATGGGCAAAGGCAAAGGCCAGCCGGAATATTGGGTCGCAACCGTGCGGCCGGGGAATATTTTATTCGAACTCGACGGTCTCACCGAGACGGTCGCCCGGGAGTCACTCCGACTGGCGGCGGACAAGTTGCCGGTGCGAACAAAATTTATCAGTCGCCACCATGTGGCCGCCGCCTAACGAACATGAACCTGTCCTGTCATTCCGAGCGAAGTGGAGCGAAGCGAAACGCAGTCGAGGAATCTCTCACTATTGTTTGCGTCGCGTTGAAGAAGCCAACAGGAAGAGATGTCTCGACTTCGCTCGACATGACAATGAGCCGCTATCACGTGGCCGCCGCCTAACGAACATGAAAATCAAAGAAATTATAGAGATGAGCACGGACGAGCTGCTGACGAAGCGGCGCGATCTGCATCAGGAGACTTTGCATTTGCGTTTGCAACAGCAAAGCGGGCAACTCGAACAACCGAGCCGTTTGCGTTTGTTACGCCGGGACGCCGCGCGCATCGAGACGGTGCTCTCGCAGCGCAGCAAAGAAGCAGCGACGAAATAATTTATGGCCGAGCAAACATCACAAGATCGACAATCGACGGCAAAGCCGCCGCCGCTGCCGGCGATTTATACCCGCGCGTCGCGCAAGACCCGCGTGGGCGAAGTGGTCTCGAGCAGCATGAACAAGACGATCGTGGTGCGCACGATCACGCGAGTTCCGCATCCGAAGTTCGGCAAGATCGTAAAGCAAATGCGGAAATTTTATGCGCACGACGAGGAAAACAAAGCGAAGGCCGGCGACACTGTGCGCATCATGGAGACGCGTCCGCTCAGCAAGTTGAAGCGCTGGCGGCTGGTGGAAGTCCTGCAAAAGTAATTGTCGATTTTATGGTGCAACTTCGATCCAGATTAGATGTGGCCGATAACACCGGCGCGCGCATGGCGACGATGATCGGCGTGATCGGCAAGTCGACGCTGTACGCGGGGATCGGCGACGTGATCACAGCGAACGTGAAGGAAGCGAGCGCCACCGGCACCGTGAAAAAAGGCGAAGTGGTGCGCGCGGTTCTCGTGCGCACACGGCAGCCGATTCGCCGCGAGGATGGTTCGTTTCTGCGCTTTGACAACAACGCAATCGTCATCATCGACAAAGATTTGAACCCGCGCGGCACGCGCATTTTCGGACCGGTCGCGCGCGAACTGCGCGAGCGCAATTTCATGAAAATTGTCTCGCTCGCTCCGGAAGTTTTATGAACCGATTAAAGTTTCACGTGAAAAAAGGCGATCAGGTCGAGGTCATTTCCGGGAACTTTAGAGGTTCCAGCGGAAAAATTCTCGAAGTGATCCCGAGCAAGCAGCGAGTGCTGATCGAAGGCGTGCGGATTATTAAAAAGCACCTGCGGAAATCGCAGGACAATCCCAGTGGGAAAATCGCCGAGCGGGAAGGTCCGATTCACATCTCAAATGTGAAATTGATCGAACGCGAGAAGAAGGCCGAAAAGAAAACCAAAAAGGAAAAGAAGCCGAAAAAAGAGGCTGAGAAGAAAGCGGCGTGATGGAGAACGAATTTTATCGCGATTACAAAGAGCGGGTGATGCCGGCGTTGCAGCAACGGCACAAGTACAAGAACGTACATCAAGTGCCGCGGGTCGAGAAAGTCGTGGTCAACACTTCGGTTGGCTCGCAGGCGGACTTGAAGCAGGCAATGGAGGAAGCGAAAACGGAACTTGCTCTCATTACCGGCCAGCAACCGGCGGAAACGCGGGCAAAGAAGAGCATCGCCAATTTCAAATTGCGCAAGGACCAGGTGATCGGCGCGAAAGTGACTTTGCGCGGCGATCGCATGTACGAATTCCTCGAGCGCTTGATCAAAGCTGCGCTACCGCGCATTCGCGATTTTCGCGGAGTATCGCCGCGGTCCTTCGACGGGCATGGCAACTACACGCTTGGGGTTTCGGATCAGTCGATCTTTCCAGAGGTCGAGCTCGATAAAATTAAGCGCAACATCGGATTTGATGTTACAATCGTTACCACTGCGCGGACGGATGACGAGGCCAAGTCGCTCTTGAGCGAAATGGGAATGCCTTTCAGCGACCGCGCGAAAAAGCCGGCTCCGCAAGCCGCCTGAATTTCATGAGTACAGTAACAGATCCGATTGCAGACCTTTTGGCGCGTATTCGCAACGCCGCGCAAGCGGAGAAGATCGACATGTTC
>DASYVQ010000041.1:0-2805 GCA_035936875.1 Chthoniobacterales bacterium
TAAACGGTCTCGCCCCGGACTGTGCGATACGTTCGCCTTGGCTGCGCTGAGGCAGTCGAGGCGATCAGGATCAACGTGAGCGCGACTGGAAACCAACGGAACGAAATTGAGGCGGGCGATCCTAGCACGCATCATGGAAGAAGCTGCTTTCGCGCCAAAGAATGTGGCCAGCGCCGTGCACGCGCTAAAAAATGTAAGCGACGGCTCGTAGAGCCGTGGCTACAGCTTTAGCGTGTGCGCTTTCAAGTCTTCGAGGGTGACAAACTCGAGCGCGGAGGCGTGAGTGGCCTCGAGGTCGACGGGCGCGGCCCGATTGTGATCGAGCGCGGATTTCCAGCGCGTCACGCAGACACACCATTTGTCGCCGGGTTTGAGTCCGGGGAAACCCCATTCCGGATGGGGCGTGACCAGATCATTTCCATCGAGCACCGAGAAATCGAGAAACTCACGAGTGACGCTTACGCAGACCGTGTGCAGGCCGAGATCTTCCGGGCCGGTGCGACAAAATCCGTCGCGATAAAACCCAGTTAATGGATCGCGGCAGCAGCATTTCAATTCGGTTCCGAGAACGTTCGTGGGCACAGCACAATTAATCCTGTGCGCGCAAGATCGACAACTGCCAAGATCAACATTTACACTGCGTCCACCCGATTCGCGTAGCGACACCCAAGATCGACATCATTCGGCTTGACCTAAACAAAACCGGCCCGCTAAGATTTTGCGTCAGCGAAATCTAACCGGAGGTACTTATGCGAGTTTTCTCTTTGGTCATTTCAGTTTTGTTTCTTGCCGCGCGCGTCACGTTTGGCGCGCCGGAAAAATCGGCGACGCCCGAGTGGTCGATGAACGCAAGCATCATCGAAGCGTGCAGTTGCCCGATGTTTTGCCAGTGTTACTTCAACACCAAGCCGGCCGGGCACGGCGAGCACGCCGGCCATTCCCATGGTGAAGGCGGCGAGCATTTCTGCAAATTCAACAACGCGTTCAAAGTGAATCACGGCAGTTTCGGCGCGACCAAGCTCGACGGCGCGAAGTTCTGGGTGGCGGGCGATCTCGGCGGCGATTTTTCAAAAGGGCAAATGGATTGGGCGGCAGTGACGTTCGATCCATCAGTGACGCCGGAACAGCGCGAGGGAATCAAAGCGATCCTCGGTAACGTTTATCCGGTGAAATGGAATTCATTCAGCGTGGCCAAGGACGCGAAGATGACCTGGAGCGCGACCCGGGATCATGCCGAGGCCAAAATGGACGATGGCAAAACGGGTGAGGTGGTCTTGAACAAATTCAAAGGGATGACAGATGAGCCGATTGTGATGAAAAATCTGAAATACTGGGGCGTGCCGCGAAATGACGGCTTCCTCATGATGCCAAACGAAGTCGAAGCTTATCGCGGCGGCGACAAACCGTTCGAGTTCAAAGGCACGAACGGCTTCATGATTACGATCGACATCAACTCGAAAGACGTCGCCAAAGAAAAAACCGGCGCCTAAGATCAACAATTACATTTGAAGGGACGCGCGCTGTCGCGTCCCTTCATTGTTTGGCGCTGTTGGTGCGGCGCCTTTCACATGTCAAAAAATAGCGCAATTGTCTACTGGTTGATACCGGCCGATCCGGAGCGGGAGCTTTTTTGTGAGATCATTCGCATTCTCTTTAAACAATACGACGGGCCGAATTTCGATCCGCATTTAACAGTCTTAGTGGCGAAAGAAGATCGACAGTCGCCGGCGGACGTCTTGAAGCAGATCAAGGCGTCGCCGATTCGGCTGACTATCCGAGGAATTAGCTTTGCCGACGAATTCACGAAAACACTTTTCGTGCGGATGGAGTCGAGCAAACCGCTTGAAGAGTTAGTTGTCGATCTTGGCCGCGCGACGAAATCGCGCACCAAAAGCGTGGGCGACCCGCATGTGAGTTTACTTTATAAGGAATTGGCGCCGTCGGTGAAGAAGGAACTCGCCTCCACGATCCAGTTACCATTTCACGAAGTCACATTCGATTCGATCAAAGCCGTCAGCTGCCGGTTACCGGTGCGGAGTAGCGCCGATGTGGAAGCGTGGCGCGTGGTTGCAACGAAATCGCTTCGCGGGTAGGGGCGGTTCACTGAACCGCCCGGGCGATTGCGGTCAATCGCCCCTACCGGTACCTTCTGGGAGCGCAGTGGAAACAAAGACGAAAATCTTTGGTCGGCACGACGAAGCCACAATTAGGCAAATCGAAACTTGTGTGGCGACGGGAGGAGAGCGCGGCGTGCTTTGCGCCGATGGTCACAAAGGTTATGCCCAGCCAATTGGCGGAGTGGTTGCTTACAAAGATAAAATTTCGCTAAGCGGAGTCGGCTTTGATATCGCTTGCGGCAATCTTGCCATCCGCACCGATGCGACGCGCGACCAGATCGTGCCGAAGATCGACAAAATCATGGACGACGTGGTGGGCGACATTTCATTCGGCATCGGACGGAAAAGCAAAACGCGTGTCGAGCACGAGTTGTTTGACGATCCGGCCTGGCAAATAAAACCAATCGGCGACTTGAAATCGATCGCGGCCGAGCAACTCGGCACGGTGGGCGGCGGAAATCATTACGTCGATCTTTTCGCCGATGAGGAGGACCGGATTTGGGTGGGCGTGCATTTCGGGTCGCGCGGGCTCGGGCACAAAACGGCAACGCACTTTTTGAAAGCGGCCGGCGGCAAAGATGGAATGGATGTTCCGCCGACAGTTGTCGAGGAAAAGTCGGAGATCGGTCACGACTATTTAGCCGGGATGCATCTGGCCGGGCGCTACGCGTACGCCGGACGCGAAGCC
>DASYVQ010000042.1:0-37668 GCA_035936875.1 Chthoniobacterales bacterium
ATTTTTTCGGGCCGCTGGTTATCGCCGGGGTGTATGTCGATGCCGGCATCGCGCGCGAGCTTCTCGATTCGGGTGTGCAGGACAGCAAGCGGATCGGTTCCGACGCGCGCATACGCGCTCTCGCTCAAACAGTTCGGAAAATCACCGGCGGACTTACCGACATGGTGCTGATCGGTCCGGCGCGCTACAACGACCTTTACGAGAAATTTGGCAACTTGAACAAGCTGCTCGGTTGGGGGCACGCGCGCGTGATCGAAAATTTGCTGGCGAAGAAGCCGAGTTGTCCGCGCAGTTTGTCGGACCAATTTGCCGATGCCCGCGTGATCGAGCAATCGCTTCTTCGGCACGGCCGCAAGATCGACATCCAACAGCGGACCAAGGCGGAATCGGACATTGCCGTTGCGGCGGCTTCGATTTTGGCGCGCGAGGGGTTTATTGACTGGCTGGATCGACAAGGCAAAGCGCTCGGGGTGCGCCTGGACCGGGGGGTATCGGCGGAGGTGAAAGCGACAGCGGAGAAGCTGGTGGCCGCGAAGGGGCCGGAGATATTGCGCGAAGTAGCCAAGGTCCATTTCCGCACGGCGCATGCGGTTGCGCCGGAGCATTTTGCGGCGCTGCCCCCGCGGCAGGAATGGCGAAAGTAAAGAGCGAGATACGGCGCTCGCCGGGCAAGGTTCTTGCTCTAATGGTTGTTACGATTTTTCGCAATTGTGGAAACCAGACTGCTCATTTTAAACGCGGATCCGGTCTTTCAGGACAGATCCCTAGCCATTCTCGATTCCCTGGAAGAACTGGACACGCGGGTTGTCCGTACGCTCTCCGAGGCGGTCCAGGCGCTTCTGGCCGAAGATTTCGATGCGCTCATCATTGAAGGCGAGGCCGCGGTAGCGATCGAACAGGCGGCAAATGCGCGGCAACATTTTCCTTCGCTGAAGATTGCTTGCCTTCTAACGCAACGCCATGGAGCGCACGCGGCTGAGACAGCCGACAAGCAACAGATCACGCTATTTTCGATGGCACGAAGCGATGGGCGGTTGCGAAGAGCGCTTGCAGGGTTCGTGCGCCCGCTCGATTCGCATTCATCCACTCCGGCCGAAGGAATCGATCCCTGCCATTCGTTGATCGGCAATTTGAATCAGTTTTCGGCGGCGGAAATTTTGCAGATGAGTTGTCTAAGCCAAAGAAGCGGTCGCTTTACGTTCAAATCGGGACGCGGCAACAGCGAGATCTATCTGCAGCAAGGGTCGGTGCGTCACGCGTTGTTTGGTTCACTCGAAGGCGAAGCCGCCGTGGCCGAAATTTTCCGGTGGCGACAAGGCCGGTTTTACTTTGAAGAGGGGATCATCAGCCAGGAACAAACGGTGAATCGGCCTTGGGCGCATCTGCTCATCGACAATCTGCAAAAGCTCGACGAGACATTGGAGCTCGTCAGCGTGTAGTCCTCCGGCGATGAAAAGCAAGGAACTGGAATCGAAGCTGCGATTGCTAACGCTCCAGCTAGAGAACTGGAAGAGGCTTCACGACCTCATTACCTACGGCCTCGACAAAGCACAGCCGATCATTTCCAGCGAGCAGGAGCGCCAGTTCACGGAGATTCGCGCGAACCTATTGCAAGAGACCGAGCATGTTTTTGGCGAACTGAACATTCTCGCCGAACTATCCGGCAAAGCGATGAATGTGCTCCAGCGTGGCGGCTCGGTGCGGGGGGTGCGCGATCTTACCAACGAGGACATTCGCCGACTCGAGGCGGACTGGAACGCGGTCTTCACCAAAATGGGAGTGGTGCAAGGCCAATTGAAGGCGCGTCGCAAGCAACTGGCCAGTCAAACTGCGCTCGCGTATCATTTGCGGCGTGGCCTGGCCTTGGTTTCCCGGCGCATGGCGCCTGCTCAATAATCTTCGCTCGCAAACGCGAGCAGCTTGGTCCGAACAAGTTAGGGCTGCGGAAAATTTCCCTTTCCTTGTTTAATTTTGCCGCCAACTTTGCCATCAGGAACGATTCATTTCTGGGATATGGCAAAACTTACTAAACGGGACATTGTGGTCGCGATTAGCAATCAGACTGGGATGGTGCAGCATCAGGTTTTTGATGTCGTTCAGCGCACGCTTGATAAAATTACCGACAGCCTGGCTAACAACGTGCCGGTCGAGCTTCGTAATTTCGGCATCTTCCAGCCGCGCCTGACCAAACCTCGGGTGGGTCGAAATCCCAATCAGCCTGGCAGCAGTTTCGTTATTCCGCCGCGGGCGACGGTGAAATTTAAAGCCGGCAAAGTGATGCGCCAGCGTGTCGAAAAACTTTCCCGCGAGTTAAAAGAAGCCGCGGAAAAGAAAACAGCAGCAGTGGGTACTCCGCAGTAGCGTCGCAGGCAAGATCAACATCTAGCGCTCGCTATCACGACGGATTACTGAGTCGCCTCGTGTTCGAGCAGTTGGCGAATCGCGGCCTCTAGGCGCTCAAAATTGATCGGCTTGGTGAGATGCTCGGAAAAGCCGGCCGCGCGCGCCTTAGTCACATCATTGTCCATACCGAAACCACTGAGAGCGATGCCGCGCATACCTTTGCTCTCGTGCAACTCGCGCATGAGCTCGTAGCCGCTGCGGTCGGGCAAACCGATGTCGCTGATGAGCAAATCGAAATCTTCCTTCTGCGCTTTTTCGACTGCTTGATCAGCCGAATGAGCCACGGTGATATGGTAGCCGCGCCGTTCGAGCATCATTTTCATTCCGGTGCACGTATCGGGATGATCGTCCACCACCAGGACTCGGTGCTGGCGCGGCGCCAGGCGCTTTGCTTCTCTCGGATGTTCGCCGTCCGCACCATTTTGCGCACTCACCGGCGCTGCCACCGTTTTTAGTTTAACGGTGAATGTGGTCCCTTTGTCCTGGCCGGGGCTTTCGACGCGAATTTTTCCGCTGTGCGCATCGACCATTGCCTTGGAGATAGCGAGACCAAGACCGAGACCGCCGAAGCGCCGGGTGATTGAAGTTTGTCCCTGTTCGAAGGCGTTGAAAATCTTGCCGATCTTGTCTGCGGCGATCCCGATGCCGGTGTCCGTGATTCCGATTTCCATTTCGTCGGGTGCTGAGTTGCGCGTCGCGATCGTGACGCGTCCATTGGCCGGCGTGAATTTGACGCTATTCTTGATCAGGTTCCAAAAGACCTGTTGCAACCGAGCTGGATCGCCTTCCACGTGCACGCTTTCCGCGTCGAGCTGAAATTCCACTTCCAGGTTCTTGTTCTCGATGTCTTCGCGGCAAATTTCGTAGGCTCGTCGCAGGATCTCGTGCACGTCCACCACTTCGAAAGTGAGCTGAAGCTTGCCTTTGGCGATGCGGGTGACATCGAGAAGATCGTCGATCAAGCGCGCTTCCAGTTCCACATTTCGGCGGATTACTTCCAACGCTTGTCGAACCTGCCGCGACTTGGGAGTGCTTGCTTCGAGTTCGCCGACCATCGCAATCACAGGGGAAAGCGGATTACGCAGCTCATGCGAGAGCAACGCGAGAAATTGATCCTTCGCCGCGTTCGCATTGATCAGTTCGTGGCGCAGAGTGACATCTCGTGTTTTATCTTCCACGAGGTAGAGCACGCCTTGGATGGTTTGGCGTGAGCCCTGCAAGCGCAGCAGATTCACGTTCACAAAATGAGTCATTCCTCCCTCATCTTTGAAGGGCTGCTCAACAAGTTGAAAAGGCGCTCCGAAAGCAAGGACTCTTTCGATCGCTTCGGCGGGAGCAATTTTTACATCGTCATAAGTTGCTTCGCTGATATCTCGAACACGGCGTAAACCGCCGAAACGCCGGGCCATCTGCGTAAATGCTTCGTTCGCCTGAAGGAATTTTCTCGACGTTGGATCGACAAATGCGATGCCGATCGGCATGTTCGCGAGGATTTTTTCGTTGAAGATAACTTCGCGTTCAATTCGTCGCGCCGCTTCGGTTTGACGACGATAAAATCTGCCGCCGAGCCAGGCGAAGATTACGGTAAGTCCCATCAACCAGATCGCGAGCACGGCCATGCGCCCGATCAAATCATGGACTGGTTTGTAAGCGACGCCCTTGGGCTGCTCGACCACTACGACCCAACCGGTGGATCCGACTGGACTGAAGGAGTACAGATTGCCGTGCCGCTCGAGATATCCCCGCTTGTTCGGACCGATTTCTTTTAACAAGTCTTGGCCGATTGACGATGAGTCTGGGCTGGCATTTGGCTGAAGATTTTTCGTGAACAGCGCATGCCCGGTCTGATCGATAACCTGACATACCGACTGATCGGCAAATTCAATCGTCGACAATCGGCGACCAATTCTTTCCACCAGGACAGAAACTCCCAGGTAGCCGACAATCGTTTTGTCCGCCGCCCGGACCGGGCCAACGATATCTGTCGCCATGCGTTTATCGGAGAAACGCGGATGGACAGGCGAAGCGTAAGCACCGTTTGTGGCGTCCGCCGCTTGCCGCCAGAGATCGGAGCCAAAATCCTTTCCGATCATTGTGGGGTTGTACGGAATCGAAGCGATCAAACGGCCATCGCGCGCGGTGATAAACATTCCGTCAATCCGCGGGTGCGAATAGAATGTGCTCCCGAGCCATTGTTGGGCGGCGTTCTGAGGATTTTGCACGGCCAGAATCCTGGCCACATCAGGGAGAGTTTGGTAGTAATCGATGATTCCGCCTGTCCGGCTCAGGTCGTCGCCAATGAGGTGCCCGATCAATTGCACGAACGTTTGCCGATCGCGCAAGATTTTGGATTCCAATGTTTTGCTTAGGATGGTGTAAGACACCACCAGGGTCAGGATCGACGGTACCCAGCCGGCCAATAATATCGCAAGGACGATATTAAAGCGCTCGAAGCGATGGCGCGGGCTCTTCTTCAGTAGGTATTGCAGTGGCATACCGCTGGATCGCAAAGGTAGCATAACACCGACCATTTGCCGGCCTGTTCATGCCGGGCGTGACTTCCGTTACTCGGCCCGCCGAATGGCCAGATTCAATTCGCGCGTTTGTGCCTGAATCGCTTGGACATCGACTAGAGTGAGTTTGTCGGGCGACTTGTTAAGGGTGGCTCCGATTGGGTTGATGCTTTTGCGAATTTTTTCAAAGAGCGGGGTGTGCACGATTGTCGGCGGCAACGTCTTCAATTCCGCGGTGAAATAATTCGCCAAGTCCGGTTGCGCCAAAACCTTTGCCCGTTGCGCCGAAAAATTCTCGGTCACCGCGCCGCTGCTGATTTCCAAGCCACGCAGCCAGCCGCCCAGACTAATCAAGTGCGCCAGTTTCTGGTCGTGCAGCTCGATCATCGCTTGTTCGACATCGGCTTGCGTCGCGATCAATTCATTGCGCACAGCCGCCCAATCTCCGCGGCGGCCTAACTCAGTCATGCTTGCGCTGTGCCTCATTACCCGGTCGGCCACGCCGAGCGCGCGCGCTTCTCGCACTAAAATCCGGCCAAGCTCTTCCACCAGATTTTTCTTCTCCGATTCGACAATGAGAAAGCCATCCGCAATCAACCCGCCAAAAATCAGGCCCTTTTGTTCGCGGCTAACGGCAGAGGCCGATGGGAAATCGCGCTTGAGTTTTTCAAACGGGAGCGGTTTGAGCTCGTCGAGCTGCGCAAAAATCCGCACGATCGATGGTGCGGTGTAAGGATTAACCCCCAGTTCTTCGCGTTCGTGTTCTTCATCTCCGAGTGGTTCTTCCGGCGGCGATTGCGCTGTCGGCGCGGCCAACGTCGTGGTCAGCAAGATCGACAAGAACAAGATCGACATCGAATTAGTTTTGCCGCGATTCCGCCCGGTTTTCCAGAGGCAAGTGGGCCATTTTTGATTTGACGCCCGCGCCGGAAACGCCATCATCATCGCCCTGCTGCCGTAACTATCGGCAGTTGCTAAAAACCTTATGCAAGGAAGCGCTGGTTACGTCATCTGGACGGCCTGTTATCTGGCCGTGCTCCTCGGCCTTTCCGCGTACGGGGTTCATCGCTATTTCATTATCTACCTCTTCCTGAAAAACCGGAAACGCCAATCCGTTCCGGCCCGCCATTTCGAACAACTGCCCAAGGTGACCGTGCAGTTGCCGATCTTTAATGAAATCTACGTCGTAGAGCGTCTCCTGCGCTCGGTGAGCGAGATCGATTATCCGAGAGATCTTCTTCAAATCCAGGTCCTGGACGATTCAACCGACGATACGCGCGAAATTACCGCCGAATGCGCTGGCGAATTGCGGGAGCGCGGGTTTGACGTGCAACTCATTCACCGGGTCGATCGCACCGGATTCAAGGCCGGGGCATTGGCCGTTGGCCTCGAGCGGGCCGATGGTGACTTCGTTTGTATTCTCGACGCCGATTTCGTTCCGCAACCGGAGTTGCTCAAGCGCACGATCCATTTCTTTACCGACCCCAAGGTCGGGATGATCCAGACACGTTGGGGCCATTTGAATCGCGGTTACTCGCTGCTCACCCGCGTGCAAGCGATGTTCCTCGATGGCCACCTTCTTCTCGAGCAAACCGCGCGCAGCCGCAGCGGTCGTTTCTTTAATTTCAACGGTACCGCCGGACTCTGGCGCCGCTCTTGCATCGAGGAAGCCGGCGGCTGGCAGCACGATACGCTTTGCGAAGATCTCGATCTTAGTTACCGCGCGCAGCTCGCGGGCTGGAAATTTATTTTTCTCCCCGACGTGGTCACGCCGGCGGAATTGCCGGTGGACATGAATGGATTCAAGTCGCAGCAGCATCGCTGGACCAAAGGTTCCATTCAGACCTGCAAGAAACTCTTGCCTCGGATTTGGCGCAGTCAATTGCCACTCCCCATTAAGGTGGAAGCGACCGGTCATTTGGCTTCGAATTTTGCCTACCTGCTTCTCGCCTGCCTCTGTGTGCTTTTGCATCCGTCCACCGGACCGCAGAGCGGCTGGCTGCGTACGCTCTTAATCGACGTTCCGATCTTTCTCACTGCGTCGGTTTCGGTAGCGGCGTTTTATATCTGCGCGCAACGCGAGCTGCACCCGCGTACCTGGCTCAAAGAAATACTTCTTCTCCCTTGCCTGCTCGCGCTCGGCATCGGCCTTTCTCTCAACAACGCGCGCGCCGTGCTCGAGGCCATTTTTAATCACCATTCCGATTTTACCCGAACGCCCAAGTACGGAATCGAACGCAAATCGCAGCCGTGGCGAAGTTGCCGGTATCGGCCATTGAAATCACTTCTGCCAGTCGTGGAAATGGCTTTCGCAATTTACTTCAGCTACTTCGTCTGGTTTGCCGTCGTCCATCGACAGTTCATCTCGGTACCGTTCCTGCTCATGTTCCAAGGCGGGTTCTTCTATGTTTCGCTCTCCTCCCTCGCGCCTTGGTGGCCGAAATTTAATTTCGGCGGTTCCCGTGCCCCCGCGGCGATTCCCGCGTGACAAGACGCGTTTCCTGAGTAAGAGGACGCGCATGCTTCGTTCCTCCGTCGCGCTGATTGCGCTTTTTCTTGGCGCTTCTTCGCTTTGTGCCGCCATCGTCCCAGACTTTTCCAACCGCGTTGTCATTAGCGTCCGCGAACAAAAACTGATCCTTGTGCAAAACGGCGCCAAGATCGCAACCTATCCGGTTTCAACTTCCAAATACGGACTGGGCGATCGCTGGGGCAGCCTGGCTACGCCTTTGGGAGTTTTGCAGGTCGCCCAAAAAATTGGCGATCATGCTCCCGTCGGCGCAGTTTTTCATAATCGTCGTTGGACGGGCGAAGTTCTTCCTCCAAACGCACCGGGTCGCGATCCCGTTCTCACCCGAATCATTTGGTTGCGTGGGCTCCAACCGGACAACGCGCATGCTTTTCGCCGCTGCATTTATATTCACGGCACCACGGAAGAAAGAATCATCGGCCGTCCAGCCAGCTACGGCTGCATCCGGATGAAATCGAGCGATATCACCGCGCTTTATAGTCAGCTGCCGATCGGCGCGCTTGTTCAAATTGTTCCGGATCGCTTGCCCAATGTTTCCAAAGTGGCAACGAGCCCGGCCTCTGCATCGACACAGCCCGCGCCCGAAAAAATGATTCTGTCGGGTGGCGCGGCAAAATCGTCGGTTACTCCGGAGCGCAAGAGTCGTGTAATACCGATGGTGGCCGCGGCTGGCCGCGGCGCCTAGTTTGGCACAAGCCCATCGCGGGCGTTGATCAAGATCGACATCTTGACAATTTGATCGGCTGCGCGAGCCTCCAGCCCCCAATCTTTTTATCCATGGCTAACACAAAATCCGCGGCCAAACGCGCACGGCAAAGCGTTGCGCGCTCACTTCATAATCGCGGCGTGCGAACCCGGCTTCGCACATTGCAAAAGCGCACCCGCGCCGCAACGAAGCCTGCCGCCGAAGATATTCGCACCCTCATCTCGGCCATCGATAGGGCGGCCAAGCGCGGCATCATTCATCGGAATGCCGCGAATCGTCGCAAAGCGCGCCTGAGTAAGATGATCGCCGCGGCGCGGAAATAATTGCCGCGCTGAGCGAGCCGCGGGCCGACGCTAACATCGACATCTCGTAAGACCGACGTTGCGCTGCGGTTGCGTCTTATCGGGGGCTTCGCGCGCGCGAACGAACTTTCCGTTATTGCGAAGCGACGCTAAACTTCAAAACGTTCATATGAAGCCTGGCCTTTCCCGCCGCCAATTCCTTCGTGCAGCTGCGGTTGGATCCGCGGGTCTGGCTCTTGGCTCACGCCTCCGCGCGCAACCGGCAAAACTTCCGCGCAAACCGAACCTGCTTGTCTTTCTCCCTGATCAGCTGCGCGCGGATGCGATCGTCGGTGAAACTGCGAGCAGCGTGCACGCTCCCAACCTTCACAAACTTGCGTCGGAGTCGGTTGTTTTTGAGCGCGCGTATGTAACGCATCCAATCTGCGCGCCGTCGCGTTCCTCGCTGCTCAGTGGAACATGGCCGCTTCAAAATGGCTGCACCAACAATCAGTCAGCGTTGCCGCGGAAGTTTCGTTGCCTGCCCGAGCTGATTGGCGATTCCGATTACCGCACCGGTTATTTTGGCAAGTGGCATCTAGGCGATGAGTTTTCTGCGCAGCGGGGGTTCCAGGAATGGGCCTCGATTGAAGAACATTTCAAAAGCGCCATTAGCGACAAAAAAATCGACGGCGTGAGTGATTACACGAAATTTCTTCTCTCCAAAGGCTACAAACCCGACCTCGGTAATGGAAAATATTTCGGGCGTTCGTTTGTCAGCACTCTGCCGTTTGAACTTTCCAAAGCGAAGTTCGTTGAAACAAAGGCGTGTGAATTTCTCGAACAGTACCGTGGCGAACCGTTCCTCATGTTTGTCGCCTTCATCGAACCTCATCCGCCTTATAACGGTCCCTTTAACGACGAACATCCGTTGGAGAAGATTTCGCTGGATGCCAGCGCGGGTGACGCATTCGGAGACGACATCCCATTGCGATATCGTTTGCGGCAGGAGCTCTACCGTAAGCGCCTCGCCACCCCTGAAAAGTATCGGGGGACCAAACAAAAATATCTCGGCCTTATTACACAGATAGACCACTGCATCGGCGCAATATTGACCAAGCTCAATGACCTTGGGCTCGGCGAGAATACCATCACCGTCCTTACCAGCGACCACGGCGACATGATGGGCGGGCACGGCATTTTAGGTAAGAGACTGATGTTCGAACAATCAGCCCGCGTTCCTTATCTGGTTCGAGTGCCAGGACAGCGGCCGCTGCATTGCTCAGCGCCGATCAGCCACATCGATTTCGCCCCCACCATGCTGGATCTTATGGGAAAGCCAGCCGACTCACAATGCGTTGGGCAAAGCAGAGCGAATCTGATTCGTGGTGCCACCGCTTCGCCGGATTTCGTTTTTCTCGAATGGTCGCCGGATAAGGAAAAAATATTTAAGCAGACCAAACTTGCGACAAAGGAAGAAATTAAGCGCTGCCTGGCCGAATCAACTCGCGCCCTTGTCTCGCCGGATGGATGGAAACTTTGTTTACGCGATAAAGATAAGAACGAGCTCTACAATCTCCGGGACGATCCGGAGGAACGGACCAATCTGTATTACAAGAACACGCCGCCCGACATAATCGCCCATCTGACAAGCGAAATTCATCGCTGGCAGGAACATGTTGGCGACACGCTAAAGGTGTGATGCCTTCGCCGGCCAGCTTGGCAGGATCGACAGCCTGCGCGGGACGAGGCCTTGATCAAATGCGCTTTGCATAACGCGCAGGACAGCTAAATTCTGGCCGATGATTCCCGCGCTTCTACTCGTCTTGTCGGCCGTGGTCTATCGCGTTGCGAGCGGACTCTTAATTCAATCTGGCGTCACCTGGTTGTCGAACTTCGTCCCGCTGGCTGCGATAGCGTTGTGCGGCGCAGTTTATTTCCCATCCAAGTTGAAGTTCTTCCTTCCGCTCGGCGCGCTGTTCGTTTCCGATCTGATTCTTAATTATCGCTACGGCGCCTCGCTCATTGATCCGCAGATTGTTGGACGCTACCTCGCGCTCGTCCTGGTCGGCTGCATCGGACTTCTTCTCCAAAACCGCGCATCGCTCAAAACCATGCTGCCCGCTTCGATCCTTGGATCGACAATTTTCTATGTGATTACCAACATCTTTTCCTGGCTGAGCGATCCCGGCTACGTGAAGAATTTTGCGGGCTTGATTCAAGCGCTCACTGTCGGCTTGCCGGCGTACAGCGCGACACCTGCCTGGATGTTTTTCCGCAATTCGCTCCTTAGCGATCTCTTCTTCACGCTGCTCTTCGTCGTTTGCATGAGCTTTGGCCAAAATGCTGCGCGCGCGCGCAGCGCAACGGCATTGCCTCGCGTCGCGTAGACATCCGATGCAGCGGCCCGAGCAACGCGACGAGGTCGAGATGCTCGCGCTAATGCTGCTCATCCGCCGTTTCGAGGAACGCGCGAGTCAGCAGTATCAAGCGCAGAAGATCGGCGGCTTTTGCCATCTTTACATCGGCCAGGAAGCGGTGGTGACCGGAGCGGTCGCAGCCGTGCGTGACGACGATTACATCATCACGGCTTATCGGGATCACGCGCACGCGCTCGCGCGCGGGACGAGCGCGGATGCGTGCATGGCCGAACTTTTTGGAAAGGAAACCGGTTGTTCGCGCGGTCTGGGTGGCTCAATGCATTTCTTCGATCGCAGCCATCACATGTACGGCGGTCACGCCATCGTCGGCGCGCACGTCCCGCTCGCGGCCGGCTTGGCGTTCGCGTGCAAATATCGAAACGAAGATCGCGCCACGCTTTGCTTCTTCGGTGATGGCGCGATCAATCAGGGCTCATTTCACGAGGCGCTCAATCTTATTGCGCTCTACAAACTGCCGGTCGTTCTCATTTGCGAAAACAATCTTTTCGCCATGGGCACGTCGGTAAAAAGATCGACATCGTTGAAGCAAATCGTCGATCGGGCCGAGGGTTACGATATTCCGGGCGAGATTGTCGATGGAATGAACTTTCGCGAAGTGCGCGACAAGCTCGCCGAGATCGTCGATTCGATTCGCAAAGATTCGCATCCGGCCTTCGTCGAGATTCGCACGTATCGTTACCGCGGGCATTCCATGTCCGATCCGGCAAGTTACCGGACCAAAGAGGAGCTGGAAAAATATCGGCTGGACGATCCGATCACGCGCTTGCGCGCGCAGCTCACCCGGGAAGGCAAACTTACCAATGAGAAGTTTGACCAGATCGACAAGAAGGCGAAGGAAACGGCGCTCGCGGCGGTGAAGTTCGCGGAGAAAAGTCCGGAGCTGCCGCTCGAGAAACTTTACGACTACGCCTACGTCAAGAAACCGACCGCGTGAGAGAAATTACTTACCGCCAGGCACTGAACGAGGCGCTCATGGAAGAATTGGAGCGTGATCCAAACGTTTTCCTCATGGGGGAGGAAGTCGCCGAATATCACGGCGCTTACAAAGTCAGTCAGGGATTGCTCGAACGCTTCGGCCCCAAACGAATCATCGATACGCCGATCAGCGAAAATGGTTTCGCCGGTTTGGGAGTTGGCGCTGCCATGGTCGGTTTGCGGCCGATCATCGAATTCATGACCTTCAGCTTTTCGCTCGTCGCGTTCGATCAGGTCGTGAACAACGCGCCCAACATGTTCACGATGTCGGGCGGGCAGTTCAACGTTCCGATCACATTCCGCGGACCGAACGGACCGGCGCATCAACTCGGCGCGACCCACTCGCATGCCACCGAATGTTTATATGCGAACGCTCCCGGCCTGAAAGTTTGCACGCCGGCCACAGCGCGCGACGCCAAAGGTTTACTGAAAACGGCGGTGCGCGACGACAATCCGGTACTCGTTCTGGAAGCGGAGCTTCTTTACAGCTCAAAGGGAATGGTCGAGCCGCCGGACGAAGAACTGCTCATTCCTCTCGGCGAAGCGGAAGTGAAACGCGAAGGGAGCGACGTTTCCATCATTTGCTACGCTCAAACGGTGCCGCTCGCTCTCGCCGTCGCCGCGCAACTCGAAGAGGAAGATATTTCCGCCGAGATCGTCGATCTTCGCTCGATCAAACCGCTCGATGAGAAAGCGATTTTCGAATCGGTGGCAAAAACGCATCGCGTCGTGATCGTCGAGCAAGATCGGCCATTCTGCGGCATCGGCGCCGAAGTTTGTTATCGGATCCAAAAAAATATTTTCGATGAGCTCGACGCGCCGATCATCCGCGTTTCTCAAGAAGACGTGCCAATGCCCTACAATGAACGCCTCGAGAAAGCCGTGCTGCCAAACGCTGATAAACTGATCGCGGCAGTAAAGAAAGTTTGCTACGCGTGAAAGTTTTGGTCACTGGTCACTCATCACTGGTCACTTTTCCTTATGCCTGAAATTCAAATGCCCAAGCTGAGCGACACGATGACGGAGGGCACACTCGTCTCGTGGAAGAAAAAGAAGGGCGACAAAGTTTCGGCGGGGGACGTGATCGCTGAGATCGAAACGGACAAGGCGACCATGGAATGGGAATCGCCCGAAGACGGAATGCTCACTGAAATTTATGTCCAAGAGGGCGGCAAGGTAAACGTCGGCGACAAAATCGCGTTCATCGGCGGAGAAGGCGAGGAAGCGCCCGCTGAAGAAAAGAAAGAAGAGAAAGCCGAAGCCAAAAAAGAGGAGAAGCCCCAGGCAGAAACGGAGAAACCAGCGTCCGCCGAGAAAAAAGAAAAGGAAACCGCGCCGCAGAAGAAAACTGTAGAGGCGGCCGTCTCGGCCGCACCATCCCAGGACAAGAAAAAAACGGCACAGCCAAGCGCCAGTCCGGCTCGGACTGACGAAGCACGCGTGAAAGCGTCGCCGGTCGCGCGGCGAGTTGCCGCCGAGCTCAGTGTCGATCTTGCCAGCGTCAAAGGAACGGGCCCAGACGGCCGTGTGACCGAAACCGACGTCCGCGCCGCGGCAAAATCGAAAACAGCCGCGCCGCAAAAACCGCCCGCTGCGACAAAACCGGCGCCGTCAGCGAAACCTGGCGAAGGCGCGCGGATTCAGTTGAGTGGTATGCGCAAGATCATTGCGCAACGTCTGTCCGAAAGTCTCGGCCCGGTTCCACATTTTTACCTGACCATCGAGATCAATGCCGGGCCGCTCATGGCTGCGCGCGAAGAATTGAAATCCGCGGGTGAAGGCGCTGACACTTCGAAAATCACGGTAAACGACTTCGTTTTGAAAGCGGCCGTGCAAGCCGCGGTCAAAGTTCCAAGAGTTAACGCCTCATTCGACGGCGACGCGTACGTCCAATACGCCGATGTCGATCTTGGCATTGCAGTCGCGATTGAAGATGGACTGTTGACGCCGGTGATTCGCGCCGCGCAAAACAAGTCGCTCCGCGAAATCAGCGAACTGGTGAAGGACCTCGCGAATCGCGCGCGCAACAAGCGAATGAAGCCGGAAGAATTTCAAGGCGGCACGTTCACCGTTTCGAATCTTGGCGGCATGGGCATTAACAGCTTCTCCGCCGTCATTAATCCGCCACAAGGTTTTATTCTCGCGATTGGCAAGGTCACGAAAGCTCCAGTCATCGATGATTCCGATCAAATCGTCGCTGGTCATCGTATGTCGATCACGATGAGCTGCGACCATCGCGTAGTCGACGGCGCGCTCGGTGCGGAATATTTGAAAGAACTCCGTCACCTTCTCGAAAATCCCGCGCTGTTGCTGGTCTAAGGCGAACGCCCTGGTTACATCACAGCTCGACCCTCGTTGTTTCCCACGCCATGAAGTCGTCCAGGGTTTGCCGCGTCCTGCGCACCGCTAGCGCCAGGACGGTAGCGTCATCGAGAAAGCCAAGCGCTGGAATCGCATCGGGAATCAGGTCGAGGGGATTTACGACATAGATGACGGCAGCGACGATCACTACCAACGTGCTCTCGGGCACTGCGCGGTATCCGCCTTGGTAATAGGCGCGGATCAAACGCAGCATGGTTTGAAAGTATGGCCACGTTTCTTTAAATGGATCCCTCGGCAGAGACGCGGCCTCCTTTGCGGCCTCCTGGAAGAGTGCACGCATGCGCTGCGGATCTCCGACGTAGGACTTGGCGCTTTTCATCGCTTGTGCGAACTCCGCTTCCAGCCGCTCTTTTAGAACAGGACTGCGATCCTCCTTTGTCTTTGCGGCGGGCTTTCTTTTGCGGGATCCCGCTTTCGCCTTCGCTTTTCTCATTCCGCGCTATGAAAGCACCGCGATTCGTCGATGAGAAGCCGTTTTGCGCAGAATCGACGAGGTTACGGTTTTGTGGCGAGAACGAGCGGCGAAGGTCCCGGCGCTTTGAGCTTCCGAACTTTTTTGAAGCCGGCTTCTTCGAGCCAGCTTTTGATTTCGTTGAAGCTAAACGTGTCGCCTTTTTCGGTGTTGACGAGCATCTGCACGGCGAACATGAGCGACGGCAGCGGTCCGGTGCGCTCGTCGTTTACGAGCCACTCGGCGATTACGATTGTTCCGCCAGATTTGAGTGCGCGGAAGGTTTTCTTTAAGAGTTGGCGGCTGCGCTCTTCGCCTTCGCTGTGCAAAATGTGCCCGAGCGTTGCGATGTTGTAACCGGCGCCAAAATTCGCTTCTAGCAGATCACCTTCAATGAATTGGAAGCGATCGCCGACGCCAAATTTTTGCGTGATGCGTTTGGTCGTCGGAATCATTCCGGCCCAATCGACTGCGGTGACTTGGACGCGTGGAGATTTTTGCGCGAGCACAATTCCCCAGATTCCTGAACCGGCGGCAAGATCGAGCACGCGCACTTCGTTCTTCGCCTTCGCGACTTTCAATTCATCAGCGAGCGCCTGGATGCTTGGGTAACTCATCGGAATGATGTTCTCGACCAATCCGGAGAAAAACTCGGTGCCCTCACGTTCTTCATTAACAGCCACGGCGGGTTGACCCGTGTGGACCACATCGCCCAATTGCAACCATCTCGACACGAGCTGCGTTACATTCAGGCTGAAGAAACCAGCGAGCGTACCCGGCTTGTTACTCACGAGAAACGCCGCGCTTTCCGGCGTGAGCGAATATTTCTGATGTCGATCTTTTTTTAAAAGTTCGAGGCCGACGAGCGCGTTCATAAGCGAGCGCAGGCCGCGGCCGGACGCACCGGTCTCTTTGCTGATTTGCTCTGCAGTCTTCGCTCCGCTCGCCAGCGAATCAAAGATGTCATTGCTGACCGCTGCGCCGATGATGAGCGGCGGCGCGTACGCAAAACCAAATTGCATGAGGCGTTCGGGAGTGACTTGATTTTTCTTGGAAGCTTTCATCGACACGTTTGCTTTGAAATTTTGGGATTGTAAGATCGACAAGTAGCGAGCGCGCATGCGCTGGCAAATCGAATCAATCGTGACCGAGAACTCAGAAAAACCTTTGCGGACGATCCGGCAAACAAGAGCGCGAGCGCGACGACGAAAAGGAAAGACATTGTTTTGCGTCCCACGACAATGACGCAACGGAGCGCAAGTGTTTTTCGGCTTACGTGGACTGCGTTGGTTGTCGTCGTGACCTCCGCGCCTTACGTATTCAACTGGCTGACGACGCCAGCCGGATACCGTTACACATGGATCATCCCGCCGTATCCGGAAGATTCCTTTGGCTACATGGCATGGGCGCAGCAAGCAGCCCACGGCGCGTTGCTGTTTAAGATTAAATACACCGCTCTGCCGCACGAAGCCTTCTTATTTCATCCATTCTTTCTGCTCTGCGGATGGATCAGTGCGCTCCTTTCGTGTGATATTGCGATAATCTTCTGGGCAGCAAAGGTCGTAGGTACGGGTGTATTCCTGGCCACGTTCTATCGCTATATCGACTACCTCCGTCTAAGTAGGTTCCAGGCTACTGCTGCCTCAATCCTCGTAGGTATTTCGTCTGGGGTTGGGGGCATTTTCGCTTGGGGGAGTTGGCTTAGGCCGTCGTCTCTGCCTCCCGCGGATCTTTGGATGCCGGAAGTGAGCACCTTTTTTGCGCTGCTGTGGAATCCGCTGTTTCCATTCTCGCTGACTCTGATGCTCCTCTCCATTTACTGGCTGGATCGCGGTACGCGTGATGAACGCGTACGCGATCTTTGGCTTAGCGGACTTGCGGCCGGCGTAATGACTCTGCTTCATCCATACGCATTGCCGCTACTCTTTACCTTGACGGCGAGCGTCACGATCGTTCGCAAACGATTGAAGTCGATAGCATACCTATTTCGCTACTTCGCCGCCGTACTTCCGTTCGCAATCTATGTGGTCTTGGTCTCGCGGCTCAATCCGCTCGTCGCGAGACACAGCGTCGTTGGTGTGATGAAAAGTCCGCCTCTCATCATGTATGTGTTCGGGTTCGGATTACCACTGCTCTTGGGCATTGGCGGTCTGATCGTAGGGCGATGGACTTTGCTCAAGCGATACTGGCACCTTACCATTTGGTTTCTTCTGTCGGTGGCACTGGCTTACGCGCCTTTCTGGTTTCAGAGGAAGCTGATCTTCGGAGCACATATCCCATTATGCATACTGGCCGCAATCGCCTTTGATACCATGCTAACCAAGTTGGCACCGGTTCGGCGCAGGTGGACCTTGATCGGAACGGCGGTAATTCTATTGCCTTTGGTTGTGGCGACTCCGTTATATCTCGTCGTCACTCAACGTGGCCAGGTCCAAGCGAACGCCGATGGCGCCTATTTCCTAAGCGACGATATGATGGAAGGGTTGAAAGTGCTGAAGCAGCAGAGCAAACGAAGCGACGTTATCTTTGCAACCCCCGCGACCAGTCGACTAATTCCTGTATTTTCAGGCAACACAACGGTGTGGGGACATTGGGCCATGTCGGTTGATCGGAGACAGCGTGACAGCTGGCTGGAAAATCTTTTCGCGAACATCGACGATAGGAACAGGTCGCGAGAATTCTGGTCGAATGACATTCAATTCATTTTTGCAGATGGAGCGCTGAAACAATGGCTGGAACAAAGTCCTTTCGGCTGGGGCACGATTCTTCGGGACGCGCGAAAGGTTTTCGAGAACCGTTCCGTCGTGATCTACCAGCGAGAGAACACGTTATAGAATGGTGAAGAGCAACGCGCCAGTCGTGCAGAGCCTCTGGCGGCGGCATTGGCCGTGGGCCCTACTCTTGGTCGCGGCAACGGTCCTTGTGTACCATCGGATGTGGCAGGCCGGCTTTATCTGGGATGACGCTGAACACTTGACCCAAAATCCTTGCATAATTGGTCCGCTCGGATTCAAAGACATTTGGACTTCGAGTCAGGCAGTTTACTATCCGCTCGTCTTGACCAGTTTTTGGGCCTTGCACAAGTTCGTGGACCTGAATCCGCTGCCCTACCATCTACTCAATGTGTTCATGCACGCGGGCTCTGCAGTTTTGCTCTGGTACGTCCTGCGACAGCTCGGCGTGCGCGCCGCGTGGCTCGGCGCGGCGTTGTGGGCGTTGCATCCGGTGATGGTTCAATCGGTGGCCTGGATAACCGAATTAAAGAACACGCAGTCTTGTTTCTTTTACCTCTTGTCGATCTTGTTCTTCTTGAAAGGAGATGATTCCCAGAAGGATCCGCAACGTCGATGGCGCTTGGGTCTGTCGCTGATTTTTTTTGTCATGGCGGTCACGAGCAAGTCCGCAACTGTGATGTTGCCGGTTGTGCTGGTTCTTTGTCTTTGGTGGCGACGGAGGCGCTTGCTTTGGCGCGATCTAGCCGTGCTCGCGCCATTTTTTTCAATTTCCGCCGCAGCGAGCGGCTGGACTATCTGGGAACAAAAGTTTCATTCTGGCGCACTCGGCCTCGAATGGGCCCAAACATGGCCGGAACGATTGGCCATAGCTGGGCGCGACGTCTGGTTTTATTTAAGCAAGCTACTCTGGCCAAGCGCACTGAGCTTCTTTTACCCGCAGTGGAAGATCGATGCGACCAAACTGGCTACGTTTGTGCCGTTGGTGGCGGCGCTTGGCGGCCTGCTTCTTCTGTGGTGGAAACGGAATAGCTCGCTTCGGCCGGTGTTCGTCGCGGCTGCTTATTTCGTCATATCGCTCGTGCCGGTCTTAGACTTCTTCGATGTCTATTTCTTTCGCTTCTCCTTTGTAAGCGATCATTTCCAATACCTGGCGGCCATTGGACCGCTTGCGCTCTTGGCCAGTGGAATTGCCAGTCTCGACCTGCGTTCCTTTGGAAAAACAAGAGCCTGGTTGGAACCGACGTTAGTCGCAGCTCTACTCCTACTTTTGGGAGCGTTAACCTGGCGCCAGACGGAGAACTACACTGATGCCGAGACACTCTATCGAATGTCTATTGAACGGAATCCCAATTCTTGGCCAGCCTATAGCAATCTCGGCGCGATATTTCTCCAAAACCGACAAGTAGACGAAGCGATTAGCTATTGTCGAAAGGCGGTGGAAATCAAATCCGACTCTGCCGAATCCCAGTACAATCTCGGGAACTGTTTCCTCGCCCGCGGTGACTTCGCGCAAGCGATCGCGCCCTACCAAGCAGCGCTGCGCGGGCGGCCTAACAACACCAAGGCGCGTAACAATTTGGCCGTGTGTTTGGCGGCGGTTGGAAAGATTAACGAAGCACTCGAGCAGTTTAAAGAAGCCATCCGATTCGATTCGAATTACGCGGAGGCGCACTACAATTTGGGATATACTCTCGTACAGCTCGGGCGGCAGGAAGAGGCAGTGCCCCATCTAATCGAAGCGGTCCGGCTTAAGCCGGATTACGTGCAGGCTAAACAACAACTACAGGCACTCGGCGTATCGGTGCCGCCGCTTTGACTTGAGGTCGATCAACGTAATTCATGAACGCGCGCAAACCGCACGGCGCCGATCTCATTTCTTGCGCCGATTCGCCGAGTCGGCGAGCATCGGCCATTAGGCGTGATTGAGAATTCTCCAGACGAAAAACCGTTGCGAACGATGTCGTTCGTCGTCCACGCCACGCGCGGTGTGATTCGCGATCACAATCTGCGACGCAAAACGATGTTCGTCCTGGTCGTCGTCGCGCTCGTGCTCTTGCTTGCCGGATCGACCATCTTGCAATCTTTTCTCAATCCGCAGGAACATCCGGTCTGGTTCATTTTGTTCTGGCTCATCTGCGCGTGGGTGGCGGTGACGGCGATGTTGCTCGCGCTTTTCGATTTGCTGATGGTGAAATCGGAAGCGCGTAAGGCGGACCGAATCCTGCGCGAGAAGTTTGCGCAATCGCAAACTCCGGACTCGCCAAGATCGACAACCGACGAATAATCGCAGCGTGAGCAAGAACGGCTGGAAAACGCGCGAGCAAATGGAAGCGACGGAACGCGCCGCGCTCGCGCCATTCGCGCAAAAGTCGGGCGAGTCGAGCGGCCGCAAGTATGCGGAGCTCAGTCACGCTTACCGGACCGAATTTCAACGCGACCGCGCGCGCATTATTCATTCGCGCGCATTTCGACGGCTCGAATACAAGACGCAGGTTTTCCTGAACGGGACGGGCGATCATTTGCGCACTCGCCTGACGCATTCAATCGAAGTCGCGTCAATCAGCCGGACGATCGCGCGCGCTTTGGGGTTGAACGAAGATCTGGCGGAAGGGATCGCACTTGCTCACGATCTTGGGCACACGCCGTTTGGCCACTCCGGCGAGGAGGTGCTGGCGGAATGCATGCGCGAGCACGGCGGCTTCGAGCATAACCGGCAAAGTTTGAGAGTGGTCGAGCTGCTCGAAGCTGCGTATCCGGATTTTCCGGGACTGAATTTGACATTCGAAGTGCGCGAGGGTTTGCAGAAACATCAGGCGTTTTATGAAGCGCCCGCGGCCGGTGGCGAAAAATATAAATGCCCATCATTGGAAGCGCAGATCGCGAACCTGGCCGATGAGATCACCTATTACAGCCACGATCTCGACGACGCCGTTGATTTTGAAATTCTCGATTCCGCGCAACTGGAGGAGAACGCGGTCTGGCAACGCAGCCAACGCGCAGTGCTGGCGCGTTATCCCGATGCGCGCGAGCCCGAGCTGCACAAGCTGATCATTCGCGACATCATCGACGTGCAAGTGCGGGACGTGGTCGGGACGAGCGCGGACTCGATTGTCGAGGCAAAGGTGCGAAGCGCGGATGAGGTGCGCAAACGACCAACCCCGCTCATCCGCTACAGTGAGGAACTGCTGGAAGCGAATCGCGCGCTCCGGAAATTTCTTTACGCAAATGTTTATTATCATCCGCGGGTGGCGGAAGTGAACCGGCGGGCGTGCGAGATGTTAAGTAAAGTTTTCGAAAGTTACATTGTCGATCCGAGCCAACTGGGCGAGACGGCCGGGAAAAGAATCGAGAAGGAAGGATTGCATCGCACGGTTTGCGATTACATCGCGGGAATGACCGATCGATATTTGATGGAAGAGTACGGAAGAATCAGCGGCGATCGCACAGTGATCGAAGAAATGAAAAATCAGTCGCTCGGCCCGGGGTGACAAACGTCACATCGCTGCGCTGCCGATTTCGTCGAGCAAATATTGAATGACGAGGCGGAGGCGTTGATTAAGAGAAGGTTCTTCGAGCACATGTTGCCGCCGCAACGGATCGTTAATGAAGGTCGAAGCCATGAGATCGGCCAGCATTTCCAGATCATTCAATTGCGAAAGATATCGATCGACCTTGGCGGGAAGCTGGCGCCCGTCGCGTTTTAATTTCGAATAAAGCTCGAGGACTTTTTCGCCGAGCGCTTCGGTCTTGACCGTGGTTGTGCTACGTGACTCGACAACGTCGATGTTGGCTACCGGAAACGGTGTCTCTTGTTCGAAACTGGCGAAACGCACGCGTTGCAAACCTTGGAGGATGAGATTCGAGGTGCCGTCGCCGCGTCCGACGCAAGCGCGAATCAAGCCGACGGTGGCGAAGTGGAAAAAATCCTCGGGCTCCTGCCATTCCGGGCAACTCGGTTTTATGAGCGTGACGCAAAACATGCGTTGATGCAGGAGTGCGTGGTCGAGCATGTCGCGATAGCGCGGCTCGAAAATATAAAGTGGGAGAAGCGCGTGCGGAAAGAGCACGGCGCCTGGCAGCGGCATGACCGCGACTTGCTCAGGTAAAACTACCGACCCGTTCTTCACGTTTCAATTCCCGCCCCATCTCAATTTTCAACGCCCGAGCGCAGAACGCAATTGTTGGATCGACAATTGTCCTTCGATTTTCGATGGACCAAGTGAAACGTAGTTAAGGGCCGAACCGCAGCGGGCGAGAACGAAACGCGAAATCGCGCCGAGTTTGCCAATGCCCATCGCGCTGATGGCAAGATCGACACCTTTATTTGCAACGAAATCGAAGAGGCGTGCAAGTTGCTCGGGCGTATCAGTTCGGGTAGCGACTTTGAAAATGTCGGCGCCACGCGATTTGGCGGCGCGCGCCTTGGTACGCAAACTGCGCGTTGTGGGTGTGGAATCAAAATCATGGAACGAAATAATGCGGCGCACGTTTTTGCGGCGCGCGAGATCGAAGAGCGAGCGAAAAGACAAAGCGGCGCGCAGTTCGACATCGACATATCGCGCTTGAAGCAAAAATCGCGAAAGCAATTCGCGGCGCTTTTCAATCGACAAATTGTTTGCGCCGCCTTCGCGGGGATGCCGCGCCGTGATAATGACCGGCGCGGGCAAGATCGACATCTTGCTTTCGAGTTGGTCGACATGGCCGCAGAGATGATCCAGCCGAATTTCGAACAAATCCGGCGGCATTCGCATTCGCATTGCAACGCGCAGGTCGGCCGGCGAAGCGATCACCCCGACGATGCGGGGGTTTGGCCACCGCTCTTTGACCGATTGGCGCGTTGTCATATACTTAACGATTCTGGAAGTTACAGGACAAGAAAGCTTCCTCCTTTTGTAGCATGCTCGCGCGAAGACAGGAATTAAACACGCAGCTGCAAGTATTCATCGACGCCTTTCTGCTGGCGTTCTCCCTTTGGGCAGCATACGCGCTGCGCTATTACAGCACGTTCTGGTTCGATCTGAGCAAGACGATCGATCCGCTGCGGAATTATCACTGGTTGCTCATAGTGATCATGCCATTCGGCCCGATCTTGCTCGATCTGCAAGGTTTCTATCAGTCGCCACTGAACAAAACGCAGTGGAAATCGATTGTGCAAATTGCGCGGGCCATGATTGGCCTGAGCATCATTGTCAGCGCTTGCGTGATTTTTCTGCGGTTGCCGCTGGCGAACCGATCAGTGCCGCTGCTTTTCATTTTGATCGGGATGCTGGTGCTGCTTTTGAAAGAACGAATCATCATCAGGCATTTGCGGCGTAAAGCGATGCGCGGCGAGCGGCGCGAGCCGGTGTTGCTCGCTGGTTTGCCGCAAGACATCGCGGCGCTTGAGCAATCTTTCACTTCTGAGCAAAAGCTGCTCATCGATGTGGCCGCGCGGATCGACATCGAAAAACAGCCGATCTCGGATTTGATCGAAGCGATGCACCGCCATTCGGTCGCGCGCGTGATTTTTGCCGCCGGTCATGGCCAGCTCAATCGCGTGGAAGAAGCGATCGGCGCTTGTGAAGTGGAAGGCGTGCCGGCGTGGCTGGTCGCGGATTTTATCCGGACTTCAATCGCGAAGCCGGACTTCGATGCATTCGCCGGGCGACCGATGCTGGTGTTTCGTTCAACGCCGGATGTCTCATGGGCGTTGTTTGTTAAGGAATGGCTGATTGATCGTCCGGTAGCGTTCATCGCGCTGGTCTTCGCCGCGGTCCCGATGGCCATCGTGGCGTTGATTATCAGAATCACTTCCCACGGTCCGGTGATTTTTCGGCAACGCCGCGCCGGCCGTTTCGGCAAGCCGTTTGTCATGTACAAATTCCGGTCGATGGCGGATGACGCCGAGATGCGCCGCGCGGAACTGGAGCCATTCAATCAAATGCATGGTCCCGTTTTTAAAGTGGAATCCGATCCGCGCGTCACGCCATTCGGCCGTTGGTTGCGACGGACGAGTTTCGACGAGTTACCGCAGCTTGTGAACGTGCTCTTGGGCGACATGAGCCTGGTCGGTCCGCGGCCTCTGCCGCTCTACGAAGTGGAGAAATTCGAGAACACGGCGCAACGGCGGCGATTAAGCGTGAAGCCGGGCTTGACCTGCCTGTGGCAAATCAGCGGCCGCAACCAGGTGCGCGACTTTCGCGACTGGGTCAGGCTCGATCTCGATTACATCGACCGCTGGTCGCTTGGGCTCGACTTCAAAATTCTGCTGCGCACGATTCCAGCGGTGATCCTGGGACTGGGAGCGAAATAGCCGGGCGACCGCGTACTATATATAGAGAGCGGCCGCTTGCGGCAGATCCCAGTTCAATCCTGCGGCGCGTAACGAGCGAGCATCCGCTCGACGTATTTGGCCAGGATGTCGAATTCGATATTCACCCAATCGCCCGGCTTCATGCTGTCGATGTTGGTATGGTGTTTGGTATGCGGAATGATCCAAACGGCGAAGCTTTTTGGCAGGACCTCCGCAATCGTCAGGCTGATGCCGTTGAGGGCGATTGATCCTTTGTAAGCGGCGTAATGGGCGAACTCGCCGGGCAACTCCACTTCGAGACGATGATCGTCGCCATTTTTCTCAAACGATACAACCCGGGACGTGCAATCAATATGGCCTTGCACAAAATGACCGCCGAGACGGCCGTCTGCGGACAAGGCGCGCTCGAGATTCACCGGGCTATCGCGTCGCAACATCTTTAGATTCGTGCGGTCGAGCGTTTCTTCCAGAAGATCGAAGGTGAGCTGTTCGTCCCGACGCGCGCTCACCGTCAGGCAACAACCGTTCACGGCCACGCTGTCGCCGATTTGGATTTGCTTGGCCAGCTGCGGGGCCACGATTTGCATTTGGGTGCCGCGCTCGGTCGCGCGAATCCAAAGCACGCTGCCAACTTCCTCGATCAGACCGGTGAACACGCGGGTAATTTTAGTGTCGGAATTCGAACCAGCCAACAAGATAGAGCACGGGCAGAAGGATCGGCAGGGCGAACTTGAAAACTCTGCAGCAAATCTTGATGCTACTTGAGAAATCCGTGTCACTCTTTGCCGGCAAAATCCCAAGAGTTGGGAAAACTAAATGGGCCAGAGATTAAGGAACAACAAGGATCCAAAAGAGTCGAGGGCTTCGGGGTCGACGCTGCGATTGTTGCCTCCGGCTTATCGCACTTGGGGTTTTAGCCTGCTCCTGGTTGCTCTCACCGCGATCGCTTACATGCCGGCGTGGAGCGGGAAACCGATCTGGAATGACGACGCGCATATCACCACGGCAGAACTGCATTCGTTACACGGGTTGGGACAGATCTGGGGGAAGCCTGGAGCCACCCGGCAGTATTATCCCATTGTCCATAGCCTGTTTTGGATTGAGCACAGACTTTGGGGCGATTCTGTTCTTCCTTACCACCTGGTCAATATTCTGCTGCACGGCATTTCCGCGATTGTCTTGTGGAGAATTCTGCGCCAACTCAACGTGCCCGGGGCCTGGCTGGCCGCCGCTCTATTTGCTTTGCATCCGGTGCAGGTGGAATCGGTGGCCTGGATTTCGGAACTAAAAAACACGCTCTCGGGAGCGTTCTTTCTTTTTTCAGCGCTGATTTATCTCAACTTCGACGAGACGAGAAAACGAGTCGTGTATGCCGCTGCGCTCGCTCTTTTCTTGTTAGGCTTGATGTGCAAGACCGCCATCGCCCCCTTGCCGGCAATAATCCTGGTCGTCTTGTGGTGGAAAAGAGGACGAATTTCCTGGAAGAACGACGTATTGCCGCTGGTTCCGTTCTTCGTCATCGGCATTGGCGCCGGACTGTTAACTGCATGGGTAGAAAGAAGTTTCATCGTTGCCCAAGGTGCTTCGTTCAACTTGTCGATCTTGCAGCGGTGCCTGATCGCCGGAAGGGATTTTTGGTTTTACCTCTTCAATCTGGTTTGGCCCCAGAAACTGATTTTCATTTATCCGCGCTGGGATGTTAACGCGGCGGCCCGGTGGCAATACTTGTTTCCAGCGGCAGCGCTTTTGCTGCTGGCGCTGCTGTGGAAAGTAAGAGCTCGATGGCGCGGTCCGCTGGCGGCAGCGCTTGTTTTTCTCGGAATGCTTTTCCCGGCGCTGGGTTTTCTAGACGTTTATCCATTCGTCTATTCTTTTGTTGCGGATCATTTTCAGTATCTCGCTTGCATTGGTCCGCTGACATTGGCTGCCGCCGGAATAACGATCGGACTGGATTCTTTTACGGGAGGGAAAGTTTTCTTGCACCAAGCGCTTTGCACGCTGCTGCTATTGACCCTTGGTGTTTTGACGTGGCGGCAGAGCCGGCAATACAGCGACATTGAAACACTCTGGCGGACAACGCTCGCGCGGGATTCCAATTGTTGGATGGCGCATAGCAATCTGGGTTCCCTCTTATTGAAAAGGGGAAACGTGGACGAAGGGATCGAACATTTCGAGAAGGTCCTTCAGATACGGCCGACAAACGGGAAAGGCTACAGCGATCTCGGCAACGCGCTTTTGCAGAAGGGTTCGCTCAACCGGGCGATGGCTCAGTTCCAAACGGCCGTCATGATATCGCCCGATGACGCGGATACGCAGAATAATCTTGGCGGCGCTTTGCTCCAGCAGGGTCAACTCGACGAAGCGATTACTTATTTTGAAAAGGCACTCAAAATCCGTCCTGCTCATGTTCTGGCCCATAGCAACTTGGGCGACGCGCTACTTCAGCAAGGCGACATCGATGCGGCAATTGCTCAGTACCAAAAGACATTGGAATTGCCGTTCGAGCATGCGGAGAGTCACTATAATATTGGCAGAGCTCTTCGGCAGAACGGCCAAGTCGACGAAGCCATCGCCGAGTACCGCACTGCTCTGGAATTGCGACCCGATTACCCCAACGCGCACAACAATCTGGCCAACGCTCTTCGCCAGAAGGGATTAATAAAAGAGGCGGTCTTGCATTATGAAAAGGCTTTGCAGAGCGGCCCCGGATCGATCCTGATTCAAAACAATCTTGCCTGGCTGTTGGCGACCTCCTCCAATTCATCGGTACGCAACGGCGCCAGGGCCGTGGAATTGGCCGAGAAAGCAGATCGACTTTCTGGTGGCAGCGAACCCGTCATCCTTCATACTCTGGCGGCGGCTTATGCCGAGAACGGGCAGTTCTCCCAGGCTATCGAGACCGCTCAACGCGCGCTAGAATTGGCTGACGAACTCGGTCTGACCGCGTTGGCGGATTCACTTCGAACTAAAATTGCACTTTACCAGGCCGGATCGCCTTACCACGAAACATCGCCTTTGCCTTAGCTATTGGTAAAAAGATGTGATCGACAACTGGTTCGCCCGGGCAGGTGTAAACATCTTAATTCAACGAAAGCTGTAGCGGCACGCGCGTCGCGTGCGAAACTCGTGGGCACGCAGCCAGCACGGCTGCCTCTATTATAGAGATGGTGGGAACGGTACGCCCTAAACTAGCTTTGAAATTCGCGATCTGCGCCGCTCTGGCCGCAATCACCTGGACCGTGTTTGGGCAAACGCTCGGCCACGAGTTCGTCAATTACGATGACAACACCTACGTTTATCAAAACGCGCGCGTGATTGGCGGTCTCACTCCTTCCGGGGTCGCTTGGGCTTTCACTCACTTTGACAACGACAATTGGCATCCGCTGACGTCCATCTCGCACATGCTCGACTGCCAACTCTTTGGCTTAAAAGCGGGCGGACATCACTTCACAAATGTTTTGCTGCACACGATTGCGGTCGTTCTGCTTTTTCTGGTCCTGAATCGAATGACGAGCGGTCCGAGCTCGCCGCGGCAACCGAACCGGACCGGTACTATTTGGAGGAGCGCATTTGTCGCCGCGGTTTTTGCGATTCATCCGCTACACGTTGAATCGGTGGCCTGGATCGCGGAGCGCAAGGATGTCTTGAGCGCAGTTTTCTTCATGCTCACGCTCGGCGCGTATGTGCGCTACGCGCACGGGCCAACGCTCGCTCGCTACATCGCGATGTCGATCTTGTTCGCGCTTGGGCTGATGTCGAAGCCAATGTTTGTGACCGTGCCGCTCATCCTTTTATTGCTCGATTACTGGCCGCTCAACAGAAGTCAGCCTCCTGCGCGCCAAAGCGGCTACGGCGGCGGCGCGAGATCAGAGGTCAGAGATCTGAAGCCAGAGGCGGGATCCAAAAGGCAAAGCTGGATAAATCTCATCGCGGAGAAAATTCCTCTGCTTGTTTTGTCCGGTGCATTGTCGATTGCCACGGTGCTCGCGCAGGGTAAAACCGCGGTCGCGCGGCTAGAGGAATTGCCTTTTGCGTGGCGGATCACGAACGCTCTGTCAGCTTATATTGTTTACATTTGGCAGATGTTTTGGCCGGCAAAGCTCGCCTTGGTTTATCCGCACCCCGGGCGACTGCCGCTGTGGGAGACTGCGGGAGCGAGCGCACTGCTCATTGCAATTACAATCTGCGCTTTCGTTTTGCGGAAACGATATCCTTATCTCATCACTGGATGGTGTTGGTATCTGGTTATGCTCGTTCCCGTGATCGGATTGATTCAGGTTGGAGGGCAAGCTCATGCCGATCGTTACACTTACTTGCCACAGATCGGGCTGTACGTGGCGGCAACCTGGAGTATTGCCGATCTTTCAATTTCATGGCGTCATCGTCGCGAAATTCTGACGGCTGCTGCATTGATCGTCCTTGCGGCGTTCGGTTGGCGCGCGTGGATTCAGACTTCGTATTGGCACGATAGTGAAAAACTCTTAAGACAGACGCTGACCTTAACTACAAAAAACGATGTCGCTCATCTGGGCCTGGGCGAATTCTTACTGGAACGTCAGCGCGTGGACGAAGCGATTCTCGAATTCCGCACGGTTCTAACGCGCCATCCGAACGACGCAGACACAAAATTCAAGCTCGCGTCCGCTTTGTTGCAAAAAGGGGAGTGGGAGGCGGCAATCTCCGAGTATGAAAGGGCGCTGAAAATCGACCCCACGAATTCAGAGGCAGAGACGGCTCTCGCTAATGTTCTCTTGGAACACGGACGCATCGACGAGGCGATTCAGCATTATCGCAACATTCTTCGGCTGCAGCCCTCCAGCGCCCTCGCGCACTATAATCTCGCCGTCGGTCTTCACCGTCAGGGCCACCTCAGCGAGGCCATCCTTCATTATAAAGAAGCGATTGCCATTCAGCCGGGTTATCCCGATGCCGATTATTTCCTGGGCCAGGCCCTGCTACAGAACGGTCAACCGGATGAAGCAAAGATTCACCTGGAAAAGCGCTAAACCCTCTTTGAATTGCGAGCTGTGAGCGTCAAAAATTCGCGCTGGGCATTACTAACCGCCGGTATTTTTCTCGTCGGCATCACGTGGGCTGTCTTTGGGCAGACGATCGGCCACCAATTCGTGAATTATGACGATCCGCTTTACGTGCTTGAGAATTCGCACGTTCGGGCCGGACTGAATTGGCACGGCGTGATTTGGGCGTTCACGCACGTGCACTCACAAAACTGGCACCCGCTCACGACGATCTCGCACATGCTCGATTGTCAGCTCTTTGGGTTGCAGCCGGGCTGGCATCATTTTGTTAACGTGCTGTTGCACAGCGTCGGCGCACTCCTGCTTTTTCTTTTGCTCGAGCGAATGACTGGCAATATTTGGGCGAGCGCGTTTGTCGCCTCCGTTTTCGCGATTCATCCACAACACGTCGAATCGGTGGCCTGGATCGCAGAGCGCAAAGATGTGCTGAGCGGAGTTTTTTTCATGCTCACGCTCACCTCTTATGGCTGGTTCGCGCGCCGCCCATCCGTCGGCCGTTACATCACGACGTCGATCTTGTTCGCGTGCGGGCTGATGTCGAAGCCGATGCTCGTGACCGTGCCGATCGTGCTGCTATTGCTCGATTATTGGCCGCTCAATCGATTTGCAAAATTGACAACGGCGAAACTGATCGTGGAAAAAATTCCGTTGTTCGCTTTGTCGATCGGTTCGTGCATCGCGACATTGTGGGCGCAGAATTTCGCGCTGGGCTCAACGGAATATCTGCCGCTGAAGTGGCGGATCACAAACGCGATGGTCGCGTACTTCGAATACATCCGGCAGATGTTTTGGCCGGTCGATCTCGTCCCGTTTTATATTCATCCAGAAAATCGGCTGGAGATCTGGCGTCTGCTCCTTGCGGCCACAACGCTCATCGCCGTCACGGCAATCGCTTTCGCGCGTCGCCGGAAAAATCCCTATCTCGTCGTCGGCTGGTTTTGGTACCTGGTGATGCTGGCTCCGGTGATTGGCCTGATTCAAGTGGGCCTGCAAGGGCGCGCTGATCGTTACATCTATCTTCCCCAAATCGGTTTGTACATTGCGATCGTTTGGCTGGTTCGCGACCTGACAAAAGGTTGGCGTCAGCAAAAAATTATTCTTGCCACTGCGGCTGCGATTGTTGTCGGGGGATTGTCGATCTTGTCGTGGAAGCAAACGACGCATTGGCGCGACACCGAAACTCTTTGGAGTTACACGTTGAGCGTGACGCCGGACAGCGATGTGGCGCATGCCGGACTGGCGGGAATCTTGTTCGTGCGCGGACACGTTGACGAAGCGGTGCGGCATTACGAAAACGCGTTGCGTCTTCGCAGCGGCAACGTGGCGGCACAATTTGGTTTAGCGCGGGCCTTGGCGAGCAAACAAAAAACCGACGAGGCGATCTCGCATTATCAGAAAGCGCTGAGCATTCAACCGGACAATATCGCGGCCAGCAACGACCTCGGCGTGTTGTTTGCCAGCAAAGGCGAAATCGCAAACGCGATTGCGGCTTGGCGACAAACATTATCGTTCGATCCCGATAACAGCGATGCCGCGAATGATCTCGCCTGGGTGCTGGCGACATCTGCGGATGCTGAATTGCGTAACGGCGGCGAAGCAGTCGAACTCGCGCAACGCGCGATTCGGTCCGGCGGAGAAAATCCGTTCGTGTTGCGTACTTTGGCCGCCGCCTTGGCCGAAACCAATCAATTTTCAGAAGCGGCGGCGACGGCTGAGCGCGGCACTAATTTAGCGCAAGCCGGAGGAGATCATGCGATGGCCGAGAGTTTGCGGCATTGCGAGGAATTATTTCGGCGCGGCGAAAAACTGCACAGCACCCAAATCGCGCATTGAGCAAACCCACCCTGATTTTTGCCCTGCGGGAGCCCCCTCCAGGGGGCCTAAAAATTCTTTAATTTTTTTCTAGGCAGGGGCGGGGAAATCCGATAGAACGGCAAAAAACGGGGATGGTGGCGGACACTTACGCCGCTGTGCCCGTTCAAAGTATTTTCAAAAAACTGAAAAAAAACCTTGTCAGCTTGCTGAAACTTCAATAATCCCTAGCGCAAACCTAACCAAACCCATGGAGAAACCAATGACTAGAAACGTGCTTAAAACGTTCGGACTGATTCGCGTTGCCCTCGTAGCGTGCGTCGGATTTCCTTTAATCATCGCATCGAGCGCCAGCGCTCAAGAGCCAGCCCCGCAGACCGGAACAAATCTCCCGGCCGCGTCGCCGGCCGGACCGGGGCCCGGCGGCACCGAAGCCACAACCGAGCGCGTGATCGTGACCGGTTCGAACATTCCGACGGCGGAAGAAGTCGGACCGAACCCGGTCGACACGTATCGGCGCGACGACATCACCCGGTTGGGTGTGCGTACGCCGACCGACCTTATCCAGAGAATTCCGTCGGCCATGGGTTCGACAACCACGGAGGCCAACACCAACGGCGGCGACGGCAGCACGCGCGTCGACCTTCGCGGTATCGATCCGAAGGAGACGCTTGTTCTACAGGATGGCCGGCGTCTCCAGAATGCGGGTACTCAATCTGTTGACTTCAACGTTTTCCCGCTCGGGTTGATCGATCACATCGATATCCTGAAAGACGGCGCTTCGCCCATTTACGGCACGGACGCGGTCTCGGGTGTGGTGAACGTCTTTTTGATCCACAGATTCCGTGGGGTGGAAGTTTACGCCAGTTACGGCAACACGAACCTTGGATTTGCCGGCGATAGGGGTGAAGAAAGCATCTATTTGCTCGCTGGTACCGGCGACGACAAAACCAACATCGTGGTCTATGCGGGTCTTTACAACGCCGCCGGCATCTTCTCGAGAGATGTCCAGATTTCACACGATGCAGACAAAAATAGATTCGGCGGCTTCGATGTTCGCAGCGGCAACTTTGCTGGCCGAATCACCACCAGGCAGTTCCTGGGGACCGCGAAGCCTCCTTTCAACAATGGCCTGTTGACGCCAACGCCGCACGCGTTTGCGAACCAGTTCACCGATCCGGAGTACACGAATCGCGCAAGCCCGCATCTTCCGTCCGAGCGCCGGTTCTTTAACTTCGCCGATCTTACGCCGGCAGTCGCCCCGACCGATCGTGAATATCTGTATGGTTCGTTCGATCGCGACATTTGCGACAAATATTTGACCATATTTGCCGACTTCAAATATTTCCGCCAATTCTGGGATGGCGGCCTGGCGCCTTCGCCGTTTACGCCTGATATCTGGACGGACGCCACTCACCCGTTCGGGATTAGTAGCGCAGGTATGAGCGTGCCGACACAGAACGCGTTCAATCCGTTCACGGTAGCCGATTACACATCGCCCGGCGGATTTGACACGAGATTTCCGAATACTCAAGCCAGCTCTGCACCTGCCGGCACCCAATTCACCACCGGTGTCCGCTACCGTTCCCTGGAAGCTGGTCTACGCACATTTAAGGTTAGGACGGACAATTATGTGTTTACCGCTGGTCTGAAAGGCAACTTGGGAGAGTTCGCTAACGCCTGGGACATGCTGAAGACTTGGGAATGGGAAACCGCTGTTCGCTACAACGAAAGTGAGCGTACGGTTCGCTTCGGCGGCATCACTAACAACAACGCGTTGCGCACGGCCTTGCTCGATACCAATCCGGCCACGGCCTTCAACATGTTTGGCCTCAATCAGAACAGCAAGTTCGTAAAAGACCGCGTGTTCGTCACCACCACTGAGATTGAGAGGGGCGTTCTGTTGACGGAAGATCTCACATTGCGCGGCGACATGTTCAATCTTCCGGGCGGCCCGGTCTCTTTCGCCATCGGCAGTATACATTTGTCGAATACCTTCCAGGATAACCCCGACGCTCTCACAGCGTCCGGCCAGACAACCGGTTCGACTAACTTCGCGCCGACCAGGGGTAGTCGTGATTCTTGGTCCGTCTTTTGGGAAGCACGCATCCCGATCACCGGCCCGACATGGAACTTCCCCGGCGCCTATAGCCTGGAGCTGACTTACGCCGAGCGCTACGAAAACTTCAGTGATTTCGGTCAAACCGAACGGCCGAAGTTCTCAGTTCGTTGGCAGCCCATCGATACGGCGCTAACGTTGCGCGCATCCTACATCGAAGCGTTCCACGCGCCGTCGTTGGGAGAGCTGTTTTCGGGTACATCGCAGTCATTCCCGAATGTCAAGGATCCGCTGGGAGCCTCGGAACCGCAGGTTGAGCAGCACTTGCTTGGGAATAAGACGCTGCAACCGGAGATTGCGTACGAGTACACCTACGGTGGTGTAGTTACGCCGGGCAAATGGTGGGCCCCGTTAACCGGTCTGACCCTCTCGGCAGACCTCGTTCACATCGATATCCGACAATACACGACATCCTTGGATGCGCAGTTTGTCATCAATAATGCGGGTCCAGGCGGACCTTTTCAAACCTTCACTGGTGGCCCCGGGCCGCTGAACACGACGTTCGTACAACGTAATGGGCCTGGTGGGGGAATCGTGCTGGTCAACACTCCAGAAACAAATACGGGCCGATTGGTCATTACTGCTTGGGATTATGAAGCGGTTGAGATATTCGAGACCTCAAGGCTTGGCCACGGCGATATGGGAACGCTCACCGCCACATTTAATGGCACTTATAATGCCGACATCGATTTACAAACTATTCCTAACGGAAAGAGACAGACGGTAGTCGGCAAATTCGGCGGCGGCTTCCAAGGTACAAACGGGGGCGGCTCGTTTACGCACAATCGTTGGTACACCAGTCTGTTTTACGACGGCCCGAGTGGAACATGGGCTCAGGGCATCGACGCAGGCGCGGTAGTCCACTACGTAGGCCAGTACTGGGACAGCGTGACCGGCACGTTCTTCGATTTGCGACGCGCTGACGGAGTGCCTGACTCTGGGCATACAAGTGATGGCTCTGGCCCTGACCCTTGCAGCTTGTTTAGCGAGCTGGTCGTCGGCACGGCGCATGTGGGCAAGAAGGACCCGGGCTTTATACCCTGCGCGGGCAATTTCGATCGAAAAGTGCGCGAATGGGTGACTGTGGATCTGATTGTCCAATATACGTTCAACCTGCCACCGCCTGTGGCACAAACCGAAGTGGCCGGGTACGCCAAAGACGGCGGCAAGAACGTGAGGATGAAGGACGGGAAAGACAAGAACGTCATGCCGGTCTCAACCGCCGAGTACAATCCGTGCGGTTGGAGGGCCTGGTTGAATAACATGACGCTCACGCTCGGCGTCGACAACGTGGGCGACCTAGACCCGCCATACGTGAGTGCAGCATTCGAAAACGGCTACGACGAACAGACGTCCAACGTGAAGGGCCGCCTGTGGTTTGCCGCGATCAAGAAGCGGTTCTAATAGCCTCGCATCAAAAATTCAGCGGCCGGGTTCCGATATCGGAACCCGGCCGTTTGCTTTTTGCCCTATTGTGCCTCAGCTAGGCACCTCTTCGTTTAATCTAAGCGCTGATTAATGGAGCTGCGGCTCGATCGGCTTTACGGTTGCCACTTCATTCGTCATCTGTCGCGATTATGATAGATGAACCAATGAACTCCAGAAAGTGGCGCAGTTGGAAATATACGTGCCAGTTCGAACCAATTGCCGGACTTGTCGTAAAATTGCTTGCCGGGGGGGACCGGCGGTTTGAAAGACTCCCTGTGGAAAATAACCCATTCCGGACCACCGGATGGCCAGCGTTCATGCTCGTAGTATTCCATCGCTTTGCCCGGCATGGTTTCTCTCCAATAGAAGGCTAAAACAAAATGGATCCGGAAATCTTGGTCGCCACCGAAGCTAACGGGTGACTGTTTCGAATTTTCCACCATGAATTGAAGAGCGTCCTGCGTGTGGCCGCGGCCGTACTTGAACAAACTGGCAAGATGCCAGCTATTTGTTACCAGATATGCCCCACAAAAAAGTACACACGCGATTTTCCCCCAACGTCCGCGCTCATATAACCACCCGAGCACACGGCCAAACAGAAGGACAAGAAAGCCGACAGCGACAATAAAGTATCGGACATAATGCAAGTCCCCATGCTGGAGCGCAGCCAGGCCCAGGGGCATGATCACGACAACGACGAGGAAAAAAAACAAAAGATCCAATTCTTTGCGCCAGAGAATAGCCAGCCCGGCAAGTAAACCAGTCACGGCGACGCCGACGCTGATCATCTGAATGCCATAAACGTTCGGAGCGCCGAGCGTCCAAGCTAAAGATGCTGCGTAACCTTCTAACAGGCCGATCGGTGTGCCGCCTCCCACGTCCATGTGACGAATGTCGACAACGTAGAGAGCGATTAAGTAGATGACTGGAGCGGCATAGCAGGCTGTTACTCGGCCCAAGATGGTGGTAAGCCTATTTCCCGAGCGCACCAAACGTGTGCAGAACCAAAACAACGATGCTACAAAAAAGTTCACGAAAGTTAAATGCGAGCTGAAGCCCAGAATCGCGCCGAGCGAAAACCAGAGGGCGGTTTCCCATCGCGGCTTATCCAGGAACGATTCGAGAACGTGAAAGCACAAAAAACAAAAAAAGAGCAGCGGCGCGTATCCGCGCGCCTCCGATGAATACAAGATTAGCACGTAAGAGAAACTGACGAGGATCATGGAAAAAAACGCGGCCCATTTGTCCCGCCGACGCCCGATGAGCCATGCCAGAACGGCTGTGCCGAATCCCGCAACGACAGCCAGGGCACGATATCCCGGCCAATTGCCGCGCTGTCCCAAAAAATAAATGAAGAGACTGTTCAGATAGTGATTGTTGTCATGGTGAATTTTGGTGAAGACCTCGAGAGGAGAGTGCAGGTCACGGACAAGCTCTAGAGACCAAATTTCATCCAGCCAGAGATCGTTTATGGCTGCGCGCACTCTGAGCGACATGGCCACGGTAAAGACGACCACACATACTGCTGCGTAGAGCATCATTTCTGGCTGTAGAGCGGAGCGCTTCCGGTCCGGGTTTACCATTTCAACTGCTGTTTAACGCACGCGCTGCCTGCGCACCAGTTTTCTTCAGCAATGAATTGAATCCTGATTTGCCGAACCAAGGAAAAGAGCTAACCGATGCGATCGCATGGCGAGCCGTCGAATGCGAATGAGTACGACGCGTCCGATGACTAACGCGAACAACGTCCATCATGCGATCATCATCGAATCGAGTTTCTGCTCACGTAACGTCGCATTTTCTTTACACCGTTTGCACGCGCGTGAAAGTAGCGGGTGATGCGTTCGCATTGGCCATTTGCAATCGTTGCGTCGTTGGGCCTGGCACTGCTGCTCATAAACTTGGGCTCGGGTTATTTGTGGGCGGATGAAGGCGACACTGCTGTTCTCGCCTCGAACATCCTCAAGTTCGGTGTGCCGAAAGCGTGGGACGGCGTCACGTTTATGGATTCGGATTTTGGCGCGCGGGAGAACGATCAGCTCGTAATGGTGAGTTCGCCGTGGGTGCAATACTACCTGGCTGCCGCATCATTCGCGCTTTTCGGCCAAAATACATTTGCCGCTCGGCTCCCGTTCGCACTGGCGGGCTGGATGTCGATCTTATTCGTTTACTTTTTTGTTTGGCGCATAACTGTGAATCGCTGGGCTGGCTTCTGCGCTGCCGCGCTTCTGGTGTCTTCAGTCCAGTTCCTACTCTATTGCCGGCAGTGCCGGTATTACTCGCTCAGCATTCTTCTTACCTGCGGGCTGATCTGGATTTTTTTCCAGATGAAGTCAGCGCGCCACTGCGTGCTCTTTGCGATCACAGCCATTCTTTTGTTCCATGCTCATCCGATCGGAATTATGCCGGTAGCAGTCCTTGGGATTTTAACGTTGATATATCGGCCATTTTCATTTCAACGGCGCTGGTTCTGGTTCGCGTTTCCAGCGATTATCGCTTTCACCTTACCGTGGTTCGCACTGGCCCATGCTGGCTACACCGAGAATACCGCTCCGCTGCGGAGCAGCGGCGAATTCTTTGTCCGGCTGATTCAGTACTTGCTCGAATGCGCATCGGTTACACCTCTGATCGGAATCGCTATCCTTTTTTCAATTCTACTGGTGTTCCGAAAGTTTGCCCCTTCTAGTCCGCCACCTGAACCACGGGGGATCGTCGAAAATGGTACGATACACGCCTCTGGATTTGTAAAGAGTCAGGAAACTGCGTTTTTGGTCGTCATTTTCGCGACGTTTCTTTCCTACGCTTTGGCAATGGCGCTCACTCAGCGGACCGCTGCTTTGTGGGTTACTGGTGTGCGCTATACTGCCGCGATCATTCCGCTCTTGGCGATGGCCGCGGGCCTTTTGATTGTGAAAATCAGCTGGGGAAAAATTTCTATTTGGCTGCCGTTGCTGCTGGTTTTCGCATTTACCAATCTGGCTCAAATCACGCCTTGGCTGTTTTGGGCAGACACGAATCCAGACCCAGAAAATAAATTAGTGGCAGCGCATGTGCCGGAAAAAGTCGTTGACCGGTTCTTTGCTACCGGGGAACTGCTGTTCCTCCGCGATTTGTGGCGCTCCAATCCGGGAACTTTAGCCAAGAGCTGCGAATTCCTCCGCCAACATGCCCAGCCCGGCGATGTAGTGATCACGAATTACGAATCGGAGCCGCTGTATTTTCACACGCGATTGCCGCAAGGGATGAAGATTACGCGACAAGATCCCATTTATGAGGCAGCGCGGCGACGAGGTTTACCTGAATACATTTTTGGGGTCGACCGCGCCCGGTGGGTTATTTGGCGTTTCAACTGGGACGATTATCTGGGAATTAATTGGGCGGAAGTGGAACGCCATTTTCTATCCGAAGGCGCACAGATCACTGAGATGGCAAAAGTAGAGGAGACAGCGTGGGAGAACCGCGAGAACATTCACTTTCACCGCTTCTCCGGCGACACATATTTGTTTCCGTCGGAAAAAGACAAGCCGTCTGCTCGCGTTTTCCGTATCGATTGGCCCGCGG
>DASYVQ010000043.1:0-8343 GCA_035936875.1 Chthoniobacterales bacterium
CTACGACGACCAGACTTACGTCTACAACAATCCACGGATCACCGCCGGTATAACGGCGGGCGGTGTTGCTGCGGCGTTCACCGAGCCTCACGCGCGAAATTGGCACCCGATCACAACGATTTCACACATGCTCGACTGCCAATTGTTTGGTTTGGATCCGGCCGGTCATCATCTCGTCAATGTCTTGCTGCATGTCGCTGCGGTGTTGCTCCTTTTTTCGGTGTTGCGCGCAATGACGGGGGAATTCTGGCGCAGCGCTTTTGTCGCTGCTGTTTTTGCCATTCATCCGTTACGCGCAGAATCGGTTGCTTGGATAGCAGAGCGGAAAGATGTGCTGAGCGGCGTCTTTTTCATGCTAACGCTGACGGCCTATGTCCATTATGTCCGTCAGCCATCCGTCACACGTTATCTCTGCACTGCTCTGATCTTTACATTTGGCCTGATGTCGAAGCCGATACTCGTGACCCTGCCACTGCTGCTGCTGCTACTGGACTACTGGCCACTTAAACGATTCTACAGCGAGCTTTCAGCGTCACGGTCGCTGCCAATGGCTCCGATTTTTGAAAAGCTCCCGCTCCTACTTCTTTCTGCTGGATGCAGCGCTGCGACACTGATCGTGCAAAAAGCGACCATCGACTACAGCAACCAGCTGCCATTTACGGCACGACTCAGCAACGCGCTAATCAGCTACGTCGCATATATCGGGCAAATGATTTGGCCAACGAAGCTCGCAGTTCTCTACCCATACGCGGGCGACCATGCTTCCGGCCTCGCATTGGCGCTCGCGTTTATGTTCGTGGCCGCAATAACCACATTCGCATTGGCAGTGCGGCGACGAGCTCCTTACATTGTGGTCGGTTGGTGCTGGTACCTGATTTCTTTGTTGCCGGTGATCGGTCTGGTCCAAGTCGGGTTGCAGGCGCACGCCGATCGTTACACCTACTTGTCGCAGATCGGCTTGTTGGTCACCCTGACTTGGGCGGCTGTCGACCTCCTAAATTCACTCAATAAACGCCGAGAGATGTTGGCAGGCTTGGCTGCGGTCATCATTGGTCTTTTGACCTGGCGCGGTTGGACGCAGACGTCTTACTGGAAGGATACCGAGTCACTCTGGAACCATGCAGTGGCTGTCGCACCGGATAACAACGTAGCCGAGTACAATATTGCTGAGTATTTGATCGGCCACCGTCGCGTGGACGATGCAATTGCCCATTATGAAAAGGCATTGAGCGCATTCCCACAAGATCCAGCCAGCCACTGTCACCTGAACCCAGGGATCATCCACAACAGTCTGGGAAACGCACTCGCTCAAAAAGGCCAGTTCGATGAGGCGCTCATTCATTACCGCAAAGCAGTGGAATTGCAGCAAGATTTCGCAGATGCCCATTCCAACATCGCAGCGATGCTGATCCGGGCAGGCGAGGTCGCGGAAGCGATCGCAGAATACGAGAGAGCTCTCGATATACCGCCCGAAGACGCCGCCGGTCACGTCCGCTTGGCAGCGCTACTCCTGCAGACCGGTTGCGATGATCTTGCTATCGCTCATTACCGCCGCGCGCTGGAAATCGACCCGGATTCCGTTGCCGCGCTCAATGCGTCCGCGTGGACCTTGGCAACCAGTAGCCATGTTGACTGCAGAAATGCCGTCGAGGCGGCCGCACTCGCCGAAAGAGCTAGGCAGCGCACAGGTGCCAGACATCCGGTCGTGCTTCGGACCTTGGCAGCGAGTTACGCACAAGCCGGGCGTTTATCAGCCGCGATTTTAACTGTGAATCGCGCGCTCGCTTTGACTGATGATTGCATGCTATCAGAACTCCTCGCGCGCGACTTGAGCAACTACCAAGCCGAGATGGACCGACGCTAGCCCGCGCGAACCGCGGCTTTTGCAGGGCGGCGCTAGACTTCCAGCCGAGGGCTGAATCGGCGCAGCCAGAACCTAATTTTCGCGGTTCAATTTCCGCTTTACGAACTGATCAGCGAAGGCTTGCTCCGCGCGCTCCACATCTTGAAATCGCCGTAGACTGACAATCAGGCGACGCGACTGAGAACCTGCGGTTGCAACGGCACGCTTTCGGAGATTGGTTGCTCAGCCAGGGAACGAGCCTCTCTCAGCGGACGAGCGCGAATGCAAATCTGATGGGAAAAGAAATGCTTCGAGATTGTCAGCAACAGCTGATTCGCTTTTACCAGCGCGCGGCTCCAGCGATTATCCCCGATGGCCAATTGAAATGGCGCCGGTAGACCCCGCGTTTCAACGACCTCGTAACCTGTCTGCTCCAGCAACGCCCAGAGCGATTTGAACGTGACCGCGCGCGGACGAGTAATTTCGCCATTGCTAACACCTCCAAGGCGTCGCAACAGTCGCGTTGCAAACGAACCGATATTCGATGCCGTAATGATCACTTCCGATCCGCGTCGCGCCATTTTTCGCCGCAGATACGCCATGAAGCGCTTCGGATCCCGCAGATGCTCGATCAAGTCCATGAGCAAAATTTGATCGAACCACGCCACATTCTCGGGTAGACGCGGTGCAGATATGAACGATTTCGATTTTCTGCGGCGAGCGCTGCCGTCGAGACCGATAGCTGTGACGTGACAAAGCTTCCGCTTTAATTGCGCGGTTACATCGGCGTTACCGGATCCGAATTGCAGGACATATCTGCCGGCCGCACACGCGTCCACGGCAAATGTTTTCACAGTAGGAAATCGAGTCTTGTCGCCGCGAACCGCGACGCGGTTAAAACAATTCTGCAATGCTTTTGTGAGGTGCATTCCCCTCTCGGCAGCTAGAATTGCGCCAGCATAGGCTTGAGCGCGAACCGAATCCCGCCTGTCCCGGACACCGTTAACGATCGCCGAGAGCCGAATCCGCCGCTGCCAGGATCGCTTTGTCGTCGTTGTCGTTTAGCCCGCCGAGAAAACCGCGGATCCGCCGGAAAGATTGGTGCAGGAAAAGCTCGGCCGCGCGATTTTTCGGCGCGCCCGATTCACCGTTTCGGCCCGCAAACTGGAGCTCAGAATCCCAGCGGCTGAGCACACAGGTCGATGCAAAAAGATCCATGGCCGCGCCAGCGATCCGCTCCTGGACAAGTTGCATATCGAGGATCGGCTCGCGGTAAACTATCAACGCGCGATTCACCGCGAGATTGAAGCGCCAGATTAAGCGACCGAGCTGGTTCGCGAACGAACGCACCTCGCTGCTTCGCACTGGCACATCTGGAATCCGCACCGTCGCGCCGAGCCGATTCATCCCCGCATTCCAGGCTCGTCCGATTCCGGCACGCGACGGTTTCAACATCGTGTCGTAAATTTCCTTGAACTCCATCCCAGGTCCGCGCATCCCGACTAGCGCAATGAATGAGGTGAGCACTTCGTTGCTTCCTTCGCCGATTTGGTTGATCCGCGCGTCGCGCAGCATCCGCTCGAGCGGAAGATCGACAAAGTAGGCTGATCCGCCGTAAATCTGGAATGCGTCGTTGATCGCTTCCCAAAGCCGCTCAGTGGTGAAGACTTTGAGCATGGCCGTTTCGATCATGTAATCCTCCAGCCCGCGGTCGATCAATGAGGCGGTAATCGTGGTCATCGCTTCCATCGCGTACGCGTCCGCCGCGATGCGGGCGATTTTCTTTTTCACAAGATGAAAATTGCCCAGTGTTTTATTGAATTGTTTGCGCGTGTTGGCGTGTTCCGTCGCCAGGCGCAAACACGTCTTGGCCGCGCCGGTGCAACACGCTCCGAAAGTGGTGCGGCCAAAATCGAGCACGGTCAGCGCGACTTTGAGTCCTTTTCCCGGTGCCCCGAGAATATTTTCCTTCGGCACTTTCACATCGCGGAGCGCGAATCGTCCCGTGGCTGTGCCGCGAATGCCCATTTTCGGCATACGCGCCTCGAGCATTTCGAAACCCGGCATATCGGGCGTGACCAAAAATGCGGTAATCGCGGTTTTGCCTTCTTTACCCGGCACCGGCGTCCTTGCCATAACCGTTAACACTTGCGCAATTGCGGCGTTAGTAATGTAACGCTTTTCGCCCTTCAAAATGAAATGCGAACCATCAGCGCTCGGCGTCGCGGTCATCTGAACATTCGCCGCATCCGAACCGGCTTCCTTTTCAGTCAGAGCGAAAGCTCCCAGTTGTTCGCCGGTCACAAGTTTCGGCAGCCAACGCTGCTTTTGTTCGTGCGTGCCGAACAACAGCAGCGCGCGAATGCCGATGGAATGGTGCGCGTTCACAAACACCGATGTCGATGCGCAGCGGCGACCAATTTCCTCCAGCACTTTGCAGTTCGCCATTTGCGTGAATCCGCGACCGCCAACTTCTTGTGGTGCAGTCGCACCGAGCACGCCGACTCTTCCCAGTCCATCGATCACATCACGCGGAATGTCCGCCTGCCGATCGATCTCCGGCGCATCAAGATGTTCATCCAGAAATTTGCGCAGGTCAGTAAGCGTCTGGTCGATTTTAGGTTGTTCCGCTGCCGCGATCCGCGGATACGGCATCACCCAATCCGAAACGAAATGGCCCTGAAACAGGCCTTTGACAAAACCGAGCGCTTGCGGGCCGGTAAAAAGTAATTCTTCGGCCTGCTGAATCTCTTTTTGGCGTTGTGCTTCAGTCTCAGTCACTGGAAAATAAACGACCGCCGACGAACGAACGGCGGTCAGGCAGTGTAGCTATTCACTCCCGCCGTGTCCAACGGGCAGCACAACACCGCTAGCGCTGCAACGAGAATACAATTGATTCCTTTGACTCCCACATTACCGGCAGACCGCGGTCGCGAAGAACAGCAATCGTACTTTCGCGCGGCGCCCAATTCCGATGGACCACGACTCGGGAACAGCCGTGATCGCGCAAGCTTTGCACCGCGGACTCAGCGGGCAGCTGTTCGGCTGTTTCGAGCAGCGATGTCGTCACCGGCGGCAACGTTTGCCCATGCGTTGCCACCACGCGCCGCAAGTGCCCTGCACTTCCATAGACCGACACCACCATCAGCGGCGTGCGATAGCCGTTTTGATCCGCTGCTGGAAGCTCAATTACCGCGCCTCGGTCGCTCTCTGTGGCGAGAAACTGATACGCGTCCGACAGAGACAGCGGATCCGGAACACTCACCGATTTACCGCTGTACCAGTCGAGTGGGCGATATTCAAAGAACAGGAGTAGCGCGACAAGCGCGCAATCGACCGCGCGCCGGCGAGGCGACGCATGTCGTGTAAGAGTTGTGAAACCGAGACCCGCCATTACCGCGATGAAAATCAAGCTAAACAACCATGCTCGCATCGCCCACCGAAGGGCTGAAAACCATTCAAAGATTCGCCCCGGTAACGGAATCCATCTGGCGAAGGGTACCGGCGTGTTCTCGTGAAACAGGAGCAGTGGACCGAGAGAGAACGCAAAAAACACGAGCGCCATCACGATCAGCAGTCGCGTAGACGCGCGATTGGCCGGTTCGCGCGCGGCCCAGAAAGCCGCGATGAGCAAGGCTAGCGCGACGAATCCTGGAAACGCCGCGGACTCGTGCTCCGTTACGCCCGAATATCCTGTTCCAAGCCAGAGAGCCTGCCACGGCGGAACTTTGACGAGCCCGAGTAGCTCAAGGGAAAAACGAGTCAGCACCTCCGTCGGATGGACGTAGCCGTTTGTTCTCGAGTAGGCTACGTAGTGCGAAACGATTGGCCAAAGTGCAACGGAGAGGGCAACTGCTATTCCGGCCAGTCCGAGCAATCGCCTCGGCTGCAGCGTGATTCGATGTGTAGCGGCGGCGGCAAGAACGTAAACAGGCAGTGCGATCGCCAGGAAAAACCCAATGTAAAGACCAGAAAGGAAGCAGACCCCGAATGAAAGCGCGACGCCCGCCAGACTGATTAGCTTTCCATCGATGAGGTAGCGATCGAGGAAGTAGATCGCGAACGGTACCCAGCAAACAGCGAGCGTTTGTAGATGAATCGCATGGACGAGGTGAAATGGAACGAAGGCGAAGATGAGCCCCGACAGAAATGCGCCTTCTTCACTCGCGCCGAACCGCTTGGCGAGCAACCGGACCCCGACCGACGACAGGAAAAACGATGCGATGAATAGCGCGTTGTAGGCGAAAGTCACGGAAGCGCCAGCCCATCTAAGAACCGCAAACGCAGGTTGCCAGCCGAGCAGGTTTTCCGTGTTTGCCAGTGTGTTGTGGAGCGGGAATCCGGCGGTCCACTCAAATAGATGTAGCGAAGCCGAACTGAGCGCTTTTCGCCCCCACTCTAGGATGCCTGCATTCAGAATTGCATCATGCTGAAACAGCGCCGTCCCGAGCATCGCTTCGCCAAACCGTCCATTCAGCGGAAGGACGAAGTAGATCCAAATGATGGCGGCATACGCCGCCATCGAAATTCCGGTCCACCTGAGCGCAGTTGATCGCAAAGCCGCACCGCCTGAATTGAGAATTTTAGCTACATCCCTGGCTGGTGCCGCACTCCGTGCAAACACCGCAAGCGCCTGCCCGAATCACTTTATCGCTGCCGCAATGCGAACAGACGATGTCCATAAACATGCTGCCGAGCGCTTCCTGGACACGATCCGCATGGCTGCCACCGAATGGCGCGAGCTGCGGATTGCCTTCGTTCGGAGAATTGCTCGTGATCACGTCGATCAATTCCTTCTCCCCGGTCCGCGCGAGATCCGAGACCGGTCGATTGAGCGCCTTCTTTTCCATCTCAGGGATTTCTTTCATCGGCAATTCCGTTTGCCCGCGACTCGGCGAGGTCGCTTCCTTGTAACCTTTGATGAATTGGCAGGCGAGCCAGCGAAAGACGTAGTCGGTGATGCTGGTCGCGTTTCGAATATCAGGATTTTTCGTGAACCCGCTCGGCTCAAAGCGCTGGTAAGCGAATTTTTTCACCAAACTCTCCAGCGGCACGCCATACTGCAGGGCGATCGAAGTGAGCGTGCCGACCGTGTCCATCAATCCGCCAATCGTGCTCCCTTCCTTCGACATCGTGATGAAAAGCTCGCCCGGCTGATTGTCTTCATACAAACCGACCGTGATGTAGCCTTCGTGCCCGGCGATTTCGAACCGGTGCGTTAACGACATGCGCGTGTCCGGCATGCGATGCCGCAACGGCTTGTCCACTTTGCCCCGAAGCATCCCAAGTTCTTCTTCCAGTTCGAGAATGCGTCTCTGAAATTCGTCCCGCTCCATTGTGATATCGAACGCAACATCGACATCTCCGCCCGCGCCCATGTCGCGCGTCTTGCGCGTGTTGAGTGGTGCAGACCGTTTCGAGCCTTCCCGATAAATCGCGATCGACTTTAATCCCAGCCGCCAGCCTTCGATGTAACTGCTCATGATGTCGTCGACCGTGGCCGTTTCCGGCAGATTAACGGTTTTGGAAATTGCGCCGCTCAGAAACGGTTGCGCCGCTGCCATCATTCGCAGATGCGCCATGTAGTTGAGTGAGCGCTCGCCTTTGAACGGTTTGAACGCGCAATCGAAGATCGACAAGTGTTCTGGCTTCAATCCGGAGGAAATTGTCGATCCGTCCGTGTCCGGCATATCTTCGATCGTGTCGAACGCGTCGACGTGCGCGATGATTCGCTCGATCTCCTCAGAATTGTAACCGAGTTTTTCCAGCGCCGGTTTGACTGTTTGATTGACAATTTTCAACATGCCACCGCCGGCGAGCAGTTTGTATTTCACCAGCGCGATGTCCGGTTCGATCCCGGTCGTGTCGCAATCCATCAGAAAACTGATCGTTCCGGTTGGTGCCAGCACCGTTACCTGCGCGTTGCGATAACCGTGCCGTTTACCAAGCTCAGCCGCTCGGTTCCACGTTTTGGCAGCGTCCTTTTTAAGGTAAGCGAATTCCTTTACGTCGGCGATCTCGCTGACGGCGCAGCGGTGCAGATCGATTACTTCCAGCATCGAGGCGACGTTGTTCTTGGCCGCCGGCTTGGACACACCGCTACAACGCGCGTCTTTGTAACCCGGAAACGGTCCCATCGCTTGCGCCATGCGAGCGCTCTGTTCGTAAGCTTCACCCGTCATGATCGCGGTAATGGCGCCGCACAATGCCCGGCCTTCCACGCTGTCGTAGCCGTATCCGTAACTCATAATCAGCGATCCTAAGTTCGCGTAACCAAGTCCGAGCGTCCGGAAGATGTGCGAGTTCTCCGCGATCTCTTTGATCGGGTAACTCGCGTTGTCGACCACGATCTCTTGCGCGGTAATGAAAATGCGCACGGCCGATTTGAATCGTTCAACGTCGAACACGCCATCCGGCGTTTTGAATTTGAGCAAATTCAGCGACGCCAGGTTGCACGCGGTGTTGTCGAGAAAAAGGTATTCGCTGCACGGGTTGGTGGA
>DASYVQ010000044.1:0-12988 GCA_035936875.1 Chthoniobacterales bacterium
ATCATCACCTTCTATCTGCACATAGTATTGCATTTGATCGCGTGCCGCCGGAGATGAAGTTGCGATCGGCGCATCAGACTTGAGTAGTGACTCGGCCGCGGTGCGCAGGCCGTTCGGAAGCGACGTCGTTTCCAAGGCGACCCCACGGTCGATTCCCACAAAACCGCCAGTCTGACGAAAGGTGAGTTTCACAGCGCGGATACTCTGCGCAATATCACGCATCGAAGTCGATTACAAACCTACTTTCTTCCAAGCAGCTTTAACGGCATTTTGGACGGCGGCTCCTTGCTTGCCAGCGATGTCGATCGTTTCCTTGGCCAGATCGGCAAAGCTACTTGTGCGCACGAGACGTTGGGTCAGGGCTACATACCAGATCGGACCAACGGTCTCCCACGCTTTACCGCCGATGGCAGTTGCAGCGAGATAAAATGCGTAGTTGAGGATGCCTGAGTTGATATGCACGCCTCCATTGTCGCTGGGCCCTTTGTATTTGTTCTTGATATGCTTGGGCTGTGGGTCAGTCCCTAAGTATGGATCGTTCTTAAATGCGGTCCCGGGGTTGGCCATATTACGGATCGCCTGGCGTGTCGGCGCAGGGATCACGAGCTCCTTGCCAAGAAGCCAATCGGCTTGCTTCACCGTTTGGTTGTTCTTCCATTGTTTGACAAGTGTGCCGAAGACGTCGGCAAAATGTTCATTCATCGCGCCCGGCTCGTCTTGATAAACAAGGTCGGCCGAATAGCTGACCACACCATGCGTTAACTCATGGCCAACGACGTCCACCGATTGCGTGAAGCGCCCAAAGGCCTGGCCATCACCGTCTCCGTAAGCCATTTGTCGGCCATTCCAAAAGGCGTTGTCCCAGTTCTGCCCAACGTGGACGCTCGAAATCAATCGCAGTCCATGATTGTCAAGCGAGTCGCGCTTAAAAACGCCGGAGTAAAAGTCATAAGTATCACCTGCGTAATCGTACGCTTCGTCTGTGGCGGGATCTTTCGTGGGTTTCTGCCCTTCATTCCGAACAAGTTTCCCGGGTAATTGATTAGTCGGTTTATGCTGCCCGTCGTAAACTTCACGGTATTTGCCGCCCGGTGTCAGTGTGGTGAATCCCATCACGGCACGCTCCGGCGGTAGCGCGGAGCGCACCGCCCTCATGTGGGCGCTTGCGATGATATTATCCAACGCGATTTGCCGTACTTTTTTATCTTTGGCATTGAGCATATGCTCCAACACATGAGGTGGCAGAATGCAATGTAGTGGGTTATGGCTAAGTGAGCCGCAGTGGCAGGTTGTGTTCATATTTTTGTCTCGTCAGTTACTCTCTCGAAACTCGGATGTTTGGTAAAGCACCAAAATTTCTATTTAACATAGACTACTCCCTTTTTTGGTTGGGTTTTTTCTAGAAGTTAAATTGTTTTGAATGATTAATTGAGGGCGTAACTATCTGAAGCTGGCTTATGCGGAACTTGTTTTCGATCTTTGCCCATCTCTTGAGCAATCAGCGAGTAGAAGCTTGCCAGTGTCTTCGAAGGTTACCCAATATGGCGCGGCTAGGCTGAGTAAAGGAGGTCGCGATGATCGGGCGAATCGGGTAAACATCCATACCATTTAGGGGAACGTTTATTAACCTTCGTTGTCGTGCTGATTTTTCTTGAGCTTGGTGCGCAGATTTCGCAGGTAGTTGATTGCAGTGGACCGGCGAATGTAGCGACGCCAAGTGAAAACAAGGTCAAAAACCAGCGCCGCCAACCACCAAAGGTAAAGAAAGGCGAAACCGGCTAGAAGAATTGGCCAAATCGGTTTTGGGTTCATTGTGGGAGAAAGAGCCTTCGGAGCACGACGGCAGCAACAATAAATCCCCCAGGCACCAACAACGGGAGCATTCCAAGACGGGGCCACTTTCTGCCAAGCCGCGCGCTGAGGATGCAGGCACCAAAAGCTAGAGCAATCGTAAAGATCGTGGGTCCATCGATCAGGGGATAAATCTCGTCTTGAGGAGAATGTTTTGGAAACCAAAGGGTAGGTATGGGTGTTCTCCAGTGCGGGATGTTGGCGAAAAAGTGAAAGCCGAAAGCATCACGCAATTTGTTGCTAACCAACAAAACATATCCTCCGGCTCCAATGATAGAGATCAACGTCGCCCAGCACCACCATGTGCCTTTGCGAACTAAACGGATAATCCGTGCAAAGATTGTCATTCCGAAAAGGAGACTTGTGATTCCGACGACATTGCGACAAAAGGAGTAAGTATCTTCAGTGTCCTTCGTCCACGCTGTGACGGCTTTGTGAAGAAGAAAGACACCAGCCCCCAGAAGAATGAAAGAGATGAAATACGGAATTGTGAAGCTAACTACTCTGACCCAAGAACGACTCGGGGGTTTTGCTTTGAAATTCGGTCTTCTCGCTCCCGGTTGCGCCGGAGGAGGATCAAGACGCACTACGTTTTGCAGGAAATGACCAAATACGTAAGGATCTTCCCAGTAGTCGTTGTGCGCCTTGCCTGGCAGCGGATAACGGCTAAAACCAAAGTCGTTTGCTGCTGGAAAATCAAATGCATCGCACCATCCATGCGTCTTTATCCAATCACGTGCCGTCTCCAAATTGAAGCCAACCGGATCGCCGAGATCGTAGTAGTTGTACCATGGAATCTTCCGATTCGGCTGCCACAGTTTAGTCTGAAGCCTGTCCCATAATTTTGGCCACAAGATGAGATGCTTGTCGATCGGCGAGCCAAATGTCATGAATCCAGAAAGCTGGTCTACCCAAGATGGCACTTTTTTGGCAGACGTGACGGGATCTGGATAGCCGCACATAGCCTCAAGTAATCCCATAAATGCAACAACAGTGCCTTCGCTGTGGGCGATAATATATAGCTTGGCATTTTCATTGCCTTTGCAGACTTTGCTAATCACCCTGTTGAAGGTGTCCAAAATCTGCCGCCGATAGCTCTCGAATTCAGTGACAATTTGGATGTCTCCGAGATAGGCTGTTAGAAGGTTATTCAAGTCAAATTTGAACTTAAACATCTTTTCCGCGAGAAAGAGAAGGTTTTGAAGGACGCCGATTGTTTCGATCATTTCTTCGATGACCGTAGCGGCCGACTCATAGTCGCTTTCCTGAAAACCGCCGGTCATTTTCCCGAATCTGGCCCTCACTCGGCGGACAACGGTCCTTGCCCAGGCCTTTGATTCTTCCAGAATGTAGCCTTCTTGCTGCACACCTCGAGGAATGTCCGCCCAATAAACCTCTGCGAACCCTAGGGTTCGAAGCGGATCACTAGGTACCGGGTCTTGAAGAAGAAATGCTTCAACCATCGCAGGATCGCGGTAAAATGCCCCCAACGGTGCCGCGCCAGAATACGAGAAATAATAACCGAGACGGTTTAAGACCGACTGGATAGTTGCGTTGTGGTACTGATCACCAATGCCGTGAATGGCGACGATGATCTTGTCTGGCTTCTGCGACACTGTCGGCTCGGTATCCTGCCGATCTATTGTCTCCTCTTGATTGCTGGACATTTATTGCTGGGGGTGGTTAATAGCTATCGCCTCCCGGGCCTTTTACCCGTTGGGTCTAGGAGTAGGCGTGGCCGTAGGCTTCGTTTTCGGGGTAGGTGTGGCCATTGGGGTAGGTGTGGCCATTGGGGTAGGTGTGGCCGTTGGGGTAGGTGTTGGCGAAGGTGTAGGTGTGGGAGAAGGCGAATTATCCGGATTGGCCTCCTTCTTCTTCTTGAGATTAAGAGTTATCGCCTTCTTACTCGTAGCAACTTCTTTATTTTCTGCATCAAGTAGTTTCAGGTCAGGTGTATCTCCCTCCTTTGCACTCGGAAGCTTAAAGGACATCACAAATGAACTGCCAATTGGCTGGATAGCTGTAGCCTTTTCGCCTCCCAGAGTAGCGCTCTTTACGCCGCCCAACCCTGTGCCAGAGACTATCAGCTGAAACTCATCTCCAAGAGAATCGAGCTGAACACCGGTGGGGTCTATATTATCGATAGAAGGCTTCTTGCCCTTCTTTTTGAGAGTATCGAGCTGATCTTGGAGTGTCTGAGCATCGATCTCATCCTGAATTGTCTTGAGTGCCAACGTCTGCTTGTCCCTCTCCTCCTTCGCTTTAAAGAAAGCAACGTCGAGCGACACAGGCCAACTCTGTCCAACCGCCTTGGACTGGAGGTCAATGACTTCGCGGTGCAACTCATCATATACCGGGTTAAAGGTTCCGACGTAGCTCTCCTGTATAGGAAATGTGCTCGAATTAACGTCGTTCATGATCGCGACCTTGTGGGCCGCGTAAGCTTCACTCCCAGCGGTATCACGTTTCATAGGAGTAAAAAGGCGCTTAGGAAACTGCCACAGCGGCGGGCGTTCTTTGAGATACCAGCGAGTGGAAATGTGCGTTAGTAAGGCTGCACCTGGGGGAATGTCGTCCTTGGTAGCCGGTGACCACCCTCGGTGATGGATCTGATACCAGTCTTTGTACGCGTCCAAATCGGCGTCGTGAATGATCACGGTGATCAGCGCGGGAAATGTGGTTGGCAGCAAAACATTAGCCGCGCGGCTACTCTTCTGCGCCGGATCGCGAAGTGCCTGAAACGAGGGAGAAAACCGAAAACCAAACGTCTTCCCCGTGCTATATGAGTTCACCACCGGAATCGGTGTTACCGATTTGAGATCGCGCGCATATTGCTTCACAAATTGAAAAAGATTCTTGGCATTTACTTTTACTCCTTTTGCCGGGAGCGTCGCGGCAAGCTGAAAGGCAAGCTGGGTCACTTCTTTCTGGCTATTGGCCATTTCGATCGTCTGTGCATCCATTAATGGAAGCACGGAAAATACGGTCGGAGCCCTTTGGTTTTCTCTCCCGTAGTGCGTCTGCGTACTCATGTCGTAGTACTCCACCGACGCGCTGCAATCTGCGATGTATTTCTGTTGGGTGCGCCAACCGGGATTACAACTCACCTGCACGATGGCAAAAATTACTCTGCTGTGGTCGGGGATTTCGATCGGCCTCGTCATCTCTGAGTAGATCTTCTGCTTCACCGTATTGTCTTCGGCCTCACGCAGGCGCGCGCTTACGCTCTTGACGACGGAAGTCGTAATATCAGGAGCCTTGAAATCCTTCGACAAGCCTAGGCCTTCCGCTGTCGGCAGATTTGGAACAGTCACGTCCGATGGGTTGGTCGTAGTCGTGGTAGCCGTCGTGGTCGTCGATCCTTGCGGCGGAATTGCCGCCGGTCCTGTTATCACGGGTCTGACATCCACGCCCGTTTGATTGCCGATACCAATACCAGTGAACTGAGATGCCGTTCCGCCGACATCCGTCTTCGCCTCCCTAACAAGTTCCTGTGCGCTGAGGATATCCGACCGAACAAAAAACGCGCTCGAATCAATTACTGCGACCGGCGCGGAAATGGTGATTACGCCCCATTCTTCGATCTTGCTGCGGAGGTGGTCCAAAGCCTCAGTGGTCTGGCGCACCTTTTCATCTTCTTCCTTCGACGGGATAATTGTGTGGGCGCGACCGGTGTCAGCGGATGTGAGAACCTCAGTCCTTCTGTAGGAACCCATGTCGCCGGCCCAGAGGCGCGCTGCGCCAAGAATCGCCAGTATGCCAAAGCCGATTAGAGCCACGCGAGTTAAGAAACGCGTCATCGGTGTTCCTCTAACTCTGCTTGAGCTCTCTGCGTTTTCTTGCGGCAGAGCCGCAGCGGGGGATTTTTTCATGAACGGCTTCAAAAACTTTATCGTTTTCGCGAATCCTCGCCCGACGATCGCGATGCCCTACCTGATCTACGCCTACTAAAACCGGCCGAGCTTTGTAAAGTAAAATAGAAAGAAATCCTTCGCGCCTCGGCCATTTGCCCACCGAGGTATAGCCGATTCATTTCTAACTTCTACGAGAAATGGAGGACGAAGTTCTCGGAAATGTTCATCTTACTCCGTCGTCTCAATGGGCATCTATGGTCATCTACCTATCCGAGACGTTGCTTTGTCCTTGCCGCGTTGCACTCGAAGGTTTTGACTCCGAAAGCTTTCGCGAGTTGAATCCGCGAATGCTGCGGATCGCTTCAGTTGTCGTTTTTGCGGCGATTGCAATTTGTAGGGCGGCGCCCGTCGATCAGTTGATTCCATGGCTACTGGATGAAGATCGACAACTGCGCGAGATTCCGTTCAGCGAAGTAATCGTCGATGTTACGGGCAAGAAAGTGCTGGCTTTCGATACGAGGAATGAAACTGACCAGCGCGTAGCTAAGGAAATCAGCGCAGCGTGTAATACAGCGATGAAGCAATTGAACGCAAGCGACAGTCCGATTCAAAATATTCAGCGCATCAACGAAGTCAGCAGCCACTTCGAAGATTTGTTACGCGGCTTATTGAATTCGAGTCCGGGATTGAATTGCGACTTTCCGCGCACAGCCGACGGCAAAATGCAGCGCTCGGGTTATCCGGACCTGCGCATTGTCGATCTTGCCAGCAAACGCGTTTTCTATCTCGATCCAAAGCTTTACGCGGCCGGAAGTCGCGACAGTAGTTTCCGCGCATTCTATTTCGAACCGAAGATCGCGACAAACAAGGTGCGCGACGACGCCGTGCATTTCGTCGTCGGCTTCGAGCACGAGCCGCGCGAGAAAAATGGTCGCTGGAAACTCACACGCTGGGACCTTGTCGATCTTGCGCAGTTCAAAGTAAAATTGAAGGCCGAGTTCCAGGGAAGCAATCACGACATGTATCGGCCGGAGGCGGTCGTGGCCACGAGTGCGAAGTGAAATAACGTTGCCGAGAAGGGCGACGGCGGTAATGGTATTGTTCCGATGATTACGAAGGCTGGGGAGACATTTCAGTTCGACACCATTGATGATGTCGTAAGCGACATCGCCAAGGGACGGATTGTCATCGTGACAGACGACGCCGATCGTGAGAACGAAGGCGATCTGGTGATGGCGGCCGAGAAAGTGACGCCGGAAGCTGTGAACTTTATGGCCACATATGGACGCGGCTTGATCTGTGTGCCGATCTCGAACGAACGCGCCGAGCAGCTTGGCCTGCAGCGAATGGTGATGCAGAATCGAGAAACGCATCGCACTGACTTTACGGTTTCGGTGGACGCGTCGCGCGGAGTCACCACCGGCATAAGCGCTTACGATCGCGCGACTACGATCCTTGCGATCGCCAATGCGAAATCGTCACCCGAAGATCTGGTGCAACCCGGGCACGTATTTCCACTGCGCGCCAAGGACGGTGGAGTATTGCGCCGCGCCGGCCACACCGAAGCGGCTGTCGATCTTGCACAGATGGCCGGTTTGCAGCCGGCAGGCGTGCTTTGCGAGATTCTGCACGACGACGGCACGATGGCGCGGTTGCCGGAGCTGATGGAATTCCGCAAGAAACATGGACTGCGCATTTGCACGATCCAAAGTCTGATCGCGCATCGGCGGGTGCGGGAAAAGCTGGTCGAACTCGAGCAGGTCGTGAAACTGCCCACTGATTACGGCGATTTCGATTTGCATTTGTATCGGGCAAAACTCGACGGGATGCACCATCTCGCGCTGGTGAAGGGCAAGATCGACAAGAACAAGCCAACGCTGGTGCGGGTGCACAGCGAATGTCTCACCGGCGACGTCTTCGGGTCGCGCCGATGCGATTGCGGAAATCAGTTGCATGCAGCGCTGCGACAAATCTCCGAGGATGGCGCTGGCGTTCTGGTTTACATGCGGCAGGAAGGGCGCGGCATTGGTCTGGCGGCGAAAATCCACGCTTACAAATTGCAGGAAGAAGGACTCGATACGGTGGAGGCAAACGCCAAACTCGGATTTCCGAGCGATCTGCGCGATTACGGATTAGGCGCGCAGATTCTCTTCGATCTCGGCGTGCGCCAATTTCGTTTTCTGACGAACAACCCCAAGAAAGTCGTAGGGCTTGAAGGTTACGGGCTCGAGATGGTGGAACAAGTGCCGATCCGTGCAGAAGCGAATCCGCACAACGCCAAATATCTTGAGACCAAGAAAATCAAGCTGGGACATACTCTCTGAGACGATACCTTCCGTTTGTCATTGTTGCTGCGGTCGCATTACTCGCACTTGTTAGCGGGACGATGCTTTATCGCGCTAAGCGGCTTCCTACGGCGACGATCTCAAAAGAAGCCGAACCGTCGGGAAAGGAGAGCGGCGAATCAATGCACGTTCTCGGTCCAAACGATGCTCCGGTCACACTCGAGGAGTTCGGCGATTTCCAGTGCCCGCCTTGCGGCGCGCTTTCCGATCCAATCAACCGGCTCCAGCAAGATTACGGCTCGCACCTGCGTGTTATTTTCCATCATTTTCCGCTCGCGACTCACCAACACGCGCGGGAGGCAGCTTACGCCGCTGAAGCTGCGCACATGCAAAGCCGCTTCTGGCAAATGCACGACTTACTTTATCGAGAGCAATCCGTTTGGAGTAAAGCGGCCGACGTGCGGTCACTCTTCAGCTCTTACGCTGGAATACTCGGCTTAAACGTCGAACGCTTCAAAAAAGACATGGAGAGCGAAAAGGTCCGTGCGCGTGTTGACTCCGATCAGAAACACGCAGCTTCCATTGGTGTACAAAATACCCCGACCATTTTTCTCAACAACAAAGCTCTAGCCCCGACGGCTCTTAGCCCGGCCGATGTGCGAGCCGCGGTCGACGCAGCCGTGAAGAGCGCCAAACCATCATCTTAGAACGCATGTCAAACGCCACCGCGAACGCAAGATCGACAATCACCCAATCACGTCTGACGACTATTTTTTATTCAGTCGCTGCGTCCGTCTCGTTGATTGGTCTCGCCGAAGCAACCTATCTCACCGTTATCTCTCTAACCGGCGAAACTGCTGTCTGTGGCGGCTCGGCCAGCTGCTTTGAAGTGTTAGGCAGCAAGTACGCCCGAGTCTTCGGCATTCCCGTGGCAGCTTTTGGAATTGTAGCTTACTTCGGCGCGTTTAGTTTTGCGACGTTTGCCGCGTTCGGTTACGCGCGTGCCCGAAAATTATTTGCTCTATTGGTCTGGACAATGTTTTCCGGCACACTGTGGTTACTTTTTGTGCAAGCGTTTCTACTCCACGCGTTCTGCCGTTACTGTTTGTTTTCAGCGGCGATGATTTTCTTGCTTACTGGCCTGGTCGTCGCCCGCCCTGCTTCGGATTAATTAACCAGAGATCGTTGCTGCGCCTACTATGGCTGGGATGATATGATTTTGGGAACAAGCCTTCTGATGCCAAAGAAATATTCTCTATCTTTACTTTGTTTTCTTTTCTTGGCTTTTGTCGGATGCAACAAAACCGCCAGGACTCAGCTCTCGGCAAATTCTCAAGCAAACGCTTCGCCAACAAACCAGACGTCGAGTCAAGCGACGTTTGACGCGTGTGGTCTTCTTACAAAAGAGGAAATCGAAGCGACACAGGGATCGCCCGTCAAGGATACGAAAGGTAGCGAGCATTCAGATGCCGGCCTTCGCGTCTCTCAATGCTTTTACACGACGGAACCTTTCAACAAGTCCGTAGTTCTCACAGTGACACAGAGCGATCCAACTTCGGCGACTAAGCGCAGCCCGAAGGATTTCTGGAAGGAGACGTTCGGACGATTCGAAGGCGAGGCAAAATCCGGCGAGGGCGATAAAGAGAAAAAGGAAAGCCTTCGGGAACAAGAAAAAAAGAAAAAATCCACTCCGCCGAAAAAAATTGAAGGTATCGGCGATGAAGCCTATTGGAACGCCAATCGCGTGGGCGGTGCTCTCTATGTTTTGAAGAACGATGCTATTGTTCGCGTCAGCGTCGGCGGGCCGGACAACGAAGAGGGCAAGCTCAAAAAGTCGAAAGAACTGGCTCAAAAGGCGCTCCAACGCCTCTAGACTTCTCTTTCCGCACCTCGCCATCTTGCCGAAACCGCGATGTTAAGGCATTAAGACATCATCGATGTCGAACGCGATTTCACGCCGCCCTCGCATTGTCGGCAGCAAGCGTCACTTCACGATGGTGGCAAGTCAGTTCAACGCGCAATACGTTCAGGGGTTGGTCACTCATGCGACGGAAGAATTGCGCGCGCTCGCGCCCACCGCTGCCGTAAACCTCCTGCAAGTCCCCGGCGCATTTGAAATTCCGATTGTCGTGCGTGAAGTCGCGTCACAGAAAAAAGCCGACGCCATTATCGCCATCGGTGTGATTTTAAAAGGCAAGACCGAACACGCCGAAAATCTTAGCCGCTCCGTCACCGACGCCTTGCAACGCATTGCCGTCACTCAGGGCGTGCCAGTCATCAATGTCGTCCTGAGCTTCGATAACGAATCGCAGGCGCGCGAGCGTTGTCTCGAAAACACAATCAACCGCGGCACCGAAGCCGCGCGTGCCGCCGTGGAAATCAGCAACGTCATGTCGAAGCTGCGCAACAAATAAATTCTATGGGGAAACGACGGCGCGCGCGCGAAGCAGCCATTCAATATCATTTTTGGCGCGATCTTCAGCGCGGCGAAGCGCCTGAGCGGATCGAAGATTTCTGGGAATTTTGTCCGGCTACTCCGCGCGTCCGCGAGTTTGCTCAGCCGCTCATCGAAGGCATGGTGGCGCATCTGCCGGAAATCGACGAGCGCGTTCGCCGTTACTGTGAGAACTACGAATTCAATCGGATCTCAGCGGTCGATCGCAATGTTTTGCGCCTCGCTATCTACGAAATGCTTTATCGCGACGACATCCCGCCGGTCGTCTCGATCAACGAAGCTATCGAACTCGCAAAAACTTTCGGCGGCGCCGAGTCCGGTCGTTTCGTCAACGGCATTCTTGATCGCGTAAAGAACGATCTCACACGCCCGCTGCGCGAAGCCGCTTCCGCCGCTCCAAAATCTGCGACTGACGCTACAAAATAAATTGCCGGTCTTTCGCGCGCGCGTTGAACGCCGATGAACTTCCTTCAATCGCTCGCCCAAACTTTTGCCGGTAAGCCGATCGATTGGGATGAACTCGAGGAAGGTTTAATCCGCGCCGATCTCGGCGTGCCGATGACCACGCGAATCATCAAAAAATTGCAGGAACGCGAGGCCTGGTCCCTCACCGGCATCAACGACGTCGTGAAAGTCGTGGGCGAAGAAATTGCGCGCATTTTACCGGCAAATGCGGCGCCGCTCCAGTCGTCGCCAGAAAAACCAAAAGTGATCCTGCTCGTCGGCGTGAACGGCACAGGCAAGACAACCTCAACCGCAAAACTCGCGCATTTCCTCAAACAAGATCGACATACAGTTTTACTCGCCGCCGCCGACACGTTTCGCGCAGCCGCGATCGAGCAACTCGGCGTTTGGGCCGAACGGCTTGGGGTGGAAATGGTTCGCGGCCAGTACGGCGCCGATCCGGCCGCGCTTTGCTACGACGCGTATCAGACGGCCGAAAAGAACAAGATTGAATTCCTGCTCTGCGACACCGCCGGCCGGTTGCACACAAAAAGCAATCTCATGGCCGAGCTGCAAAAAGCGAAACGCGCCCTGGCCAAACGCGACCAAACTGCGCCGCATGAAATCTTGCTCGTGGTTGATGCAACGACTGGCGGCAATGCACTGAGCCAGACCCGCGAGTTTCATCAAGCGATCGGACTCACCGGTCTCATCGTCACCAAACTCGACGGCAGCGGCAAAGGCGGAATCGTTGTGGCCATTCAGGATGAGCTCGGAATTCCGACGCGCTTCGTCGGTACCGGTGAAAAGATCGACAACTTCGCGCAATTCGACGGGCGCGAATTTGTCGCGAAGATGTTGTAGTTGAAGTTCAAGACCGTGGGAGACGCAATCAAAGACACGTTCGCGCCTGAAGATAGCGTCGCTCCAATCGCAGCGACAGGACTGCACGGCTTCCTCGCGAAGTTCACCGTGCTCAAAGGCGCGACACGCGAGCTGTGGCTCACCTTCCTGATCAAGTTTCTCATCTACACCGCCTACTCCGTCACGAACAAAACGATGGTTCTGTGGCTGTCGAAGGATCTCGGCTTTAACGACCAGGCGGCGGGAGCTTTAGTCGGCTGGGTCTGGGCGCCGGCCATGACAGTGTTCACGTTGCTCGCCGGCTCGCTCACGGACGCGATCGGCTTGCGGCGCACTTTCTTTCTCGGTGCCGCCATCTGCACCTTCGCTCGAAGCGTGATGGTGGTGACTACGATCCCGTCGTTGGCGCTTGCCTGTGGCGTTGTCCCCCTGGCGGTCGGCGAGGCCCTTGGAACGCCAGTATTGCTGGCGGCTACGCGTCGCTACTCCACCATAGCCCAGCGTTCCTTTTCGTTTTCGGTGATTTACGTGATCATGAACATCGGCTACCTCGCCGCGGGATTCATTTTCGATTACGTCCGGCAGTTGGATTTGCGAGTGAACTTCTTTGGATTCGAACCAACGACACATCAGCAACTGTTTCTCGTTAGTCTTGCGTTCGAGATTTTGCTTTTCCCCGTGATCTACTTCCTTCGTCGAAGCGCTGATGGTTCAGTCAGTAGCGAATCGAGTCGCGCCGCTTCTGCGTTCTTGAGTCGCATCGGTCATACCGTGCGGCAAAGCGCCATCGACACTCTGCGTCTTTTCCATCGGCTGCTCGGGCAATCCGGTTTCTACAGGCTTCTGGTTTTCTTTCTCTTCATCGGATTCCTAAAAGCCATCTTTCTGCAAATGGACTACGTGTTCCCGAAATTTGGCGATCGCGAGCTCGGGCTGCACGCGCCGGTCGGCAGGCTTTCGGCCATCAATTCGATTCTGATCATTCTACTCGTGCCGATAATCGGCGCGTTGACACAGCGGTTCTCGGCCTACCGAATGGTCGTTGTCGGCGGCGTGATTTGTGCGGCCGGAGTATTCATCATGGCGTTGCCTACGGAATGGTTTCAACCGGCGGTGAACAGTGCGCCTGGTCAGTGGCTCGGACATAGCTATCTCGGAGTAAACGGAAGCATTCATCCGTATTATGTAATGGCAGCGCTTTATCTCGCAGTATTTTCGGTCGGTGAAGCTTTCTA